>CAZXHG010000128.1:0-28463 GCA_964639985.1 uncultured Rickettsiales bacterium
ACGTAGTCGCAGGCGACCTCGGTGGCCGCGGGGTGGATGGCGGCGTTGGCGTCGTCGCAGTCGTCGGAGCACTCGTCGTAGCCGTCGTAGTCGTCGTCCACCTCCTGGGTGTGCAGGTCGCCGTCGCAGTCGTTGTCGATGTAGTCGCACGCCACCTCGGTGGCCGCGGGGTGGATGGCGGCGTTGGCGTCGTTGCAGTCGTTGGAGCACTCGTCGTACCCGTCGCCGTCGCCGTCCACCTCGTCGCCGTGCAGGGCGCCGTCGCAGTCGTTGTCGATGTAATCGCAGGCGGTCTCGGTGGCGCCGGGGTGCACCGCGGCGTTGGTGTCGTCGCAGTCCGTGCCGCCGCAGGCGTCGTCCGTGTACCCGTCGCCGTCGGCGTCGGCGCAGGGTGGCGTCCAGGCCCAGCCCCAGTTGATGGCGTTGCGCATGATGGTGCCGGTCTCGTGGCCGTGGCCCCAGCCCCACTCCCAGGTCTCGGTGTGCACCAGGATCACGCCCGAGCCGCTCTCGTAGGTGTAGATCGTGGCGCTGCTGCCGTTCGTGGCCAGGATGTCGGCCGCGCCGGGGGGGCCGCTGATGTAGTTGTGCGAGGCGTAGTTGGAGTAGTACGACGCCGAGATCCCGGTCATCACGTCGTGGCTGGGCCACGTGTTGTAGTTGTAGTTGGCCAGGCTGTAGACGTTCGTACCCCCGAACGGTGGGTCCGGGTAGGGGGTGTGGCTGCTCTGCGTACACCCGGAGAACAGCACCACGCCGCCGCCGTCCACGTAGGTTTCCAGCTGGGAGCGGGCGTTGTTGACGTAGGTGTTGTACGTGCCGCCCTGCACGCTGACGGTGATCACCATCGCGTAGCTGTCCAGGTTGGTCCCCGACAGGGAGGAGCTGCCGATCTGGGTGTAGGAGATGCCCTCGCTGGCGAGGATCGTCTGCCAGGCCGTGTAGCCCCAGGGGTTGGAGTCCATCACCAGCAGCGCGGTCTGGGCGCGGGCCCCGGTGGTGAAGGTCAGCACGGCCAGCGTGCAGATCAAGGTGGCGAAGGTGGTCCTGGTCATGGCAGCTCCCCGGAAACGGATCCGTGGCAGCTAGTATTGGGTCTTCACGGGAAATTGACAATCGTGCGTGTGCGCACGAGGCCGGATCACTCCTCCTGATCGCAGGGCTCCGCGGACCCGCCCCCCACCTCGAGCTCCGCTTCCTCCACGCTCACCTCCGACGTGATCTCCATGGAGACCCCGAAGCGGGTGCCGAGCTCCTCGCAGCCGGGCTCGTCGTCGCCGTCCGCGTCGATCCAGGCCGCGACGGTGAGGGCCGTGCGCTCGAACTCGTCCTCGGTGTGGATCTCGAGCACGTGCTCGCCACTGCTCTCGAGGTAGGCCTGCCTCGCCAGTCGCTGGGGAGTGCAGATCGGCAGGCCGGTCACGTTGCCGTTGAGGCCGCGGTCGCTGTACACGAGGGCGCGGTCCACGGGTTCGTCGAGCACCACCACGAGTTCGTCCACCCAGTACTCGTCCACGATGCAGGCGGTGGCCGCGAGGGATAGCAGCGTCAGCAGCAGCAGGGATCGCCTCATCCCTCACCCCCGTTTCTCGCGAACGGTCGGCGGTCGAACACCAGCTCGATGTTGCTGTGGAATGACGGGCTGATCAACGAGTGGTCGCCCCACGCGGTGATGCCCGCGGCCAGGCGCCAGCGCAGGCTGGCGCGGTCGAGCACCTCGGTATCCCACATCGCGCCCAGCAGCAGCTGGTGACAGCGGAACGCGATCTTCGGACGCCGCTGCTCGCTGCCGTCGGCCAGGTGACCGACCCGGAGCAGGAACAGGGGGGAGGTCTCCAGGCGCAGGAAGGGACCCATGGCGCCGTAGGCGTCGAGCCGGTGCAGCCAGACGGCCTCGGCTCGCAGCACGGGGTAGACCGTCAGGGTCTCCCGGTCCACGCCGTACAGCCCCTTGCTCACCGGGCTGGGCCGGCCCGCGCCCAGGAACAGGTCCACGTCCAGCGCCGAGCGAGTCCGCCGTACGGGCGTGAGCTGCGCGACTGCAGCCACGTGCCAGCCGAACCATGCGGGCCACAGGCTCATGTAGCCGTCCGCGGCCACGGCCAGTTGGGGCGTGACGCGGGCGCCGACGCGGGCGCCCATGCCCCAGCCCGGGTACATACCGATGTAGGTGTCCTCCGGACCAGTGCGCAGCGCGAGGTAGAACCCGGCCTGGTCGTCCAGGGCGTCGGTGCGGCGCTGGGCCGCGGTGGCGTCCACGGCCGTGGCCAGGGTCAGGAGCGCGGCCAGCAGGGCCGCTGCGTCAGTCCAGCGCACCGGCCAGCCTGCCGGCGATGCGGCCGAACACCTCGTCGGCCGCGGCCTGGGTCTCGGCCAGCAGCTCGTCGGCCCTCGCCCGGGTGGTGGCCACGTAGTCGGGGTCGGCCAGGCCGTCGAGGTTGATCATCACGTTGAGGTAGGCGCCGCGTGCGGCCGCGGCTGCCGCGGCCGCTGCCGTGCCCGCGTCCGAAGCGGCCGACGCAAGCCCATGGTCCGCGGCCACGCCCGCCAGCCGCACCACGGCCCCGCAGCGCTCCAGCACGCCGAACGGCACGTCGGTGGCGCCCTTCTGCGCCTCGACCATGGCCGCTTTGCGCGCGGCGGCCTGCTCCTTGGACTTCCGCGGCATGCGCATGGCGTCCATCATCACGTTGAACGCGTCCGTGTCCGCGTCGATCGCGCCGATGAAGTGCTCCTTGAGCGCCTGTCCTTCCACTGCGGCCGCGTCGAGCGCGGCGGCGTACTCCGCGTACTCGGGACGGCCCACGGTCAGGGAGGCCACCATGGCGGCCAGGCCCGAGCCCAGCGAGCCGCACAGCGCGGCCACGGACCCGCCGCCGGGCGCGGGCGCGTCCGACGAGGTGGTGTCCACGAAGTCCCGCACGGTCATGGAGGCCAGGGGCCCGTCCCCGGCCACCCGGTACTCGATGATCCGGTCCTCGGGGTCGAACGGGGTCAGGTCGGCCAGGCCCATGGACTGGATGGCCACGTCCACCAGCCGGCGCGTGGGTACGCCGGTGCACAGTCCCTGGCCACCCAGGTAGTGCCGGCCCGCGTCGACCAGCGACTGCAGCGGCACCAGGCCCACCACCTCCGAGCCGGTGACGCGCACGCCGTCGACGTTGCGGGAGAACTCGCGGCAGGCCTCGAACACCTCGTGGAGGCCCACCTGCGTTGCGTCGGTGATGTTGAACGAGCACTGGGCCCGGCCGTACTCCTCGATCACCCAGCCCACGCCCTGCACGCCCGGGAAGCGACCGGGGATCAGCTCGACCTTGCCCTTGGCGTTGCGTACGAACTCGAAGTTCTCGTCGCGCTTCGCGTACCCCTTCTCGCGAACGCGAGCGGCGATGTAGTGGGCCTTGGCCTTGTCCTTGGTGTTGACGTTGACGTTGTAGGCGATGAGGAACGGTCGCGCGCCCGTGGTCAGCACGCCGAAGCGCGGGTCGAATCGAGCCGGGCCGTAGTCCGGCTCCCACTCGGGCTTGCCGAGCTTGTCGGGCAGGGCCTCGTACTCGCCCACGCGGATGGTCGGCAGCCTCACCCGCTCCGGGCGCTGGGCGGCGCGGGCGTACAGGTACACCGGCAGCTCGAGCTCCTCACCAACTCGCTTCGCCAGCCGGTGGGCCAGCTCCACGCAGTCGTCCATCGTCACGCCCGAGACCGGCACGAACGGGCACACGTCACACGCGCCCTGACGAGCGTGTTCGCCCGTGTGCTGGCTCATGTCGATCACCTCCAGCGCGCGGGCGATGCCGGCGAATGCGGCGTCGACCACCGCGTCCGGTGTGCCTATCAGGGTGTACACGGTGCGGTTGGTGGCCGAGCCCGGGTCCACGTCGAGCAGCTCGGCGCCGGACACGCTGCGAAGTGCCTCGGCGATGGCCTCGATCACGTCGGGGTTGCGGCCTTCGGAGAAGTTGGGAACGCACTCCACCAGCTTCATGGGAGCCTCCATGGGGAACGGGGGCGGATGTTAGCAGGCGGGAATCAGGACGAGAACCGCTCTACGACCACGGCTGCGGTGTTGCCCTCCATGGCCGCGGCCACGACCAGGGCGCGACGCAGGCCGGGGGGCTGCGCGGCCGCCGGGTAGCCCCCGATCGGAGCTGCCGGTCGCCACGGGGTGACGCCGCCGTCCGCGGTCAGCGCGACCAGGGCCGCGCACAGGCCGAGGCTGCCGTGGGCGGCCTCGCAGAAGCCGGTCACCGGGGTGAACGGCAGGACCTGCGGCATGGCGTCGCCGAACACGTCCGCGTAGGCCGCGAACTCGATGGCGTCCATACGCGGCAGGCCGTACCCGGTGGGTACCAGCAGGTCGATGTCGGCGGGCTGCAGACCCGCGCCGTCCAGGGCCGCCCGGACCGTGCCCGCGATCGCGATGTGGTCCGCGGGGTAGCCCCGCTGCTCGGTGGGGGGCGCGAACCCGGTGGCGTAGCCGGTCAGGGCGGCCACGGGGCAGGCGCCGCGGGCCTCGGCGTGGATCTCGGTCTCCAGGGTGACGAAGCCGGCTCCCTCGCCCGGCACGATACCGCAGGCGCCCTCGCCGAACGGCTGACAGGTCGTGCCCGGATCATCGCCGGCGAGCAGGGTGCCGACCTTGTCCGTGGCGAGCAGGCCGCGGTGGGCCTTGTACATCAGGCCGTGCTCGAGCACGGCGGTACCCGCGCCACCGCAGAAGGCGGTGTCCACGTGGCCGTCCTGCAACGCCCGCATGCCCGCGCCCACGGCCTGCAGGCCGGCGCTGGCAAAGCCCATGAAGGTGTTGCACGGTCCCTTGGCCCGCGCCTGGATGGCGCCGTGAGCGACCGGCATGTTGTTCATCAATCGCAGGAACTCGAAGCCGGTGAAGCGCTTCATGCCCTGCACGATCTTCGCGTCGTCGATCTGGTAGCGGCCCTCGGCCGCGGCCTCGCGGTCGCGCACCTGGTAGCTCATGCCCACCTGCTTGTGCATCTCCGGGAGGTTGACGTAGCTGCCCACGTACAGGCCGCGGCGCAGCTCCTCGGCCTCCACCGGGGCCTCCTCCACGCCCGCGTCGGCGAGGCACAGTCCCAGGCCGACCGTGGAGAGGTAGGTGTAGCGGGTCATGGTGGACGGCCGCAGGGGCCGCGCGCCCGGCAGCTTGCGGATCAGGCTCTTGTCGGCCGTGGCCACGCCGCCGAACCCCGGCGGCAGCAGGTCCAGGGGCGCGGGGAAGTCGGAGAAGGCGCCGCCGCCCTCGCGCAGGGCCGCCGCGAACGCGTCGTTGTCGGGTCCGGCGCCGCTGAGTGCGCCCATGCCGGTGATCAGGATCGGGTCGCTCATGGTGTTCACCCCTCGAACCGGCGCAGGACCAGGCTGACGTTCTGTCCGCCGAATCCGAAGCTGTTGCTCACCACCGTGTCGCACACGTGGTCCCGGCCCTCGTTGGGCACGTAGTCCAGGTCACAGGCCGGGTCGGGCACCTCCTGGTTGACGGTCGGATGCACGACCCCGTTGGCGATGCTCTGCAGGCAGACGACTGCCTCGGTGGTGCCGGCCGCGTGGATGATGTGGCCGAACATGGACTTGGAGGAGCTCACGGGGACGTCGTAGGCCCGCTCGCCCAGGACCTCCTTGATGGCCCTGGTCTCGGCCGCGTCGTTGAACTTCGTGGACGTGCCGTGGGCGTTGACGTAGTCGACCTCGTCCGGGTCCACGCGGGCATCGTCGAGGGCGCCGCGCAGGGCGCGTGCCATGCCCGCTCCCGACGGGTCCGGGTCGGTGAGGCGGTAGGCGTCGGTGGTCACGGCCGCACCGACGAGCTCGCCGAGGATGTCGGCGCCGCGGGCGACTGCGTGGTCCAGGTCTTCCAGGACCACGGTGGCCGCGCCCTCGCCCATGACGAAGCCGTCCCGCTCGGCGTCGAACGGGCGGGAGGCCTTCTCGGGCTCGTCGTTGCGGCGGCTGAGCGCCTTGAGCATGGCGAAGCCGGGGATCATGGTGCGGGTGGTGGGCGTGCCCGCGCCGCCGGCGAACACGATGTCCGCGTCGCCGCGGCGGATCAGGCGCAGCCCCTCGGCCAGGGTGTGGCCGCCGGAGGCGCAGGCCGAGGCCGGATTGTAGGCCTGGCCCGAGCCGGTCTGGGTGGCCAGCACCGGGCAGGCCAGGTCCAGGTAGTAGTCGTCGAACATGCGCACGTCGTCGCGGCGGCTCATGGCCTCGTAGAACGGCGCCACGTCCTCCTTGTCCGCATCCTCGAGGTGGCCGAACATCTCCAGCGCCTGGGGACCGAACAGGTCCAGCGAGGCCGAGCCGATGCCGGTGGCGAGCACGACCGCGCGGCGGCGGGGATCGTCGCTGTGTGCATCCAGGCCGGCACCTTGCATGGCCTGCTGCGTGGCGTGCACGGCGAAGCGCAGGGACCGGTTCTTCACCTCGTATGGGCCGATGCGGTCGGGCACGTCCACGTCGTAGCGCACCTCGGCCGCGATCTGCGTCGGGTGACCGATGGGGTCGAAGTTCTGGATGCGGGCGACGCCGCTGACCCCCTCGACCAGCTGCTTGAAGAGGACCTCGGGGCCAGCGCCGTGGGGAGCCACGACGCCCGCGCCGGTGATGACCACCCTCCGTGTCATGGGCGTTCTCCTGTCATTGGACCGCCCGCGCGCGGGCGGCGAGTCGGTTTCGTAGCAGAGTTGCGGCAGGGTTTCCAGCAGCATCGTCGCGGAAAAGGGGTCGGAAAAGGGGTCAGACGTTGACACTTGACACTTCCTCCTGAGATCGTGTCCGCATGACCAGACCACCTCGGATCGACCATCCCGGCGCCCGACATCACATCTACAACCGCGGTGCACGTAAGGAGCCCATCTATCCCGACGAACGAGGTTTCGACGCGTTCAAGCGTGAGATGGCCGAGCTACCAGCTCGGTTCGGCGTTCGGATCCACGGCTACGTGCTGATGCCCAATCACTTCCACATCATGCTCGAGAGCGTGCGAGGAAATGTCGGACGGGCGATGCAGTTCCTGCAGTCGCGGTACAGCCAGTGGTTGAATCGTCGGTTCGAGTGGAACGGTCCGTTGTTCCAGGGGCGCTTCCAGAACCGCGTCGTGGAACGCGAGGAGTACTGGCGCCATCTGCTGGCGTACCTCCACCTCAATCCGGTCCGTGCGTTCCTGGTGAAGACCCCGGACGAGTGGGAGTGGTCCAGTCACCCGGGCTACGTGGGACTCGAATCGTCACCGGCGTGGCTGACGGTGGATGAACTGCAGGCCGTGTTCGGTTCGCGCGAGGCGTACATCGAGTACCTGAAGGACGTCCAGCGTAGGCGCGCCCAGGCTCCGGCGGGGTTCGACAAGGTGCTTTTCTACCCGGTCCACTGGAGGAAGGACCTGCAGTTGCAGGCCAGGGGTCAGCGGCTTCGTTCACCCGAGGAGGCGCTGGCCATGGTCGCAGCGTTGACCGGGTGCGAAGTGAGTGACCTGAAAGCCGGGAAGAGCGGTCGCGGCAGCGCCAATCGTGCTCGCTGGCTCGCGATGTGGTGGCTCAACGAGGTCACCGACCTGTCACAGGTCGAGATCGGAGAACTGGTCCACGGCGCACCCTCCGTGGTCTCCCGGTCCCTCGGCAGGATCCGACGGCTCGCGGGGGAGGAGCAGGAGATTACCCTGTGGGTGGAAGCCCTCCGGGAGGCAGCCGGCGGGGATTGACCCCCGTTCCTTCACAGGGACCAAGTGTCAAGGTCTGACCCCTTTTGCCCTCAGGGCTCGGCCCCGACGTCCTCACCGTCGTGCGCCTGCGGGGGGCCTGCCGGCACCAGCGTCGCCGGGTCCTTCCAGGTGCTGCCCCACAGGTCGCACTCGGACTTCGACGACTCGACCGTCCAGGCGTTGACTCCGGTCGAGTAGTGGAAGGTGGTACTGCCCGCGCCGTCTGCGCACCCACCCACGAGGTCCGCCGTGGGGCAACGGCTCTTGGACCACTTGCCGTCACCGAGCTCGCACATGCTCCTGTAGAAGTCCTCGCCGAGCAGGGACATGGAACCCTCGGTGTACTCGTCGCAGCGGCTCAGCGAGGCGGTGTCGTCGCAGCTGGCGCCGAATGCGGTGCTGCCGGCGTTGCTGTTGTCGCTGAGTTCCTCGTAGATCCGGTCGAAGTCGTCGTTGGTCTGGAACCCGGCGGTCGGATCCGGCGGCCCGCAACAGCAGCAGCAGCAGGCCAGGTGCAGGGTGGCGAGCGCGGCCACGGCGATCAGCAGACCTGCGGACTTGACGATGCTCACGGCGACCGGGTTCGACATGGACGGCCCTCCCAGGCTCCGGGGAAGCCTAGCACGGTCGCGAAGTGTCAAGTGTCAAGGTCTGACCCCTTTTTCCCCGCGTGCTATCGTCCGCGCATGGACACGAAGCACGCCCGATCCCTGGTGGCGGCCCTGCTGGCCACGCTCCTGCTCCCCTTTCTCCCGGCCTGGGCGGCCGCGCCCGCTGCCCCCACGGTCACCGACAAGGAGGCCGAGATCCTGGAGCGCGGGGACCTGGTGGTGCGCAAGGCCAGGAAGGGGGAGGACTCGGCCGTGGTCACGGGGATCATCGACATCGAGGTCGATCCGGCGACCCTGTGGGCAGCGTTGCTGGACTTCGATCAGCTGCTCGACGAGAACGCGTCGCTGAAGTCCATGGACTGCTACGGCGACGGCGTGATCGGTACCACGCGGGTGATCTCGTGCTGGTACGAGCTGCGCATCTTCGGCACGCCGATCCGGTACTACAACGTGTACAAGTACCGGCCGGCGGACAGCTGCCTGACGTACGACCTGGATCCCAACCAGGAGAGCGATCTGGACCGCAACCACGGCGAGTATCAGGTGTTCGACATCTCCGACGGCGGTAGCCCTCGCTGCCGGTTCGTGTACATCAGCGACATCGACACGGGCCGCAACATCCCCGAGGCCGTGGAGAAGATGCTGACCGCGACCAGCCTCCGGCAGTTCCTCGAGGCGATCAAGGTGCGGGCGGAGCGGTAGTCCAGGACCACCACGGCCCCTCCCCGCTCAGGTCGTCCCTACCTCTTCGGGGCGGCGAGCGCGGCTCCGAGCGCGGTGCCGATCCCGGCGCCCAGGGCGATACCGATGCCGACGTTGTCCAGGGCTGCGCCCAGGGCCACGCCGAGCCCGACGCCGAGGGCGATACCGATCGCGACACGGGAGAGCTCCCAGTCGTCACGAGGATCGTGGTCTCCTGCCATGTTCATCCCCTCACTGGCGGCCGGTCCTACCGCGACCGCCTCATCCGTCCTCCACACAGCAGCGGAACGAGAGGCCCGGGAGGGCGAGGGTCGGTTTCTCGGTCCTGCGCGCAGCGCAGCGGGTTCCTGCTTCTTCGTCGCCCGGGCCCCCGCCGCCCTTGGTGACCTTGCGATCGCCCTTCTTGGCCATGGTCCACTCGCGGCAGCCGCCGGCCAGGTCCATGACGCCGTATCCGGAGCCGCACCCCTGGCCCCCGACCGGATAGGGGCTGTCCCGGTCCAGGCCGGTCGGCGGGCAGGCGGCGGCGTCGTAGTCGTCGCCGTAGGGGTACACGAGGTTGACGGGGCCCTTGCAGGCCTTCTCCCACTGGTCCTCGGTGCACAGGTCCTTGCCCTGGTCGCGGCAGGCGTCGGAGGCCTCCTGCCAGGTGACCAGGTCGAGGGGGACGTCCTCGCCGTCGTGGTGTTCCAGCCGCTCGATCCAGTACCCGGTCACGTACCGGGTGATCTCCTCGACCTCGGAGTCGCCGGCCAGGTCGTCGAACCTCCAGCGGCCCTTCATGTAGTAGCCGGCGGGCACGTACACCATGTCGGGGTGGGCCGACGCCCCGTCGGTCGGGGTCCCGGTGTCCAGTGCGTCATTCATCCCCGCCAGCTGCTGGCGGACGAGCGCCATGTGCTCCTCGCGGTCCACGCCGGCCTGGTTCTCCTGCACCCGGGTCTGGGTCGTGTACATGGCCGCGCCGCCGGCCACCCCGAACACCAGGAACGCGACCACCGCAAGGACGAGCAATCCCACGAAGCAACCGACGCCCGCGAGTATGTACGTCACGGGATTCGGGGAGCTCTCCGGCACCTCGTGGGGTTGGTTCGGCATGGGCAGCCCCCTCTCAAGAGCGAGTGGCCATTGTAGTACGCCGCGCCATGTCCGAGGTGTGGGTCGGGGCGGAAACACCTGTAGACGCGAATGTCCACGATCGTTGTCGAATATGGCAGCGGGCAGCCCGAGAGGTGTGTCGTGGGACGCTGGCACGACCCTTGCTACACAGGCGAACCGGGGGAAGAAGGGAATGGAGATGGTGAAGCGCGTGGTGTGTGGTGCGAGTCTGGGAATCCTGGTCCTCGTGATGGGCTGTGCCGGTGGATCGGTCGAGCTGGACTCCGTGGAAGGATTCGACGGGGTGGAGTCCGCGACCTGGTTGCGGCTGGTGGAACCCGGGGTGGAGGTGGGGGCCGAGACCTACGACGTGATCGTACTGTCCACGGCCACCCGGCCGTGCGACCGGCTGTCCGAGGCGTTGCCGGCGTACCAGGAGGTCCTGGAGGACGACGGGCTGTCCGAAGCCGAGCAGTTCGCGCGGGGCGCGGAGCTGATGGACGGGATGATGGGGGCTGGCCACGCCGCGGCGTTCGTGGTCTCGTTCGACGGGGTCGCGACCAACAGCTGGAATGCGCAGCTGGTGCCGGGGGAGTGGACCCTGGACGAGGACTCGGAGCTGTTCGCCGTGCAGCTGAGCGCGTTCCACGACAACCCGCTGGCCGTGGCCGCGGAGGACGAGGGGGAGGACCAGGACGACGACCCGTCGGCCGTGTCTGCGTACGATGTGGTCGAACCCTGGTGCGCGCACGACGGCAGCACGCGGGCCCTCGAGGAGGCGGCGGGGGGGGCGCTGAAGGGAACGGCCAGCGGGACGGTGTCCGATGAAGACGGGGACTCCGTGGGCGGGTTCGAGCTGTCGTTCCACGCGCCGTACTGCGAGGTGGAGGTGGATGCGGGGGTGGTGTGGGGGTTGTTCTTGTTCTGAGGGGGAGGTGTCGGGTCCGTCTCTTTGCTCGCTGCGCTCGCTTCGTTCCTCGACCCGACCTACCGCGCGGGGGCGAGGAGGAAGGCGAAGGCGTCGCCGTCCTCGCCCGCGGCGTAGAGCAGGGCCGGGCCGTCCGGCGGGGCGGCGGCGAGCAGGGCGAGGGAGAGGGGGGCCTGGGCGGCGTACATCTCGCCGGTACGGTCCGAGTCCACGGTGGCCTCGGACGGGATGCCGACCTCGGCGAACAGCGGGGCCGTGGGCTCGCGCTGGAAGGCGGGGCCGGTGGCCACTCGCACGGCGGCGAGGTCGGCGGGGGCCACGCCGCTGCGGTCGAGGAAGCGTGCCAGGGCGCCGGCGTCCAGGGCGCGCAGGCGGGCCGCGCCGAGCAGCTTCGCCCGCGGCGCGTGTCCCCGGGCGGCCGCGGCCTCGGCGGTCTCGAGTACGACCACGGCCGAGCCCTCGGCGGCGAATGGCTGTGGCGGGAACCCGGCGCGGCACAGGGCGGACAGCTGCAGGGACATCAGGCGTTCGACGCCGCCGGTGACGACCCGATCGGTGCGGCCGGCGCGGATGGCGGTGATCGCGGCCACCACGGCCTCGGCGCCCGCGCCGAAGCCCGACGTGAAGGTCGCGTTGACCCCGCGCAGGTGGTAGGCGACCGACAGCCAGCCCGCCGGGGCGTTGTCCACCGTGCCCTTGAAGGCGAGCGGACTGGCGCCGCGCAGACCCACGGACGGGTCGAGGCTGAACTGGTCGAACTGGAAGTTGGCCTCCTGGCAGCCGAAGCCCGTGCCGAGGATGGCCCCGCACCCCTCGAACTCGGGGGCGGGCACGGCCAGGTCGGCGTCGTCCAGGGCGTGGCCGGCGGCCACGAAGGCGTAGCGGCTGAAGGTGTCGATCTGGCCGAAGCGCTTGTACCGGGAGCTGAACGGGTGGTGGCGCAGGCGGCCCACGCGGCCGATGCGGACCTGCAGACCCTGCTCCACCTCCTCGAGGTCCGGGGCGTCGGGGGTGCCCAGCAGCGCCTCGATCGCGGTCGGGCCCTCGCCCACCCACGAGATCGCGCCCACGCCGCTGATCACCAGGTCCACGGACTCAGCCCTCCCACCGCCGCAGCACCAGGGCGGTGTTGTTGCCGGCCATGGCCGCGTTGGTGCTCAGCACGCGGTCGAGCCTCGCCACCGGGCGAGCGCCGTCGTGCACGAAGTCCCAGCCGTCCTCCTCGGGTTCCTCCCCGCCGTTCACGGTCGGGGGGAGCACCCGCTCGTGCATCGCGCGGATGCTGACCACCGCGTCCAGGGCGCCGGCGGCACCCAGGGTGTGGCCGAAGATCGACTTCAGCGAGCTCATGGGCGGCACGCCGTCGGTGAACACCCGCTCCAGGGCGCGGCATTCCATGGAGTCGTTGTAGGCCGTGCCCGTGCCGTGGGCGCTGACGTAGTCGAACTCCGCGGGGGCGGCGCCGGACTCGGCCAGGGCCTGATCGATGGCCCGCTGCAGCCCCTTGCCCTCCCGGTCCGGTGCGGTCAGGTGAACGCCGTCGGCGGCAAAGCCGCCGCCCTCGAGGACGGCCAGGGGTGTGGCGCCGCGCTCGGCCGCGGCCTGCTCGGTCTCCAGCAGCATCAACGCTGCGCCCTCGCCGAGCACGGTACCGTCCCGGCGCTTGTCGAACGGGCGGCACAGGGTGCGGGTCAGGGCACCGATGCAGTTGAAGCCGGTGTGGATGAAGGGGCTGAAGCCCTCGAATCCGCCGACCACGGCCCGATCGGCCGCGCCTGCGCGCAGCATGTCCGCACCGTGCATGGTGGCCATGGCGCTGCTCACGCAGACCATGCCGACCGTGGAGCGGGGCCCCTCCGCGCCGATGGCCTCGGCCAGCCGGCGGGTTCCGTAGCCGGGGCGATAGGTGCGCAGGCTCTCGACCTCGCCGTCGGCGAGCCGGTCCTCGCCCTGCTGGTACAGCCGGCGGTGGATGGGGGCCATGTTCAGCAGCGCGCCCTGGGAGGTGCCGAGCACCACGGCGAGCCGCTCCCGGGCGTCGGGGGCGTCGGACAGCAGGGGTCGCAGGTCCGCGGTGACCTCGTCACCGGCGGCCAGCAGCATGCGGATCGAGCGCTCGTCCCCCGGCCGGCCCGCGTCGGGCAGCTCGTGCAGCTCCGCGCCGGTCTTGCCCGGCAGCACGGTCACGTCGAAGGACTGGATCGGCCCCACACAGGTGCGCCCCCCGGCCACGGCCGCCCAGGCGGCGTCCACGCCGATCCCTGATGCGGCCACCAGGCCGAGTGCGCTGATGACGATTCGGGGAGGTTCGCTCACTCGCCAGTCGCGCTCCAGCTCCGGAGCGCCAGCGTAGCGTGAAAGCCCTCGAAACTGAACGACGACACCGCGCCGCCGCGGATTCCGGTGGCGTACTCGGCGTACCGGGGGCGTAGCGGACCACAAGCCGGGTCCGGGTCGTCCACGTTGGGCAGGGGCGGCACGACGCCGTCGCGCATGGACAGCAGCAGGGCAGCCAGGGACAGGGGCGCGGCCGCGGGACCGGCCCAGCCGCAGCAGGCGCTGGGTGCGATCCAGGGGGTGTTGGCCGCGCGCTCGCCGCCGAGGAAGGCGGTCCAGGCCTGGCCCTCGAGCCGATCGAGGTCCGGGTGGCTGGTGCCCTCGACGGCGATGGCGTCCACGGCCAGGTCATCGGGGATGCCGGCGCGCAGCACGTCGAGGCGTACGTCGAGGTCGGTGCCCGCGTCGGGCGCGGCAAAGCGAGAGGCGCCGCCCACGACCTCGGCGAGGATGCTGGCGCCGCGGGCGAGCGCCACGTCGAGCTCCTCCAGCAGGAAGGCGGCGCCGCCGTCCGCGGGGAGCAGGCCGGTTCGACCGCGGTCGAAGGGCCGCATGGCCGTGGTGGCGTCGTCCCCGGGATCGCCGGTCAGGCCGCGACGGGCCATGTAGCCCTGGTGCAGCACGTCGTACGGTGTCCAGGCGCCCGCGGCCACCATGCCGTCGGCGCGGCCGCTGCGGACCTCGCGCCAGGCCTCGACCAGGGCCTGCAGGCCGCTGGCCGACGAGCCGAGGAAGGTGCACACCGGCCCCTGGAAGCCGCCTCGGATCGACACGTGGCTGCCCGACATGTTGGGCAGCGAGCGCAGGAAGTCGAACGCGGACAGGGGCCGCATGGACTCGCCCAGGCGGACGTCGTCGAAGCGCCAGCCCTCGTCGGCCGTGGCGTCCTCTTCGGCCAGGATCAGCGCGCCGCGGGCCTGCTTGCCGTAGTGCGGGTAGTGCTGCGTGGTGCCCACGTAGCAGCCGTAGCCGGGGAGCAGCTCTCCGGCGTCGGTCAGGCCGGTGCGGTTGAGCAGGTCACCGGTGGCCACCACCGCGCACAGGGTGGAGCCGTGCATGGTGGCGTTGCGCAGCTCGCGGGGATCGAAGAACTCCCGGGCCACGGCCATGGGCACGATCACGCGCCCGCCCGCGCCGGGGGGCATGGCCGCGAGCTCGCCGTCGGTGAAGGTCTGCAGGCCGCTGCGGCCTGCGCGCAGGGCGTGCCAGAACGCGTCCACACCGATGCCGCACGGGCTGGCAACCCCCAGCCCGGTGATGACCACGCGTCGGGACATCGCTCCGCCCGGAGGTCGGGTCAGCTCTTGGCCTCGATGAAGTCGGCGAGGGCGTTGACCGTGAACAGGTCCAGGACCTGGTCGCGGATCTTGACCGGGTCGAGGGGATCGAGGCCGTCGAGCTCGTCCATCTTCACGGGGATGTGGAACTCGGTCTTGAGCTGGCCGAGCACGTCCTCGACCTGCTCCGTGGTGCTGTTCTCCGACACGCCGCCGAGCAGCTCGCCGAGCTGGTCGGTGGGGAAGGGGAAGCCGAAGCTCTCCTCCATGCGGAAGGAGATCTCCAGGAAGTCGATGGACTCGAGGCCCAGGTCGTTGAACAGGTTGGCCGCGGGCACCACTTCGCTCTCGTCCACCCCGCGGGTCTCGACGATGATGGTGCGCAGGGTCTCGAGGATCTCTTCACGGCTGGGCATGTCCAGTCTCCTTGTGGACCGGGGTCCGACCCCGGGAGTCGTCAGATGCTGGGGCGCTGACTTCGCACAGCTCCCCCCAAAAATCAAGCCCGTTCGTGCGCGCAGCGCCCGCGCGCCGCGCCGCGCTCAACCTTCCCAGCGCCGGAAGAGCAACGTGGTGTTCTGGCCGCCGAAGCCGAACGAGTTGTTGAGCACCACGGCCACGTCGGCCTCGCGTGGGTCGCCGGGCACGTAGTCGAGATCGCAGGCCGGGTCCGGGTTCTCGTAGTTGGCCGTGGGGTGGATCACCTGGTCGCGCAGCGTCTGGATGCAGGCCACCGACTCCAGCGCGCCGGCCGCATGGATCGGGTGGCCGGTCATGGACTTGGTCGACGAGACGGTCACGCGATCCGCGTGCTCGCCCAGCACCTGCCGGATCGCCCGGGTCTCGGCCGCGTCGTTCATCTTGGTGGAGGTGCCGTGGGCGTTGACGTGGTCGATGCGCTCCGGGGACTCGCCGGCGTCCTCGATGGCCCGGGCCATGGACAGGAACATGCCGCTGCCGTCCGGCTGGGGATCGGTGAGGCGGTAGGCGTCTCCGGAGAAGCCGACGCCGGCCAGCTCGGCCAGCACCGTCGCGCCGCGGCGCAGGGCCCCCTCGGCGGTCTCGAGCACGAACATGCCGGTGGCCTCGCCGAGCACGAACCCGTCCCGCTCGGCGTCGAACGGCCGGCTGGCGCGGTGGGGCTCGTCGTTGCGGGTGCTGAGCGCGGACAGCTTGGAGAAGCCCGAGACGATCTGGCGGGTCACGAGGCAATCGCAGCCGCCGGCCAGCGCCATGTCCGCGTCACCGTCCCGCAGCAGCCGCACGGCGTTGCCGATCGCCTGGGAGCCGCCCGCACAGGCGGTGGACACGCAGTAGGCGCTGCGGGCGCCGAACAGGGTCGCGCTCACCGGGCCGAGCAGGCTGCCGCAGTAGCGGTCGAGGTCGGCCGCGCGGGGGTGGTCGGGGTAGTGGGGCACGAGGTCGGCGGCCGTGAGGTCGGCGAGGGGGCGGTCCGGACCGGCCTGGTCGGCGGCCACGGCCGCGATCAGGCCCAGCAGCTCGTCGGTGGAGCCGCCGCTGACCAGCGCGACGCGCCGGTCGGCGGGCACGCCGCTGTCGAGGGCGCCGGATTGCCGGAGCGCCTCGGCGGCTGCAGCCACGGCCAGGACGTAGGGGCGCTCCTGGATCGCGTACGGTCCCACCTGGGCGGGCACGTGGGGCAGCGCGGGCACCTCCGCGGCGATGCGGCAGGTGAAGTCGGAGGGATCGAACAGGGTGATCGGCCCCACGCCCGAGCGGCCAGCCAGCAGGCCATGCCACAGGGTGTCGGCGCCGGTGCCGAGGGCGGACACCGCCCCCATCCCGGTCACCACCACCCGGGATCGACCGAAGCTGTCCAGGGGGTCCGAGAAAGTCATGTCATTTCCAGCGGTTATGCGCCTCGTTCCCGGGGCGTCGACGCCTGGATTACCACACGGCCGGAGGGCCTGTAAAGGCCCGGGGCGGGCCCGCGCTGAACGGGTGACGTCTCGTTGACGCGTCCGGGCGCGATCCCTATAATCGCGCGGCGTTTTCAGGATCGGGCCTGCGCGCCATTGGCGACGCCGCTCGATCAGCTCTTCGAATCTCCTGGACAGCGGAAGTGGCGAACGTGTCTGAGAAGGAACTGCACCTGCAAGGCCAGGTCGCGATGGTGACCGGCGGGACCCGGGGCATCGGCAAGGCCATCGCCCTGCGGATGGCCCGCGACGGCGCCGACGTGATCCTGAACTACAAGAGTGACGAGGCCGCGGCCCGCGAGGCGGCCGAGGAGATCGAGGGGATGGGCCGCCGGGCCCTGTTGCTGCAGGCCGACATGCGCAAGCCCGACGAGATCCGGGACATGTTCAAGGAACTGGGCGCGACCTGGGACCAGCTGAACATCCTGGTACACAACGCGGCATTCGGCACCATGGGGCCGATCCTGCGCATCGGCCGCTTCAGCTGGAACGCGACGTTCGAGACCAACGTCACGGCCATGCTGTTGCTGGTCCAGCAGGCCCACAAGTGGCTGGCGCGGGACGGCGGCAACATCATCGGTATCTCCAGCGAGGGCGCCCGGACCTGCTTCTCGGAGTACACCGCGATCGGCACGTCCAAGGCGGCCCTGGAGGCGCTGATCCGGTACATGGCGTTCGAGTTCGTGCGGGACGGCATCCGCGTCAACAGCGTGAGCGCCGGCCCGGTGGAGACCCGCGCCATCCAGTGGTTCAAGTACCCGCAGGCGGTCTACAACTTCGCCGAACGAAAGTCGCCGATGAAGCGAATCGGCAAGCCCGAGGACCTGGCCGGGATCGTGAGCTTCCTGTGCCACCCGGACGCCGCCTGGATCGTTGGCCAGAACATCATCGCCGATGGCGGCATCATGCTCGGAGTCGACTTCAAGGACTGGCTGGACTGAGCCGGCGCGCTGCGCCGTGCCCGACCGGCAACACCCCACGGGGAGGTATTCGATGAGACGCGCCATCGCCACCGCGATCGCGGCCCTGGCCATCGCCATGACCTGCGGCCTGATCGGCTGCAGCGAAGAGGAGGACTGGCGGCGGGTCCAGCTCAACGACCAGGCCGATGCCTACCGCGAGTTCCTGGAGCAGCACCCGGACAGCCTGCACGCGGCCGAGGCGATCAAGCGGATCGAGGAGCAGGACTACGTGGTCGCGGTCGAGCTGGGCTCGGCCGACGCCTACCGCAAGTTCCTCGAGGAGCACCCGGACGGCTCCAACTCGGACGCGGCCAAGCAGAACCACTCACGGCTGCTGTTCGAGGAGGCCAAGGAGGAGTGCGCCGGGGCCAAGATGGAGGAGTACATCCGCCGCTATCCGGAGGGTGACTCGATCCAGGAGGCGCGACACTACGCCGGCGTGTATCGCTACGGCGAGAACATCGCCATCGTCGAGATCGAGAGCCGGCAGGTCAACCTGCAGGGCAAGGAGGACGGCGAGCTCGACGGCTGGGGCATCTACGCCAAGGTGACCAACGGCGGCGACCGCGCCCTCAGCACCTGCCAGATCCGGATGGACTGGCTGAGCGAGGCGGACGTGGTGCTGCTGCAGCGGCTGTGGTACGTGGCCACTCCACCGCTGGACATGTACCCCACAGCCGACTGGATGCAGGTGCCGATGAAGCCGGGCGAGACCCGTGACTTCTCGTTCGAGTTCGGCCGGAGCCTCAAGCCGGACTACTGGGACGGCAAGGTGCGGCTGCTGGTGCACGACCTCAAGTTCGAGGGCGAGGCCGAGGCCGCCCAGAAGAAGGACGAGTAGCGCTCAGCCGCGCGATGGGCGGCTGCCGCCGGGCGGCGTGTGAACACGTCCGAGGACCTCACCTCCATGGACTGACCGAGCAGGGGCGCGCCCTCCTCGACCTGCTGCTCCACCATCTGCCTCACCGAGCCCGATCCCTCGAGCGTTGCCACGGCGTCGCGCAGGGGCTGGGTCATCTCCACCACCTTCATCGTGGTCGAGTCCAGGAACAGGATCGCGCCCAGGCGGTGGGCCAGTCGCCGCGTCTCCGGGGCGCTGGTGAGGTTGAGCAGCACGTCGGTCGGATCGGACGCGGCGATGCCCACGATCACGTGCTGGGACGCGGACGCGTACATGGCCGTGAGCAGGTCGTGGTAGTCGAAGCACTGCTCGATCAGCAGGTAGTCGGCGCTCATGCGCGACGCGATCGGCAGCGTCTCCTTGTAGGTGTGGAACGTGGTCGGCAGCACCACCACGTTGTGGTCCTCGAGATAGAACCGCGGCCGCTCGCCCACGTACAGCGTGCGCAGCCCCAGCGTGGGGCCGGACACGGCCGATGCCAGCATCGCCAGCATGGACTCCCGGGGCCGGTGTCGTGGCGCGGCCACCGCGATCATGCCCGGGGGCCCCGTGAGCTGGCGGGCCACCTTGGCGCCGAGCTTGCGGTCACGCAGACGCCCACCGAGCAGTTCCCGCAGCTTGGCGGGCGATCCCGGACTCAACCCCCGCGGCGGGACCGTGCGGATTTTGGACGCGGGGTGGCGAATCACGTCGAGCACGTGGCACTCGAACTGGTGGCCCGGGAAGGTGCGCAGGAAGAGATCCACCTCCTCGCCTGGACCCAGCCGGAAGTCGATGCGCCCGGCATCGCAGCCGTGCTCCGAGGGCTCGCCGGCGTGGGCCATGGCACGAAGCCGCGCCAGCGCGTCGCCGGCCTGGTTGCGTTCGATGTCCATCACCGTGGCCAGGCGGTTGCCGACCCGGGCGCGGCAGGGCAGGCGGTCGGTCAGACCGTCCACGAAGATCTCGGAGGCGCCCATGCGCACCGCCTCGGTGAGCATCTGGTCGATGAGGGCGACGGCCTTGTCCGACTCGGTGTGGTCCTCGCGCAGGTCGCGGATGTCGGCCTCGTGCTCGCCGCTGGAGTCGCTGCTGGCGCCGTCGGCCTGGCCCCGCTCGATGAACGGTGCGATACCGCCGTCCTTGCTCCCGCTGGTGCGGGACTTTCTCTTCCCCTTGGGGGGCAGGGGCTTGCCGGAGATCGAGGTGCGCCCCACCGGCTTGCCGTCCGCGCTGGCCTCGCTCTCGCTGTAGCCGTCGTACCAGGGGTCGCCGCTGGCCGAGCCGCGGTCGGGGAGGTTGGCGCCGAGCCCCGCGAGCTCTCCGGACGTGGACTCGTCCCCGGCCGGTGAACTGCCGAACTTGCCGGAGATGCTGGCTGGTCCTTCTTCCAGCGCCTGGCTGGCGTAGACGAACTTCAGCGCCTCGTCGATCTCGGAAGGCGCGACCTTGCGGGCGTCCACGCGCAGGCCCGAGTGCTTCTCCAACCGCTCGATCATCTTGTGGTTGGACGGGTCGCTGCACACCACGGTCAGCGTGGTCGCCGTGGCACGGATCGGCAGGACCTTGAACAGCATCGCCAGGCGCAGGGGAACCCGCTCCAGGACGTCGCCGGCGGGCAGGGGGAAGCTGAACCTGGGCGCCTTGGTCAACGCGGTCTCCGTGGCTCGTCAGGGGGAGCCATCACATGGCTCCATCGGAGATTCTACAACACGGCGGTGGTCTCTGCGCCCCCCAGCAAGCGGATTTGCCGGGGTCAATCCGGCAGGTGGGCGAGCGCCCGCGCCGCGTCCCGTTCGCAGCGCGTCTGCTCGCCGCTGGCCTCGACCAGGTGGGGGCGCGCGTCGTCTGCGCGATCCTGCTGCACCAGGGCCCAGGCCATGTAGTAGTGGGCGCAGGGCTCGGCCGCATCCGCATCGAGCGCGCGCGTGAACATGTCCTCGGCCACGCGCGGGCGCTCGCAGATCAGGTGCGCGACCCCGGCGTAGAATGCGGGCTCGGGGTAGCGTGCCAGGCCGGCGGCTGCCCGCCCCATCAGGGTCGAGGCCTCCTCGTACTGGCCGCTGCGGTAGTGCGCCATGCCCTGTTGCCAGGCCCACAGGGTGACCTCGTCGGCGTACTCGGGCTGCCAGTCGGTCGGCGGAGCTGGCCGCACGGGGCCCTCGAGGGGCCGGGCGCGGCCGAACACCAGGTACAGCGTGGTCACGGCGACGAGCAGGAGCACCAGGGGTACGAGCACCCGGGGGCGCAGTCGCGACCGATCCGGGGCCTCACTGCTCACCGGGGCCCTCCCGACCGTCGAGCGGGTGCTCGCGCCGTACGGTCGTGCGACGACCGTCGAAGGCCACGGTCACGGCGGCGGCCGCCGGGTCGTGTTCCAGGGCCAGCCAGGTGCCGTGCTCGCTCGACTCGGTCAGCAGCGCCCGCTTGGCCTCGAGGGTCTGCAGCGGGAACAGGTCGTAGGCCATGGTCCAGGGCAACGCGAGGTGGCTGCGGGTGGGGAACAGGTCCCCGCAGTACACCAGGTCCGCGCCGCCGTCCGTGCCGAGGACGCGGATTGCCTGGTGGCCGACCGTGTGTCCGTCCGTCTCCATGGCCTCGATCCCGGGCAGGATCAGCTCCGAACCCCGTAGCAGTCGGAGCGGTGCCTCGCCGTCCTCATAGGGTAGCCAATCGGCCCGCCGATAGCTGCCCGCATCTCGGGGTGATGGCGCCCTCGCCCAGTCCCAGTTGCGCTGCTGCACGTGTAGCGTGGCGGCGGGGAACGTGGGCACGATGCGGTCCCCGGCCACCCGGCTCAGGCCGCCCGCGTGATCGAAGTGCAGGTGGGTCTGGACCACATCGGTGACGTCGCCGCTGTGCACGCCGATGCCGGCGAGCTGCGCGGGGAGGCTGCCGCCGCCGCGGATGGCGTGGCGGTCGACCTCGACCGGGTCCCAGCGGTCGCCGATGCCCGTGTCGAGCAGCACCACGCGGCCGTGACCGCGTACCAGGAGGCAGCGGCACACCAGCGCGATGCGGTGGGCGTCGTCCGGGGGGTGTCGCTCCTGCCACAGGGGCCGCGGTACGACGCCGAACATGGCGCCGCCGTCGAGCCCGAAGCGCGCCTCGACCAGGGCCTGGAGCCGATATCCGCCGATCTCCACGCTCACTCCCAGCAGGTGGTGGCGGGTGGCTTGCTCGTCAGGTCGACCACCACCGCCCCCACCCCCGTGAGGACGAGGATGGCGCGCGCCGCCGCGTCGAAGAAGGTCCGGTCGAGGTCCCGGCCCGGCATCACGGGCTGGCCGGTCATGAAGTCGTGGGTCACGATGCCGCGGATGGCCACCGCGCGCTGACCGGTGCCGGACAGGTCGGCGGGGAAGAGCACGAAGGGCATCTGCGCGACGCGGCGGTCCGGATCGGCGGCCCGTAGCGCGCGCTCACCGACCCGGTGTACCGCCCGCAGCAGGTCGGCGGTGCCGGAGCCGAGGCGGGTGGGCAGGATATCGGGCAGGGTCGTGGGATCGGTCGCGGCCCGGTCGGACCAGGCCGGGGTGCTCGCGTCCGAGCCCTGCTGGGCGAGCACGGCGACCACGCGGTTGATGCGGTCCTCGCGCCGGGGCAGCGCGACCGCCACCTCGCGCGCGGCTTCCCAGAACCCCGGCCCCGAGGGATCACCGTACAGCAGGGCGATCGGGGCATAGGTTCGCGCGTCTCCCTGCACGCCGACCGTGGCTACGGGTGCGAGCCTCCCCGTGAACCGGCCGCCGCCGAGTTCGGTCACCGCCGCGTCGATGGAGCGGGCCAGGTCGGCCAGGCCGTTGGGCACGTCGCAGGGGCCGTCCGCGCACAGGATGCGGATCGCCAGCCCCGGACCGGGGAAGGGGCGCCGCCAGGCGAGATCCTGGCCCAGGTCGAGCTGCACGGCCACCTTGCGCACGTCGTCCTTGTACCAGCTGGCGTTGGGCTCGAGCACGCGGCCTGCGGCGCGGAACTCGCGCACCAGCGGCGTGTCGTTGTGGTGGAACTTGATCACGTCGGCCTCGCCCTGGGAGACCTCCCGCGAGCCGCTCTCGATCAGGTCGGTGTACAGCGTGCCCTGCACCAGGTAGGTGTTGTGCGGCCCCAGCCCCAGCTCGGCCATGCGGGCCCGGGCGACCTCCATGAAGGTGTCACCGATGATCACCCGCTTGGCCTGGGGATCGGTCTCCTCGGCCAGTGTGGCGGTACGTGGCCACGCCGCTCGCGGAGGATCGGTGATGACGCGTCCCCCCTCGTCCACGAATTCGCGGGTGCCTTCCGGAGGCAGGCGGGTGGTCGCGGCGAGGAACCGCGCGGACTCCTCGGCCAGCACCAGGTGGCCGGGGTCGAACCCGAAGTCGGCGAACCGCGCCACGATGTCCCGGCTCTCCCCCTCGCGCATGAAGCCGTGATCCACGTGCACGGCGTAGACCTGGCGCGCGGGCAGCGCGCGCAGGCACATGCGGGCCACCACCGAGGAGTCCACGCCGCCGGAGAGGAAGACCAGCACGTTGTCCGCGCCGACCACCTCGCGGATCAGGTCCTCCTTGGCCGACAGCTCGACGTCGTGCTCGAGGGTCCGCTCCGCGCCGCATACGCCGAACACGAAGTTGGACAGCAGCGGATTGCCGTAGCGGGTGTCGTTGACCTCGGGGTGGAACTGCACGCCGAAGCGGCGACCGTCGTCGTGTGCGATCGCGGCCAGGATGCCGTCGTCGGAGCGGGCCACCATGGCGTACCCGGGGGGAGGCTCGGTGACGCTGTCGCCGTGACTCATCCAGACCTGCTGATCGGACGGCAGCCCGCGGAACAGCGCGCAGTCCGGGCGGTCGATCCGGATGCGTGTGTCGCCGTCCTCGCGGTGGCCCACGCGCTGCACCCTGCCCTGGCCGGCGTGGGCCAGCAGCTGCATCCCGTAGCAGATGCCGAGGTAGGGCAGCTCGCCCCCGAACACGCGCTCGTCCGCGCGCGGGGCGTCGGGCGCGTACACGCTATCTGGCCCGCCGGAACCGATCACGCCGCGCGGCGCCGCCCGACGGATCGCCTCCATGGGCGTGTCCCCGGGCATGCGCTGCACCGGCACGCCCATGCTCCGGATGCGCTTGCTGATCAGATGGGCGTACTGGCCCCCGAAGTCCAGCACGAGGATCTGGGCCGGTGACGCGGCGTCGGTCATGACACCCTCCCGGAAAGGGGAATCCTACCGTCAGAGCTCCTGCGGGTCGACGTTCAACAGCACCTTCCACTCCACCGATGTCTGCCCCTGCAGGCCGACCGAGGGCCTGCGCAGCAGGATGGCCTGGACCAGACCGGAGTCACCCGGGTCGAGGACCAGGGTCGTGCTGGCCCAGCCCGACTCGGGTACGGAGAAGCCCAGGGGCTCCGGCGCGCTGCCCAGCGGGTGGTGCCGGTCCGTGGCGCTGCGAAAGGTGGCCTCCCAGCGCAGCGCGAGCACGTGCTCCCCCGCCGGGATGTCCACGTCGAAGCCGACGTCGTCCGAGTGGGGCTTGCGGCGGACGTCGTCCACCAGCAGCTCGCCGTCGAGCAGCAGCTGCAACCGGCACTGGCGCAGCTTGAAGCGGACGAACGCGTCCGTGGCCGGCGTCGCGTCGACGACCAACCGCAGGGGAACCCGGGGCACCGCAGGGGGGGGGGCGGACGATACGTACGGAGCCGATTCACGACACGCGTCCGCGGCCGTGGCCCGGTGGCCAGGGTGCGCTGGCACCGTGCCGCGGGCCAGGAACTCCGCGGCCCAGGCCAGCACCGTGGCGTTGCAGCTCACCCGGCGGTGGGCGCTCGGACCCCGACCCCGCCAGATGGCGAACGGGACCCCCTCGAGGTAGCCCGACTCGGTCACGACCACGCCGTCGTTGCCGTGGGAGAGGCCGTCACCGTCGAGGTCGCCGCCCCCGGGGACCGGGCTACCACGCCAGGCGCTGGCGATGGAGAGGTAGCGCGCGGCCAGGTCCTCGGGCGGCGCCGTGCCCAGCTCCTCTGTGAACTCCGAGCCCTGGCGCATGTCGCAGCCGACGCCACGCCACGGAACGGAGCGGGGCAAGGCGCAGGCGTGCGCGGCCAGGCCCGTGCGCGCCCCGCGCGCGGGAAGGCTCAGCATGACCACACGGTCTACCCGCTCCCCCCACCCGTGCCGCTCCACGAGGTGCCGTACGGCCAGCCCCCCCGCGGAGTGCGTGAAGAACGAGATTCGCTGGTCCGGGGGAAAGCCTCGCTCGGTCAGGGCGGCCTCGATGGCGGGGGCGAGCACCAGCTCGGCTGCCTGGGCCAGTCCCTGGTCTCCGCTGGCAGGCTCCCAGGTGAGCGCGATGGGCTCGAGGCCCTCGGCGCGCAGGACCTCGAGCGCCGCGTCGAATGTGGATGCGTCTCCATTGAAACCGTGCACGCACAGGACAGGTCGGGACGGGGGATCGGCGTACGAGGGGGGCATCACCAGGAAGACCCCGAGGAGGCCGGCGGCGAGGCTGGGCGCCCCCGCGATCACGACTCGCCCAGGATCCGCAGGGCCTCGTCCACGTCCCCGGGCAGGTTGAGGTTGAAGAACAGGTCGGTGCGGCCGGCCCAGTCCGGGAGCTCGTCCAGGTCCACGGTCCGGGTGCGCACGTCGGGGTAGAAGCCGATCACCTGGCGACGGCCCCGCCGCAGGGCGCGCTCGATGGGGGGCAGGCACGCGGGCCGGTACACCGCACAGAGAGGCTGCAGGCCGTCGGCCGTGCGTGGCACCAGCACGTCCTCGTCGCCGGCGAGGGCCAGCAGCGCGCGCAGGAATCCCGCACGCATCAGCGGCATGTCACAGGCCAGCACCAGCGCACCGTCGGGGCTGGCGCGCAGGCCGGCGTGCAGGCCGCCCAGGGCCCCCTGGTCCGGCCACACATCCGGGACCTGGGGTACGGCCAGCTCGGGGATCGGCGGCAGGCGCGGGTTGCCACGGACCACGATCACCCGCTCGCAGGCGCGGGCCGCGGTGCGCACGGCGCGGTCCACCAGCCGCTCTCCCCCGACCTCCAGGGCTGCCTTGGGCCCGCCCATACGCACGCCCCGCCCCCCGGCGAGGACCACGGCTGCGGGCTGGGGCTGGGGGGGCATGGGCTCTCCTCGCTGGCCGGTGCATGTTAGCGTTGTTGGCCACGGTTGTGGCCGCGGCTGGGCCGCGGGCCCCGTTCAGGAGGACAGCATGGCGCACGAGCTGAGCATCGCCTACTGCGTGCAGTGAAACTACCTCCCCAGGGCCGCCGGTCTGGCGGACGTGATCCGGGAGGAGACGGGCATCGATGCGGACCTGATCCGCTCCCACGGTGGAGCGTTCGAGGTCACCCTCGATGGTGAGCAGATCTTCAGCAAACACGCGGTCGGCAGGTTCCCCGACCAGCGGGAGATCCTCGAGGCGATCTGGAAGGCGGATCCCAGCGCACGATCCCGCTGATCGTGAGGCTACTCGCCATCCGAGGCCCCTGCTGGCCAGGCGCCCCGTCCGGTGTGTGGTAACTGTTGTAAATCTATAGTCTTTGTGTTGATTCTGCGCACGCCTGCGCCTCCTTGACTTCCGGTCCCGAACTAAAGACACTCCCGCGCGCGAAAGGCGCGCCGTGGAATGTTGAGGGACCTCCTGGCTCAGAATCGCTCGGACATCCGCCGCCAGTGGGCCGAGCGGATCGTCGACGGATATCATCCGCGTACCCAGGGCTTCCTGTCCGGCACGACCGACCGCTTCGACAACCCGGTCGGCCAGGCCATCGACGACACCACCGGCGCGATCCTCGCCTACCTGCTCGATGGCGGGGACGACGAGGCGCTCGGTGAGGCGCTCGGTGAGGCGATCGAGCAGTTCGTGCGCATCCGCGCGGTGCAGGACTTCACCAGCCGGGACGCCATCGGGTTCATCTTCCAGCTCAAGGCGGTGCTGCGCGCCCACCTGGGACGCGAGGTGCGCCGCGAGGGCCTGTTCGACGAGCTCTTGGAGTTCGAATCCGCGATCGACGGCGTGGCCCTGGTGTGTTTCGACCGCTTCGTGGCGGCGCGCGAGGAGCTGTTCCACATCCAGAACCGCTCCATCCAGCGCGAGACCCACAAGCTGGTCGAACGCATGAACCGCATGTCCTCCCTGCTGAGGGAGGCGCGCGGCGAGGACGACGAGGACGCAGGAAACGACAACGGTCGAGACAGTCACGAATGAGAGGTGTTCAAAGATGAGATGGATGGTTGCCCTTGCTGCGGTGATCGTCCTGGCAGTGCTCGGAGCAGCGGCGAGTCACGTCGGTGTTCTGCAGTACCTGTTCGGGGTGGTCATCCCCTACCTGGCGCTCGGCGTGTTCGTCGTCGGGTTCATCGTCCGCGTGTTGCAGTGGACGAAGATCCCGGTGCCGTTCCGCATCCCCACGACGTGCGGCCAGCAGACGAGCCTGCCCTTCCTCAAGGGCCAGGAGCTGGACAATCCCCACACCACGCCGGGCGTGATCGCCCGCATGGCGCTGGAGGTCTTCCTGTTCCGCTCGCTGCTGCGCAACACCCGGACCGAGGTTCGCCAGACCGAGGACGGCCCCAAGGTGGTCTACAACTCGAACCTCTGGCTGTGGGGGTTCGGGCTGGCGTTCCACTACGCCTTCCTGATCATCGTGATCCGGCACCTGCGGTTCTTCGCCGAGCCGGTTCCCTTCTTCGTGGCGTGGACCGAGTGGGTCGACGGCATCCTCAAGATCGGCGTGCCGGTGCTGTACCTGACCGACATCGCCATCATCGGTGCGGTCTCCTACCTGTTCGTCCGCCGGGTGCTCGACGCGCGGCTACGGTACATCTCGCTGCCGGGCGACTACTTCCC
Source organism: uncultured Rickettsiales bacterium (assembly GCA_964639985.1). GTDB lineage: Bacteria > Myxococcota_A > UBA796 > UBA9615 > CAYRNR01 > CAZXHG01. The sequence continues at coordinate 27,283 of CAZXHG010000128.1, forward strand.
GCTGTTCCTGATCCTGGCCATCGCCCTGACCGGGGCGGCCATGCGCTACCTGCCCATGTCCCGCGTCAACGTCGAGGCGGTCAAGGACCTGGGCATGTCGCTGATCACGCTCAAGGCGCTGGGCGGGGTCCCGGCGGACCCGATCGGCATGATGTTTTACGTGCACTTCTTCCTGGTGTGCTGCCTCGTGGCCTACTTCCCCATGAGCAAGCTGATGCACATGGGCGGGGTGTTCCTCAGCCCGACGCGGAACCTGGCCAACAACAACCGCACGGTCCGTCACATCAACCCGTGGGAGCTCGAGGCGCACCCCCACACCTACGCCGAGTACGAGGACGAGTTCCGCCCGGTCATGGCCAAGTGCGGCCTGCCCCTGGACAAGCCCCTGCCGGAGGAGGAGTGACATGAGCGACACGTCTGGACTGCCCAAGCCGGAAGAGCTGGGCAAGGTCGACTTCACGCCGCCCTCGCGGAGCTGGCTGGACCCGACCATCGACTTCGAGGCGCGCAAGGGCAGCTGGTGCTTCCCCGGCGCCGACAAGAACCTCAAGTACCTCGGCTACGAGCGCAAGCCCGAGTGGTCGCCGATGGACGCCGACTGGAACCTGCCCGACGACTTCAAGAAGCGGATCCTCGACGGCATGGCCGAGCGGCTGACCCAGTACCGCTCGTTCAAGCTGTTCATGGACATCTGCGTGCGCTGCGGCGCCTGCGCCGACAAGTGCCACTTCTTCATCGGCTCGGGCGATCCCAAGAACATGCCGGTGCTGCGCGCCGAGCTGCTGCGTTCGGTGTACCGCAAGGACTTCACGACCTTCGGCAAGCTGCTGGGTGAGCTCGGCGGCGCGCGCGAGCTGAACGAGGACGTGATCAAGGAGTGGTACTACTACTTCTTCCAGTGCACGGAGTGTCGCCGCTGCTCGGTGTTCTGCCCCTACGGCATCGACACCGCCGAGATCACGGCCATGGCCCGCGAGCTGATGATGCTGATCGGCCTGACGATCAACTGGATCATCGAGCCGGTGGCCAACTGCCAGCGCACCGGCAACCACCTCGGCCTCCAGCCCCACACCTTCAAGGACAACCTGGACTTCATGGTCGAGGAGCTCGAGGACGTCACCGGCGTCAAGGTGAACCCCTCCTACAACCGCAAGGGTGCGGAGGTGCTGTTCATCACCCCG
>CAZXHG010000129.1:0-28390 GCA_964639985.1 uncultured Rickettsiales bacterium
CGTCGATCAGCCAGGGTTCGTCCTCGTCCACCAGCAGGGCGGCGAGCTCGTCCTGAAGGGTGCTGTCGTGCCAGCGCAGCGCGAGGGCCAGGTCCTGGGCCAGCCAGTCCGGGGCCAGGTCCACCGCCTCGAGGGCCAGCTCCGTCAGGGGCCGGTCGTCCTCCAGCGGCGTGACGTTCACGACGATGGGGTCCACGTCGGCCGTGTCGTCGTCGTCCGCGGGGTCGGTCTCGCAGGCGCACAGCGCCAGCAGGAGCACAGGGAGCGACCACCCGAGCCAGGGGCCTCGGAGCGAGGGCAGCAGCGGCCGCGCCGTGCGCGTGGACTCGTGTCTCATCGTCTTCCTCCTGCGACCGATCATCCGTGGGCTGCCCAGTATAGGCTGGGCGGAGAAGCCCCTCTCCTTCGTCTCCGAAACCGTTCCCCGTGAAATCGTTGATAGACCGTGGAGGGAAACCCGTCGTTTCGCGGACTGGGTTGGCTGTGCACGCTGCCGCTCGTGATGCTCCCGCCTGCTGTTCAACCGCCGGCTCGAGGACTGGCCGAGCGAGTACGACACGCGGACGTATCGGCGGATGGTGTGCTCGATGGAGGTGCCGGACTAGGTCTGGACGCTGGCCGAGTGGCACGTCCTCGGAGCACCTACATCGCGAACCCGCCAGTTAGTAAGATGAAGCCGATCGGGGATCTCCGGTCGTCGAACGAGGGGTGATCATGACAAGGCTGCGATGGTGTACTACCTGGACACTCGCCTTCGGCATACTCGCGGTGCTGCTGTCTGCGAGAACGGTGATTGCGGCCGAATGGGGCGACGTTCTCGTCAACGTGCAGAGACCGCAGGACACGCATCGCGCCGCTGGTGAAGCCGTGGGGCCATTGACACTGCGCCTCGAGAACGTCACCGGTGCCGACATCGAAGTGGATGTGAGGGGCGTCCTGCGCATTCAGGTCGGGGGGTACCCAATCCCACCCCCTGTCTACACCGATTTCGGGATCACGGTCCCGGCGTACGCCGATGTCGTCGACACGTATGGCTACTCGATACCGGGGAGCTATCCCTCGGGGACATGCCAATTTCATTGCCTCGTCATCGAGGTTGGTACCGGCACGCTCCTGGCCAACCGGAGCTACGCCGTGGTCGTCGGGGATCTGGAGACCTGTAACGGGGAGGACGACGACGGCGATGGCGATGTGGACGAGGGCTTCACCGACGCGGACGGGGACGGTTTCGCATCTTGTGTGGACTGCGACGACACGGACCCGACGGTCCACCCGGGTGTCTGGGAGGATCCGGACGACGGCATCGACACGGACTGTGACGGTACGGATGCCACGGGCCTGGACGTGAGCGATGCCGCATTCCTGGGCGAAGACTCCGGCGACGCTGCCGGCAACAGCGTCGCCCACATAGGGGACGTGGACGGCGACGGGTTGGGAGACGTCCTCCTGGGCGCGAGATATAACGCCGATGGCGGCACACTGGCCGGCAAGGCCTATCTCGTACCCGGCAGCACGATTCTCGCCGGTGGGGACGTGGACCTCTCCAACATCGCCACCACCTTCACCGGAGAGGACGCGGGTGACTGGGCCGGCTACGCAGTGGCACTGGCCGGGGACGTGGACGGGGATGGCCTGAACGACATCCTGATCGGGGCCCCAAAAAACGATGATGGGGGCATGGATGCAGGGAAGACCGGCCTGTACTTCGGCAGCACCCTGCTGGTGGGCGGGGCGTTCGACCTGGGCAGCGCCGACGCGGTCTTCGTGGGTGAGGCAGCAGACGACTACAGCGGGTACTCCGTGGCATCCGCCGGAGACGTCGATGGAGACGGGCTGGACGACATCCTGATCGGGGCCGTCTACGGCGGAGGGGCGGACGAGTACGGGAAGGCGTATCTATTCTTCGGCAGCACGATCCAGGGAGGCGGCACCTTCGACCTCTCCTCGGCTGACGCGAGCTTCCGCGGAGAGCACGACGGAGATGAGGCCGGCGACTCCGTTGCATCGGCCGGAGACGTGGACGGCGATGGACTCGACGACATCCTGATCGGGGCGCCTGGTGCTTCCATCCCGGCCGGTGACCATGGCGGCAACACCTACCTGATGTTCGGCAGCACCATCCTGGGGGGTGGCACGTTCCTCCTGTCGAGCGCCGATGTGACATTCGAAGGTGAAGAAACGCACGACTACTCAGGTGACGCCGTGGACTCCGCTGGGGACGTGGACGGCGATGGGCTCGATGACATCCTGATCGGCGCACCGTCCAACGACGAGGGCGACTACAGCGCGGGCAAGAGCTACCTGTTGCTGGGGAGCACGATCCAGGCTGGAGACGTCACCAACCTCTCCGCCGCGCACGCCGCCTTCATCGGCGAGGATGCGTATGACTATGCGGGCGAGATCGCTTCGGCGGGGGATGTGGACGGTGACGGGGCCGACGATGTCCTGATCGGCGCCTGGAGCAACTTTGACGGCGGTGACCATGCGGGCAAGATCTACCTGGTTTTGGCGAGCACTTTCCAGGGAGGCGGCTCCTTCGACCTCTCGGGTGCAGATGCCGCGTTCGTCGGGGAAGCCGGGTACGACTACCTGGACCAGTCCGGCGGGGCCGGTGACGTGAACGGCGACGGGCTCGATGATCTGCTCCTGGGGGCCCGGGGCAACGATGAGGCTGGCCTTCACGCGGGCAAGTGCTATGTGCTGCTGAGCCAGTACTGACCCGGGCCTCGGAGATCAGCCCCTGCGTCCGCGGGGAGGTAGGGGGAGGGTCACTCGTCTCGGGCGTCGCGCGCCCAGGCCCGCAGCTCTCCGAGGCGCAGTCCGAAGCGGGCGATGTTGCCTTCGTGCAACCTGAACAGCTCGTTGATGGCCATCGCGACGACTGCGTCGAGATCATCGAGGTCGACGATCTCGCGCCCCAGTTCGCGGAGGCGATCGGCCTCGATCGGTTCCCCCCTACGCACCGTCTCTCGCACCATCTCGGCCAGCGCGGTCCGGTAGTGCAGACGGAGTGGATCCGGGGCGGGGAGGGCGTCGCGCAGGACCGTGTAGCGCTGGCACGAGCGTTCGTAGGCCCATGCGAACAGGTCGCGGAGGAGTTCGAGACGCGTGAGTTCGTACACGCCGAGGACCGCATCCACGTAGCTCTGCAGCGGGATGTCGACAAAGGAGAGCGGTGCGAGGTTGCTCCGGATCAGCGGTATGTTGGCCGCCAGACGCGACACGCGCTTGTTCACGTCCTCGAATGGCTGGAGATAGGGCAGGTGCACCATGACGAAGAAGGCCTGCTCGAACGGATCCGCGATGGCATCGGCCTTGCCGAGGAGGATATCGAAGCACTCCTCGATCAGCTGCGGGATGCCAGTGGGCTGGTACGCCGTTCCGGAGATGCTGACCGGAATGGTCCGGAGGCGTCCGCCGGCTCCGGGATCGACCAGCAGGTTGTCCGCGAGGATCGCATGGAGGTTGTGGACCGTGTAGCGGTTGAACCCGATGCTCTCCGCGTCCTCGACGAGCATCTCGATGGCCGCCTTGTGGTTGAGGATCATCTGAGCTTCGAGCTGATCCCGGCCTTCGGCGATCCGACCGAACTCGATCAGATTCTGCGTGTCCAGACGCGTGTAGGTGTTGCCCTCGAGCCGGCTCGAAGCCCAGGAGAGGTCGATCAGCAGACGGTCCAGGATCTGGCGGGCGTAGGTTCCGGCCGGCCGCTCGCCCTCGGGAGAACGTCCGAGCTCGTGTAGACGACGACGAAGAGCGTCGGACAGGTAGCTGTCCTGGTTGGGCCTGTATGCGTCGAGCAAGTCGCGGCGGTAGCCGATCGGACGTCGTGACGTGAGCGCCCTGTGCACGAGTTGCTCGACCTCCTTGGCGGCGGGCGACCTCCACTCGTGGGCAGGTTCTGCGCTTGTCCTGGCCAGCCCGGAAACCGCGGTCATCCGATCTGACGGACCCTTGACGTAACGGCGAGCAGAGGCTCGACCGATCGCACTCAACCGATCCGCTTCCACCAGCCTCGCGAGATGGCGCTGTAGCGTGCGCCGCGGGATCCCTGGGTTGGCTGCCACGACCTGCTCGATGGCGAGTCCGTCCGGCTGGCGTTCGATCTGGGCGACCAGCTCGTCGAGCACTGCTGTCGGGACGCGGCGGGGCAAGGGACCTCCTGAAGTGGCGCAATCACCCTATCGCGCCACAACAAGTGGCGCAATAGATGAATCGCGCCACAACAAGTGGCGCAATCACGGCACGGTCTCGCAGATCGCGAGGAGCACTCGTCGCCCTCGCACTCGTTGAAGCCGAGTCCGTCGAACCCTCTCTGCCAACCTGACCGAGACAGTTGACCCCCCGGAGATCAGGGTAGGGCGGGAGAGGTGATGTCCTGATCGGCGCCTGGGGCAACGATGAGGGTGGCGGGCCGCGATCCCGGCCATGGTGATGGCGCGCGCGTCATCCGACATCTTCATGGCGATGAGCAGGCGGTCGACGGGCGAGCGGCGACGGAGGGCCTCCACCTGCGCGCGGTATCCGCCTCGATCGGTGTCCGAGTGCCGGTGCGTCGGTTCCTCGGGTCGTTTCGGATCCACTCGGATCTCCTGTGGCTCGAGGTTACCATCGTCCGCTGGAACTCCAGCGGCTCGAACCGATGTGTCGGACCAGACAGCTCCCGTCTCACCGTGCGCCACGGCTCCGCCACCCCGGCTCCGTACTTCCCCCACCATCCCTTCGTGGACGTCAACCTCAGCGGCACCTCGGAACGAGGGCAGGGTCGTGAAGGAGGCCCCGTCGTTTCCGTTGACCGGCAGAGAAAACGACTGCTACGGTTCAAGGTATGAGGGAGTAGTCGTGAAAACCCAGAGAATCCGATGGTTTGACTGCAAGAACGGCTCCCGGCGGGCCGAGATCTCGCCTGCGTGCCCGCCCGTCATCCTTCTCCTCCTCGCTCTGGTCGCGATGGCCACCGGGATGGCAGCCTGCGACGCCCAGGATGTGGGCGGGGAGTTCGCCCAGGACATCCACGTGTCGGAGCAACACGTGGAGTTCGGGCATGTTCCCGTGGGTAGCTCGGCCTCGTACACAGTGCAGGTCCACAACACCGGCGCATTCGACCTCGTCTTCTCCCAGGTGCCCGACGTGATCCACGAGGGCACTCACGAGCCGTTCACCCTGGATGCGACCTGGACGCTGCTGCCGGGTGACGAGCTGGGGACCGCGGAGGTGCGGCTCGCACCGGGGACCTACGAGGAGATGACGATCACGTACACCCCCGTGGCCGCGGAGGACTCGTACGCCCACATCGGGCTGTACAGCAACGACACGGACGAGGCGAACCGCTTCGTAGTGCTCCACGGCAGCTCACGCGAGGGCGTGCCCGCGGCCGACGTCACTCCGAACGCGGTGGATTTCGGCCATGTGCCCAGCGGCACGACCGTCGAGGAGGTCGTGGAGATCCACAACGTGGGCGAGGTGGACGTGGAGATCGTCGCCGTGGCCGTGGACACCGGCCCCTTCGTGGTCGTGGCGCAGCCCGATGCCCCCATCCTCCCGGACAGCATGGACACCGTCGTTGTGCAGTTCGCCTCGGACGGCGATCACGCGATCGGACTGATCACGGTAGAGATCGCCGGTGAGCCGAACATCGTCCACGCGGTCAGCCTCAGCGCCAACTCGCCGGGCAGCATCAGCAACTCGCCGCCCGCGGTGGCTCTGCTCGACCCGACCGAGCCCACGGTCTTCCCTGCGTACCAGGACCTGGATCTGCTGGCCGAGGCGTTCGACAACGAGCAACCGGACACCGGCCTGTTCTGCACCCTCGAGTCCAACCGGCTGGGTATCGTGGAGCAGGAGACGTCCGATCCCGCGGCCTCGGAGGTGCGCTTCGTCATCGACATCGACGAGTCGACGTTCGGAAACGCCCCGGGCCTCCACACGCTGACCCTGTGCTGCGCGGACGTGTTCAACGAAACCGCGTGCCTCACCACGGTGGTGAGCGTCGACTGGCCCTTCTCGGACGACGACGCGGACGGGGACGGCTATGCCCCCGGCGACGGCGATTGCGACGATACCGACCCGGACTGCTATCCCTCTGCGATGGAATGGCCCGACGGCGTGGACAACAACTGCGACGGGGTCGTCGACGACAACACCAGCAACAGCGACGACGACGGTGACGGGCTGTCCGAGGCCGAGGGGGACTGCGACGACAGCGACGCGCTGACCTATCCCCACGCCATCGAACAGGCCGACTTCCTGGACAACGACTGCGATGGCCTCATCGACGAGGGAACCAACTTCGTCGACGACGATCTCGACGGGCTCAGTGAAGCCCTCGGCGACTGCAACGACGGCGACGCCACCGTCTATCCCGGTGGAGTCGAGTGGTGCGACGGCGTGGACAACGACTGCGACGGCGTGGCGGACGAGGATTGCATCGACGACACGTCCTCCCTGGGCATCGTCGGCGGGATCCAGACCGAGGTCATCGTGGCCTATCCGGGGCAGGAGGTGGGCCTCTGCCTCACCGTCGCCGCCGACCCCGATGCCGTGCTCGTCTACGACTGGGATGCGGAAGGGGGGACCTTCCTGGGAGATGCTGTCGGTTCCTGCGTCACCTGGGTGGCGGCCGAACGGGTCGACGCGTACACCGTCCTGTGTCAGGTGAGCGACGCCTCCACGGGCCAGAGTATCTGGGCATTCGTCGAGGTCATGGTCGATGACTGGGAGCTGGAGCACGAAGTCGAGGTGATGAGCAACTGCTCGCACAGCGGAGCGCGCCGCCCCGCTCCCCAGCTGGCCGTGTCACTGGCGCTGCTGGTGATGGTGCTGGGATTCCGCCGCCGCTGAAAGCAACTTCGGGTCGTGCCGAGAGAACGGCGGGATCCGCTTCGGGATGGTGAACACCTACTGCCGGTGGGCACCTCAGCCGGCACCTCGTCGGACTACGCACGGACGACGAACACGAGGTCTCCGGGATCACGTTCGGCGAGCGTGACGAGGCCGCCGTCATAGCGACGCTGTTGGATTTCTTCGCGAGCCGGGGATGAAGAGCCGGTCGGCCTGCCCACGGTTCAGCAGCCACTGCCGGGGAAGGTCGTCGCGTCGCGATCGTCGCAGTCCCAACCGAGGCCGGGGTAGGTGCCGAAGTCGTACCCGCCGGGCTGCCACCATTCGGGGTAGCCGTCGTCGTCGAGGTCGAAGGAGCCGGCGGCGGGGCCGCCGTACGCGCCGATGTCGGAGGGGGAGCCGTCGGGGTCGAGCAAGGTGGGATCGCCAGCGTCGACGAGTGGGGATGAGGTGGACAGGTGCAGGTCCCAGGCGAGGGGATCAGGATCGGCGGTGGCGAGGAGCGCGGGATCGACGGAGACGTTGCCATCCATGCCGGTCGGGTCGTCGAGCCCGACGAAGGCGTCCGGCGTGTTGTTCCAGACGTCGCAGTACTGCAGTGCGAACGTGGCGGTGCCGTCGTCGTCGTCCAGCAGGACGCCGCCGCCAGCGAGGAACGCCCCGTTGCCGGACACGATCACATCGACCAAGGAGATGTCCATGATCGCGTCGCCCGCCTCGATGCCGATGCCCCCTCCCGTGCTCGCGACATTCCCCACCACGGAGACGTTGTGCAGGCTGATCGTGTCCTCCTCGACCAGACCGCTGTGCTCGAGGTAGAGCCCACCCCCTGCGCCTTGTGCGGTGTTCGAGGTCAGGATCACGTTGGACAGGGTGGCCTGGGTCGCTTCGAGATAGAGGCCGCCGCCCGCGTCCCCCTCGTTGGCGGTGACGAGCACATTCTCCATGACGACCTCGCCACCGTACAGGTACAGCCCACCACCGTCCCAGGTGGTCTCGTTGCCGACGACGGTGACGTCGGACATGTTGACGTCTCCGTAGCCGCAGAGACCACCTCCGCAACCACCTGCCGTGTTCGAGGATATCCAGACGTTGCGCAGCACCTGGGTATCGATCAGGCCGTCGAGGAAGGCCCATCCACCAAAGGCGTATCCACCCGCGGCGGCGGCGGCCATGTTCCCCTCGATGGTGCTGTGGGTGAGCTCGCCCACGGAATCCCACAGGTAGACGCCCCCACCGGTCCGCGCGCTGTTGTCCACGATCGACAGGTTCGACATCGTCACCTGCGAGTCGACGGCGTACAGACCGGCGCCCCGGTCTTCGGCCACGTTGGCAGAGAGCGCGGAGCGTGAGAGGGTGAACTCGGAACCCGAACACGCGTAGATCCCACCACCGTCCTCGGTGGTCTCGTTTTCCGTGACGATCAGGTCGGTCAGCGTCGGTCCCGCCGCCTCGATGTAGATCCCACCCCCGAGGAAGGTCAGGCCCCCGGTGATGGTGAGCCCCGCGAGGACCGAGTCGGGCCCTTCCCCGTTCTCGAAGGTCACGACGGTCCCCATGGAGAACCCATCCACGATCGTGATCTCGGCGCCCTGCACGCCCTGTACGCGGATCGCCTTGCCCAGGAAGTCGAGCCGCTCGATGTAGGTCCCGGGCTGGATGCACACAGCGTCGCCGTCCGCGGCCGCGTCGATGGCGTCCTGGATCCAGGCGAAGTCCGCGGGGACCTCCCAATCGGCACCGCCGCTGCAGTCGTTGTCGATACCGTCACAGTCGATCTCGGTGTTCCCGGGAAAGACCGAGGCGTCGCCGTCGTCGCAGTCGCCCTGCTCGACCGTCCAGCCATCCCCGTCCCCGTCGGTGTCGGCCGCGCCAGAGTCGTCGTCGTCTCCGGCAGCGGAATCGTCGTCGTCACCAGGGGTAGTGTCGTCGTCGCCGAGGTCTGTGTCGTCATCGCCCCCGGGCGTGGAGTCGTCATCGTCCAAGATGCCGGAGTCGTCGTCGTCGGCCATGCCGATGTCGTCATCCCCGGCGATATCGTCGTCGTCGGATATCCGATCTCCCGAACAACCTGTGACGAAGAGGAGAGCTGCAACGACCAGGAAGGGGAACCAGTGCATGGGCGCTCCTCTCAACATCCGTTGCCCGGGTAGATCGTGTCGTCTCGATCGTCGCAATCCCACCCCAGTCCCGGGTACACGCCGTGGTCGTACTCGCCGGGCTGCCACCACAGGGGCCACCCGTCGCCGTCGAGATCCCACTCGTCGGCGTCCCCGCCCGAGTAGGCGCCGATGTCGCCTGGGGAGCCGTCGGGATCCGTCCAGACATTGGGAGCGAGGTCCACCAGAGGGGACGCCGCCGAGAGGTGGAGGTCCCACTCGGTGGGATCGGGCGAGGTCGCGTCGAGGTACTGTGGATCGAGGTAGTGGTTGTCCGGCGTGGCCGTGAGTCCGACGAGGTCCTCGGGCGAGTTGTTCCAGAGGTTGGACTCCGTCAGGGTCGAGACGCAGGCTGCCTCGCAGACCACGCCACCTCCAGCCAGGGCGGCCTCGTTGTCGGTCACGTTGACGAGTGACAGGGTCAACGTCAGATCCGCGTACGTGTCCGAGTAGATCCCCCCACCTTCGTCGGCGATGTTGGCCACCACAGCCGCGTATCGCAGCGTCAGCTCGGACTCCTCCTCGACGTAGAACCCGCCCCCTGTCGTGGCGCTGTTTCCGAGGACCACGAGGTTGTTCAACCACAGGCTGGTGTCCTCGACGAACACGCCTCCACCGTACTGGCCGGCCGTGTTGCCGGCGATGAGGTTGTGATACCCGATGATCTCACCGCGCGTGGCGATGGCTCCCCCGTCCCCATCGGCGCTGTTGTCCTCGAACACGCAGCCGTCGATGCTCGCTTGCGAATAGAAGCTCAACCTCATGGCACCGCCGTCGGACGCCGTGCCGTTGGATGTGGCGATATTCTCGCGGAAGACCACCCCGTTCAACTCGAGTGTGCTCTCGCTGCCGAACAGCCCTCCTCCGCTGTCCGTCACGTTCCCGGCGAACTCGCAATCCTCCAGGTGTACGAGCCCCCCGTCGACGTACAGCCCCCCTCCGTAGCTACCCGCCACGTTGTGAGTGAAGGTCGACCCGGTGATGTATCCCGCGCTCCCATTCGTCAGCCGGATTCCTCCACCGTCGCCTGCGAAGCCGAAGTCCGATCGATTGCCCTCGACGCTCGAGTCGGTCATCTGCAGCACGTTGGGCCCGTCGAGGTCCAGCCCACCACCCCAGACTCCGGCTGCGTTGTCCTCGATCCAGCTGCCCGAGATGTCCAGCTCGGACCAACCCTCGACCCTGGCACCACCGCCGGCCCATCCAGCGAAGTTGTCGGCGATCGTCCCGTCGTCGAAGGCCACCTCGGACTGGTCGACGACCAGCCCACCCCCGTTCTCCAACGCCTCGTTGCCCTCGATCATGACCCGCAACAGCTCGACCTCCGAAGACGACACGTAGACACCACCGCCATCGACGACGGCAAAGCTGTCGCGGACCACGACGTCGGTCATCGTCGCGAAGGAGTTGTGCAGATAGATCCCTCCACCGTCGAGGTCGGCGCGGCACGCGTCCACGACGAGGCCGCGCAGTGTGGGCGACGAGTCCTCGATCCGGATTCCGCCACCGCTACCTGTCGCGTTTCCTCGGAGGATGGTGAGGTTCTCCACGACGGTGTCCGCGCCCTCACCGCTGTCGAGGGTGACAGTCGTGTCCGAGTAGCTCGCGTCCAGCTCGGTGATCTCGGCCCCGCCCAGTCCCAGCAGGTGGACGCCCTTCCCAGCCAGGTCGATGGTCTCGAGGTACTGGCCCGGTTCGACGCAGATGACGTCGCCGTCCACGGCGCCGGAGATCGCGTCGCCGATGGTGGCCACGTCGGAAGGGACGAGCACCGCGCATTCGACGCAGTCCTCGTCCACCACGCCGTCGCAGTCGTCGTCCACACCATTGCAGGTCTCGGCCGAAGCAGGGCTCACCGTCGGATCCGCGTCGTCGCAGTCGCCCGCCTCGACGCTCCAGCCGTCCCCGTCCCCATCCGAGCCGGTCGTGGTGTCGTCGTCGCCTGTTGTGTCGTCGTCGTCCGCGATCACGTCATCATCATCCGCCACCACATCGTCGTCGTCCGCGCTCACGTCGTCGTCATCCGCGATCACGTCGTCGTCCCCCGCCGCGTCGTCGTCGGGCTCCAGATCGATGCGGGTACCATCACACCCAACCAGGCCCACCATCCCGATCGCCAGCGCCACGACCCACCTACACATGCGCCCTCCTCATGCTGGCCAGTCGGCCCGCATACCCTCAAAACGCCTGGGCGCCACCGATCGGGACAGCCTCACGGCCCCACCGGCTGAAGCGCCACGCCCACACAAAGTCGAGGCAGCGCCTTGCTGCGCCTCAGCAGGAGCTCGCCCCCGTACTCGACGGTGTTCTCTGCGAAGAAGACGTCCACCCCGGCCTCGATGAAGGGCGCGACGCTCACCGACGTATCCAGCCTCAGCCTCAGGGCACCGCCGACGCCCACGTCGCGGTGCGTGCGCAGCGCATCGGCATCCGCCGGTTCGAACGTCAGTTCCGAGACTCGCCAGCTCTCGACCTGGACCGTGGCCACGGGGCCGAGTTCGACCGGGCCCGCATCGAACGGGACGTGGACAGACAGCCGAAGGGGTGTGCGGTTGTACGCGGCCGTCCCCGCGGGTGTGCTCAGCTCGGCGGCCTGGACGATGGCTGCCCCCACGGTGACCTGGAGGTGAGTGCCGATGATCGCGCCGAGGGCGAGATCCAGTCCATGAAGGTAAGGCCCCGAGGCCGTCAGCACGGACGGCCCATACCCGGCGAGCACGAACACCAGCACGAAGGACCGCGAACGAGCCGGCTCCGCCACGACCTCCCCATCCCCATCCCCCTCGACTTCCACCTCCCCCTCCGCTTCCACCTCCCCCTCGACTTCCACCTCCCCCTCCACTTCCACTTCCCCCTCCATGACCACGTCCTCTTCATCCACCTCCACCACCCGCTTCGGCGGCGGCCCGAACACGTCCTCCAGCACCGGCATCAGCTCCGACAGCAAGATCGCCGCCGACGCCTCCCGGCGCGCCGTCTCATCGCCAGCCGGCATCGTGAGGATCCGCGTACGCAGCTGCGGCTCCCCTTCGGGAATCCACAGCGCCAGCTCGCCGCCCTCGTCCGGCCTCCACGCGACCAACATGGCCCCCTGCTCGACAGCCAGCGCACGTGCCACGTCCACGTCCCGCGTCACACGCTCCACCAGCCGCACCTCGGTCGCATAGGGAATCAGGGCCGCCTCCACGTGCAGCCGCAGCTGCTCCTCCTCGGCACGGACCCCGGCGGAGTCCGCGGGACTGGTCATGAGAAGGACGACCGGCGGGGACGACTCCTGCGCCGTGGAATTCGGACTCGCAGAGATGGCGATCAATGCACCCAAGAGGCCGGCAGCGCGCCGACAGGGGCGGGTCACGGCGCGTCCTCGGGTTCTCCCAACTCGTCCAGGGCGATCTCGGCCCACTCGGCGTGGCTCGTTCCCGGCCACTCATCCAGTAGCGTCCGGTAGGCACAGATGGCCTCGGATTCGTGGCCGAGGGTGCGGTGGGCGTCGCCGAGGAAGTGCAGGACCTCGGCTCGGGCGCTCCCACCGGCGTGGTGGTCGAGGTACTCGTCGCAGGCGCCGACCAGCAACGTGTCCCAGCTCAGCGCCGCCAGGGCCCGCACTCGCCCCACGCGTGCGTCCTCCGCCATATCCCCTGCCGAGTACGACGCCAGGTAGGCGTCGAAGTGATGAACCGCCTGCTCGGGTCGCTCCATGGGGCCCAGCGACAGCTGCCCGAGGGCGATCAGGGAGTTGCCCGCGGCCGCAGTGCCGGGATACGTGTCGGCGAGGAGCTGGTAGTCGCGACAGGCCAGTTCGTACCGCTGGGCCAGGCGGTGGCTACGGGCCGACAGGGAGATTTCCTCTGCGGTGGGGAGCGCCTCGGCCGAGGTACCGATCGGACGGCGGTCGACGAGGGCCAGCTCCGCAGACTCCTCACGCGGTTCGATCTCGGGGGCAAGAATCGTCTGTTGGACATCCGGAGTGACCGACAGAGGCGCCACCGCCGAGACGGGCTCCTCTTCGGAAGACTCGACGATCCGCTCCGGCTCTCCGGCGACGGGTTCGGGGGCCGCCGTGACCGGTTCCAGAGGGACCTCCACAACGGGATCTCGAACCGGCTCCGGTGGCTCCGAGATCACCTTGTCCAGCACGACCACGCCAGCGACCGTGACTCCGGCGACAGCGACCGCGGCGACCGTGCCATATCGGAACAGCGTGATGGCGGCCGCATACCGGGCGAGCCTGCCGAACAGGCTCGTGGCGCGACGGCGAGGAGGGGGCTCGCGGCCGGACAGCAGCCGGCGCTCCTCCTCGACATTCAGGGGCCGCAGGGGTGTCACCTGGGTGATTGCCCTCACCCGTTGCCAGAACGCGTGCCGCGCGCGACAGTCGTCGCAGATGGCCAGATGGACCTCGAGCGCGGCGCGGTCCACGTCCGAGATCACGCCGCCGTACAGGTCGTCGAGGCACCTCAGCGCTTCGGCGCAGGAGAAGCCCTTCATCTCGGCTCCTCCCCGAAGAACTCGCTGCACCTCGGATCCCGCCGAAGGCGCCGGTGAAACTCGTCTCGCCCCCTGTACAGTCGCTTCTTGGCCGCCTCGTAGTTCAGGTCCAGCATCGCGGCGATCTCGGGAATCGAGTAGCCGTGGACGACGGACAGCACCAGCGGTACGCGCCAGTCGGGCTTCAACGCAGCCATGTGGCCAGCCAGCCGTTCGAGCACCATCCAGCGGTCTGCTCCGGCATCGGGGGCTTCCTGAGGTGGGGTGTGGGGTTGAGCTCGCTCGTCCAGATACTCGACGAAGCCGATACGCGACTGTCGACGAAAGTGGTCGAGCACCACGTTCAGCGTGACCCGATCGACCCAAACCAGGAATCCCGGCCCGCCGTCAAACGTGTCGAGGCGGTCGAAGACCTTGGCCATGGCCGCCTGCACCAGGTCGTCACCCTCCGGTCCGGGTCCTCTCGTGAACAGCACCGTCCGCCGAGCTCGCTCCAGGCAAACCCTCGCCAGCTCGCCCCGCGCGGCCTCGTCGCCGTTCGTCGCGGCCGCGACCAGCGCACGCACGCGCCTTGCATCCACCGCCCTCTTTACCCGCACCCGTGCCCCCACTGGCTCTCCTTCAACCTCAAAACGCACGAACCAGGTCCATCGGGACAGTGTTTTTCCGCTGCCCCCTTGGCTCCGTCGGTGAGTCTATCGCGACTCCGATGCGAACACCGCTCCGTCCGGCTCGTCACGACGACGTGAGCGCGCACGACGGCCGAGTAGGCGCCGTACTGCCGCCGCGCCGGGGCGGCCATCCGATTGAACCCCAGCGGCGGGAGCTACTGGACTAGGTCCGGAAGACCACGTCCATCTCGAGCAACGCATCCTCCAGCTCGTTCCAGGCTGACGCCGTGTCCGTGGTCAGCACGACCAGGTCGTGGATCTGGCCATCCTGATCGACCACGTGCCCCGGGAGCACGGCCTCGCGGTTGAAGCCAAGCCGCTCGAACGCGTGGATGGCGGTCGCCTGCGTGTCCATCGCCAGGACCTTGAGCTTGGCCAGCTCCCGGCCCATGGCGTGCTGCACCACCTCGCGGGCCAGGGCCGTGCCCAGCCCCCGGTTCTGCAGGTCGCGCGCCACCACCACGCGGATCTCGCCCACGTGACGGGACCAGCCGTAGCGCTCCACCAACAGCGTGGCGTCGCCCACGATGCGTTGGCCCTGCAGCGCCACCACGGTCAGCACGCGTTCGACGTCCGCGCCGCCGACCCAGCGCGAGATCACCGCGCGGTCGGTCACGTCGTCCTTGAGCATGGGGCCGCATCACGGCTGCTGGCAGGGGGCTCCCGCTCGGCGCGGTCACTAGGGCACCACGAGGTCCTCGGTCAGGTAGATGTGGAATTCCAGGGGCACGATGGAATCCGTCCCCGAGCGGGACTTTACTTTCCTGTCGGCTCCCCGCCGCCGCTCAGCGGCGGTCGGCCGGTTCGATGTAGCCCAGGTCCTGCATGTGGCGTTTCCAGGCCTCTCCCCCGATGCCGACGGACGACCTGTCCGCGGTCCCCAGCGAGACGCCGGGCTCGTACCGCGCGAGCGCCCGGACGAGCATCGCGTCGCAGAGCTGCTGTCGCCGTGCGCACACGTCGAGGGTCTCGTGGGGATCGCTGGCCAGGTCGTACAGTGCGTGGCTGCGCGCGCTACCGGCCACGTGATCGGAGGCCGCGTCGAGCGTTTCGGTCACGATCAACTTGTGGTCGTCCTCGATCAGGAAGTACTGCTGCACCATGACCTCGTGCACGCCTTCGTCGGTCTGTACGGTCGTCAGGCGCAGCCCGGCCACCTCGTTCACCGGGGAGATCGGATCGTGCGCTGGCCGCGGTTCGTGGAGTCGGGACAGATCCCGACCCTCGATCTCCCAGGCTTCGGCGGTCACGCCGGTCACGGCCAGGACCGTGGGGGCGATGTCGAGCAGCCCGACCGGCTCGCGGAGCGCGAGCCCCCGATGCTGGCCGCGCGGGTACCGGATCACCAGCGGAACGTGCATGGTGCTGTCGAACAGGTTGGCGCCGTGGGTCCAGCACCCGTGCTCGCCGAACTCCTCGCCGTGATCCGAGGTCACGATCAGCAGCGTGTCCTCGTACAGGCCCAGTTCCTGCAGCGTTCGTACCAGTGGCCCGACCAGCCGGTCGTCCGTGTACGCGATCTCCCCGTCGTACAGACCTGCCATGGCCGCGCCGATCGCCGGTTCGAGGTAGGCGCACGACTCGTCGGGACGCAGGTGGTCCATCGGATCCATCCCGGTCCGTGGGTCGTCTCCAACGGCGAACGACTCCGAGTATGGTTGGGGTGGCGCGTAGGGACCGTGCACCTGGTAGGTGTGCAGGAACAGGAAGAAGGGCCGGTCAGCGTGGTCCTGCAGCCAGTCGGTTGCGGCGCGATGCAGGCTCTCCGGCCGGTCGTCGTCGTCCCGGTCGAGGTAGACGTCGAATCCCCGGTCGAAGCCGGTGGTGTGGTGCAGGACCCCGCCGCCGGTGATGGCGCCGGTGGACCAGCCGGCCTGGCGGAGGATCGCCGCCAGGGTCTCCTCCGTGGCGGGCTGCCCGACATCGTGCGCTTGCTGGACCCCGAACTCGAGGGCCAGCGCGCGCCGGCTGTGGTGGGGTGCGCGGGACGTGAACATCGACATGTGGGAGATGGCGGTCGTCGGGTACTGGCTGCGGGCGGACAGGTAGGTCGTGGCATCGGCGGCCAGTGCGGTCAGCTGGGGATCGGTGTGGCGGAGGTAGCCGTACGAGCCCAGGTGCCTGGCCGAGAGCGTGTCCACCGACAGCAGGACCACGTTGGCCGGGCCTGCGGACGACTCATCGGGCGGCAGGGCCGAGTAGACGATGGGGTTGGCCCAGTACGACAGCGTGGCGGGGTCGGGCTCCCCCTCTCCCTGGTGCCTGGTGACCAGTCGCAGGCTCACCGTGTCGCCGGCCGTTCCTGCCAGCGAGATGGTCGTCTCCAGCGGGGGCTGGCCAGCGAACAGGCGGTCGACGACGTGCTGGTAGATGCGGGAACCTGTTTCCCCGTCGCCCAGCCAGACCTCGAAGACGGTGCCCGCCGGGCCATCGGCCTGTCCCTGCGCCAGTACACCGAGACCGAGGTGGAGACGCGCCCCCGCGGGCAGCTCGATCTCGTAGCGCAACTCGGTGTGTGCGGGCGCGAGCAGCACGGCGTACGAGGCTTCTTCGGTGGACAGCCTGCGCTTCATCCCCAGGGGATCCTGGCCCACACCTGGCTCGGTGAGCGGTACGAAACGAGAGAGCGTGGCGTGGATAGGAGTCGCCCCGTCGGGAGTCAGCGCGCGGCCGTCCAGCAGCGGCGAGACCACGACGTTGTCGGGCGATGCGATGTCGAGCAGCCGGATGGTCCGGGGCAGCTGTGGCCCGTCCGGCACATCGAGCACGGTCGGAGGTTCTCGGCTGCAGGCGATCCCGATGACCGTCATGCCGATGGCCAACAGCAGTCCGGCCAGGTAGCCCCGCTGCCCCACGAGGTCTCCTTCCACGGCGGAGGCGAACGACCCCAACCAACCCTCTTTCGCTCTGTGGAGTAGACGCCGCCGCGGCCCTCGGTGGGACATGGAATACGAGCGAGGAATTCCAGCACCACGCGGTCGAACACCTCGGGCTGGTCCAGGGGCGTGGCGTGGTTCGAGTCCTCGATCACCGCAACTTCGGCGCGCACCATCTTCGCCACGATCGCCTCCTTGTCCGCCACTGGCGTGTAGTCGCCATCCGCGGCCACGAGCAAGGCGGCATGCCCGATCTCCCCCAGCCGCTCCTCGACCGACCAGCCGACGATGGCCTTCATGGTCTCGCGGTAGGCCACGGGATCGTTGGCAGAGAAGCGATCGATGGCGACCTGCCGGAGCTCCTCCTGCTCCGGCTTGGGGAAGATCTTCTTGGACAGCAGCTTTGCCAGTGTGGGCAGGCCGAGCAGCCGCAGCAGGCCGAAGCGCACCACCACGTTCGCCCGGTCGGCGAGGGTGCGCACGAGGAACTCCGCGCGGCTGTTGACGATCACCAGGCTGCGCACCAGCTCGGGTTCGGCCAGGGCCAGCTCGAACGCGACCATGCCCCCCAGGGAGATGCCCACCACGTGAGCCGGGGCGACATCGAGCTGTCGCAGCAACGCGGCCACGTCGCTGGCGAACGTGGGCAGGGAATACGGGCCGGGCGGCTTCTCCGACCGGCCGTGACCGCGGAAGTCCATCGCGATCACCCGGTAGTGGTCGGAGAAGACCTCCAGCTGGCCTTCCCAGTCCTCCACCGCCGATCCGAGGCCGTGCAGGAACAGCACGGTGGGTCCGCTCCCCGCGGTCTCGTACCGGATCTCGACACCGTTCAGCTCGATCGTCGCCATCCCGCCATTCTAGAGGATCGGGACGCGTCGGCAGCTGCGGTGGCGAAGCCTCCGCGGCCAGACGGCAGGAGCCCCCTCCGCTTGCGTGTCATCCAGCATGCGCCACCATGGCCGCTCACACGGCTGCGGCGAGGTACGATCGCCCCGGGAGGTGGCCGCGGGACTAGGTCCGGAAGACCACGTCCATCTCGAGCAACGCGTCCTCCAGCTCGTTCCAGGCTGACGCCGTGTCCGTGGTCAGCACGAGCAGGTCGTGGATCTGGCCATCCTGATCGACCACGTGCCCCGGGAGCACGGCCTCGCGGTTGAAGCCAAGCCGCTCGAACGCGTGGATGGCGGTCGCCTGCGTGTCCATCGCCAGGACCTTGAGCTTGGCCAGCTCCCGGCCCATGGCGTGCTGCACCACCTCGCGGGCCAGGGCCGTGCCCAGCCCCCGGTTCTGCAGGTCGCGCGCCACCACCACGCGGATCTCGCCCACGTGACGGGACCAGCCGTACCGCTCCACCAGCAGCGTGGCGTCCCCCACGATCCGCCCGCCCTGCAGCGCGACCACGGTCAGCACGCGTTCGACGTCCGCGCCGCCGACCCAGCGCGTGATCACGGCGCGGTCGGTCACGTCGTCCTTGAGGTACAGCCGGTCCTCGGCCGGCAGGGCGCAGAAGAACGCGTGCAGCCGTTCCAGGTCGCCCGACTCCAGCGGCCTCAACGTCACCGTGTTCCCGTCCTTCAGCCGCACGTCCTTGGGGAAGCCCTCCATGAGCCCTCCGAATCCCTGGGGTTGTCGCAATCCGGGTCCCTCACCCGCACCACGATCCTACCATCGGTCCACCCCCAGGAGAGCGGCAAGGGGGGGGCGTACTCGAAATGCACCAGGTGCGAGGTGCAGGGGCAGTCCGTGCTGCCCAGGCCCTGGACCACGCCACCGGATGTCTCGTGCTCGCCGAGCCGCCCGGCCCAGTCGCACTCGAGGCGCTCCGTCCCGGGGCGAGCAAGACGTCGACCACGCGCATCACCTCCAGGACATGGTCCACGTGCCAGTGCTTGCGCTTGGACCGCGACAGGTGCCGGTTGACGCGGGCTGCGAGTCCGCCAGGCCCGAGGGCGCTGCCCACGTACACGTACCAGCCCGGGGCGAAGTCCACGGCCCCGAGGGCGCCGACGTGGATGGTGGTGGCGCGGGCCAGCCGGAGCACCAGCGCATAGGTGCCTGGACGCCGATCGTCGATCGGCGGGACGCTCAACGGCCAACCTCGATGAAGTGGAATCCGGTCTGGGTGCGCCTGCGAGGCTGCTGGCACCCCAACTCCGGGCACCCCAACTCCCAGGAGATGCAGGCTTCCCCGGGAGACATCGGGTCAGTGCCCCCCGCCGCCCGCGTCGAGCGGCTTGCCGAGGACCACGTAAACCGCCCCATGGTTGTAGTAGTAGCTGTCCAGGTCACAGCCCGGTGTCCCGATCAGGAGATCGTCGCAACCGTCGCCATCGAGATCCCCTGGGCTCGCGAGGGAGTCACCCGGCACGCAGTTGGTGTTCTCTCCCCAGATGACCGCGTCGGCTGCCGAGGCGGTCCGTCCCTGGGGGACGCCGTCGGAGTAGAACACGAATGCCCACGATGACCCGCTGGTCACGACGAGGTCGCTGTGGCCGTCGCAGTTGAAGTCGCCGGTGGTGCTATCCCCCCTTCCCAGGGCCATGTGCACGGTCATGTCCTGCCACTGATGGGAGAACGCGCCGTCGCCCTCGAACCGGATACCGACATCGGCGAGGTCGTTCACGCCGGGATCGAACTCCGTGACGAGATAGACCGCGCCCAACGGGTTGATCTCGAAATCCGGATCGGGGGCGCCGTAGTTCGACGCCGTGATGAGCAGGTCCGGGCGGGTGTCGCCGTCCATGTCCCCGACGATCGCCACCCGTGCGCCCGCGAGATCACCCTCACCCCAGTCTTCGAGGTCGTACCCGTTCTCGCCGACGAACTTGACGTCGAACTGGTCCGCGCTCGTCACGCCATCGAGGGGAGGATGGAACAGGTACGCGGCACCCGCGGATCCGCCGCCACTGTCCTCGTGGGTCGCGCCGACCAGGAGGTCGTCCGTGCCGTCGCCGTCCACGTCCCCAGCGGTGGAGGCGCTCGCGCCGAACCAGTCCAGGTCGTGCTCCCCCTCGATGCGCAGGTCGGCGTCCGCCGTGATCGTGGCACCCACCACTGGACCGAAGTACACGTACAGGAGGCCGGGGGAGAACGCGTCCTGGTCACCTCCACTGCCGATCACGGTATCGGCCGTTCCGTCCGCGTCCAGATCACCCTCGGTGGCGAGCGCCAGGCCGAAGAAGTCGTCGGGATTGTCGACCGTCGTGGTGAACACCGTGGACGCGTCGGCGACCTCCCCGTCTCCGGTCAACGGGGATTCGAGCACGAACACACCCCCGTACTCCCCTCCGAACCCGGTCATGTCCGCGTAGTACGAGGCCAGCGAGAGGTCGGCGAGACCATCGCCCGTGACGTCCCCGCGGCCCACGGCCATGCCCCCGTACCAGGAATAGCCGGCATTCGTCCCGACACGCACGGCGTCGCCCTCGAGCCTGACGTCGAACTCGCCTTTGCGCGAGGCGTCGTAGTCCAGCAGGTACAGCACGCCGGCGCCATCGTCGCGGTCGGGGGCCTGGATGGCGTACTCCACGGTCGAATCGCCGTTCACGTCCCCGATGCGGGACACGACCATGCCCACGGCGTCGTTCTCGTCCACTCCGACGTATCGCATGTCCGCGTCGGCCAGGGAGAAGTCGCCGACCATGGGGACCGGGGCAGCCGGCGGTTCGGGACCGCATCCGCCCCCCCAGGCCGACCAGGCCAGGGCGACCGTGAGCCCCACAGGTGTGATGACACGATTTCGAGACGCCGTGACCACGTCCACCCCTCCTGATTCGAGGGTAGCACGCTCGACTTTGATCACCCGGAGCACAACGATCAGGTACAGGTTCGTCGGTCACCGATGAAGCCTGGGTTCATGGCCCATGCCTACGGCCAAACCGCTATGCTGGCCGGGTCGGGAGGGACCATGGCACCGCGAAACGGCCGCCAGCTCTACGGGATCCGCCGCCTGCTCGCCACCCTGCGGACCGGACGGCACCCGGTGATCCGCTCCCTGACGCTGAAGCAGAAGCTGGCGCTGAACCACGTCAACCGCCACAGCAAGCTGACCGAGCTCGACGGCCGGCTGTACTCCAACACGTTCACTCCGTACGCGCCGTCCCCGGCCTACGACCGCTTCCTCGAGGGCATCGTGCGCATGACCTCGGGCGATCCCGTACCGGTCGTGGCCAACTTCGCGGTCACGGCCGCGTGCTGCTGCGACTGCTGGCACTGCTCGTTCTCGGATCGCTCGAGCCGACACCGCATGAGCCTCGAGGAGCTGCAGGATGCCATCGGTCAGCTCCAGGATCTGGGGACCGCGGTGATCGGCATCACCGGCGGCGAACCCCTGCTGCGCGACGACCTCGAGCAGATCATCGCGTCGATCGACGAGCGCTCCATGCCGCTGCTGTTCACCACCGGCTACCGGCTGACGCCGCAGCGGGTGCGGGCGCTCAAGGACGCGGGCCTGGGCATCCCGGTGCTCAGCCTGGACCACCACGAGGCCGCGCTGCACGACAAGGGCCGCGGCGTGGAGGGCACGTTCGAGCAGACCGTGGCCGCGATCCGCATGTTCCAGGACGAGGGGTTCTACGTGGCCGTGTCGTTCGTGCCGGACCGGCGGCTGATCGAGGACCAGGAGCAGCTCGAGCGCATCCTGGCGTTCTTCGCCGACCTGGGTATCAACGACATGCGCCTCACCTCCCCCATCCTCGCCGGCCACCTCGTGGACCGGCCCGAGGAGCTGCTCACGGCCGAGGGCGTGCGCACGGTGCACGAGATCCAGCAGCGGTGTACCGCCACTCCAGGGCTGCCAGGGGTGTTCGCCTACGACTGGTTCGAGGGACCGGAGTTCTACGGCTGCGGCGCGGGGCTCAACTACCTGTTCATCGACTCGGCGGGCAACGCCTGCCCCTGCGACTTCCTGATGATGCGGTTCGGCAACGTGCTCGAGGAGCCGCTGGCCGACGTGTGGTCCCGGATGAACGAGCACTTCCGCTACCCGGGCCGCACCTGCTACGCCAACCGCTGCGCGTCCCACCTGGCGAAGCGCAAGCCCGAGGCGTGGCCCGTGGACATGGACGTGGCCCGGGAAGTGCTGGCCGAGTGTCCCCCGTTCGATCCCGATGACCTGCCCGGGTTCTATCGACGGTTCGGGTTCGCCAGCACCGGGTAACGTACAAGATCCAGTTGATCATCGATACGTTGGATCGTACGTTTTTCTGTACCAACTGGAGATTCTCCGATGCCGTTGATGCATCTGCACCTGGAAGCCGACATCCAACCCGTCTCGGGATTCCGTTCCAAGGCTGCCGCAATGATCAAGCAGGTCCAGGAGAGTCGACGCCCGCTGATCCTCACGCAGCACGGGCGAAGTGCCGCGGTCCTGCTGGACGTGCACTCGTACCAGGCTCTGCTGCAGGACATCGCCGAACTGCGCGACATCCGCCAGGCTCTGGTCGAAGCCGAGGCGGGCCAGACGATTCCCCATGACGAGGCCAGAGCCAGCATCCTCGAACGCCACGAGCGATGACCTCCGAGGTCCGATGGACGCCCACGGCCCTCGCCCGCATCACCGAGATCACCGACTACATCGCGCAGCATGACCTCCGTGCCGCGAGGCGAACCGCGGACCAGATCTTCGCGCGCATGGACCGCCTGGCCGACCACCCCTACCTCGGTCCTCCCCATCCCCTGCTCCATGACCCGGCCATTCGGAGACTGGTCGCTGGTTCCCACGTGGTGAGCTATCGAGTCGATGAAGAAGACGCTTCGGTGACCATCCTGACCGTGAGACACGGCAGACAGGACGGGTACGCCGACATCGACGATCGCTGAACCACGGCAACTTCAGGCACGTACAAGGCTAGGTGCCGGTCGGGCCACACGGCACGTTGCACTGGCCTTGCTCGCAGTGTCCCCAGCACCACAGGTGGCCGTCGGTGGTGAGGCCGCACATGTGTGCGTAGCCCATGTCGATGGTGGCGTAGGTGTAGGCCGGAATGTCGCAGGCGCCCCACTCGCACGCGTTGCCCCAGCAGTGGGGAATCCCGTCGGCGGTCAAGCCGCAGAACGTGGCCGACCGGCCGACCACGAGGGCCACGTAGGGTCCGACCTCGAAGGACGGGTCGTACCAGTCCGCGCCGTACCCGGCACATGCGACGCTGCCGTCGGCCCGGAGTCCGCAGGTGTTGCTGCCGCGGACCTGCAGGTCGGCGACGGCGCCGGCGGGCGGATCGCACTGGCCGAGGTCGGTGTCGATCTCGTCGCCCCAGGCGTTGTACCAGGTGCCACAACCCCAGCAGTCGATCGTGCCCTCGGGGGTCAGACCGCAGGCGTGGGCCCAGCCCACGCCGACCGACGTGTACTGCCCGGTGGGCACCTCGAGTACACCCCAGCGGTCGTCCCCGAAGCAGTGGATACGGCCGTCGGACGCCAGCCCGCAGGTGTGCATCGAACCGGTGCTGACCTGGGTGAAGACCGGACGCGGCGGTGGATCGCACTGGCCCTCCGCGCACTCTCCCCAGCACTCGATGCGGCCCTCGTCGTGCAGCACGCAGGTGTGGTGATCTGCGGTGTCGACCTGCACGTAGTGGTCTTCGCCGACGCCGCACTGGCCGTACCAGGCCGTCTCCAGGTGCTCGAGCTGGTCGTAGGACGTCACGCAGCCCCAGCAGTCGAGTTCACCGCTGTCCAGCCACGCACAGGTCTGCCAGACCCCCGCGCTGAGGCCGGTCCAGTGGAGGTCGTCATCGCAGGGGGGATCGTGATCCGGGGCTACGGCCGGGGATTCACACCCGGTGAGGCCCAGCGCGATGGCCACGGCGGCGGTGCGTATGAGCAGGATCCCTCCTCCAGGATCGACTGTATCACCGGCGACCTTGACCTGGAGATCGCGTCTGCGCCACGTGGCCTCGACAAGGAGACCGCGAACCCGTCGAAACCGCACTCAACGCTCGGCCAGCACCGGCTCCACGTACCGCGCCACCCGAAACCCCAGTCCCCGCCGCCGCAGGTCCGGGGGGCCGTGGTCGCGGGCGGTGACTCGGATGTGCTCGGGGTTTCCGCCCCAGGAGCCGCCGCGGTAGACGCGGTGCTCGCCCTCGTCGGGACCCGCCGGGTCGCGGTGGTCCCCACCGTCCAGGGGGCCGTGGCGATCCCACACCCACTCGTGCACGTTGCCGGCCATGTCGTACAGGCCCCAGGCGTTGGGCAGCAGCTGGCCCACGGGGTGGGTGCGCATACCGGAGTTGCGGGAGTACCACGCTACGTCGCCGGGAATCGACGAACCCGGATAGGTCGTGAATCGGCCAGCCAGGGCGGCGTACTCCCATTCGGCCTCGGTCGGCAACCGAAACCCTACCGAACCACGAGACCAGGTCACGTCGTCGCCTTCGATCCGGTAGGCGGGCTCGATCCCTTCCGCGCGGGACAACGCGTTGCAGAACTCCACTGCGCCTACCCAACTCACGGTCTCCACTGGATTTCGATCGCCGACGAAGTCGCTGGGTTCGTCCCCGGTCACGGCCCGATACAGCTCCTGGGTCACCTCGGTGGTCCCAATCCTGAACGCACGGGTAAGTGTCACGATGCGGTGCGTACGAGCGTCACTGCCCATGCCGAATTCGCCGGACGGCAGTTTCACCATGCCGTCCACATACTCGCGGACCGGGTCCACCACCGGCTCGTCCGGGCGCGTGGCCAGCCAAAGTGCCACACCCCCGCCGATCACGGCGAGCAGCGCCACGGCCACCGCCGCGAGCAGCGGACCGCGGCGGGACGATTTCATGGTTGCGGGAACCCTACTCGGAAGGCGGAGGCAGCACGGCCGGCTTGCCCGGCACCTCCTTGTAGACGATCAGACCGGTCACCGGGCAGATGAACGAGCAGATCATGCAGCCCAGGCAGCGGGCCTCGTCCATCTGCGGACGGCGCATATCCCGGTCCCATGCCAGGCACTGACCGCCCGCGTCGTGACAGATGATGTGGCACTGGCCACAGCCCACGCAGCGGTCGAGGTCGTAGGAGGCCACGCCCTGGCGGGCCAGGTCGAACTCGTCGGTGGGTACCGTCCTGGGCAGGGCCAGGCCGACGAACTCCTCGACGGTCTCGAACCCGTGCTGGTCCATGAAGTGGCCCATGCCGTCGAAGATGTCCTCCACGATGCGGTACCCGTAGTGGATCACACCTGTCGTGATCTGCAGGGTGCCCGCGCCGCACAGCATGTACTCCACCGCGTCGACCCAGGTCTCGATGCCGCCCATGCCCGAGATGGGCAGGCCCAGGTCTGGGTGCTGGGCCATCTGGGCGATGCACCGCAGGCCGATCGGCTTGACCGCCGGCCCGGAGTAGCCGCTCATCGCCCCCTTGCCGAACACGTTCGGCTTGGGCACGAAGTCGTCCAGGCCGATCTCGGTCAGCGCGGACACGGTGTTGATCGCGGCCAGGCCGTCTGCGCCGCCCGCTTTGGCGTGCAGCGCCGGCTCGGTGATGTCGGTGACATTGGGGGTCATCTTGGCCAGCACCGGGATGCTGGCGGCCCGCTTGACCGTCTCGCTGAACTTCGCCACGAGGTCGAAGGCCTGGCCGACCTTCATGCCCGACCCCTCCACGGTCATGTGGGGACACGAGAAGTTGCACTCCAGCATGTCCGCGCCCGCGTCCTCGCAGGCGCGGGCCAGCTCGGCCCACTCGTGGTCGGAGAAGCCCATGATCGAGGCGATCACGATGCGGTCCGGCCAGTTCTTCTTGAGGTAGCGGATGTCGGCGAGGTTGTCGGCCAGGGACCTGTCCGATATCTGCTCCACGTTCTGCAGACCGACGAGCTTGCGCGCCTCGTAGTCGTAGCTGGCCATGCGGGGTGAGGGGTGGATGATCTCCACGTCGCCCATGCCGATGGTCTTGTAGGCCACGCCGCCGAACCCGGCGTCGAACGCCCGGCCGATCATCTCGCCGGTGTTGGAGACCGGGGACGACGACAGCATCACCGGGTTGACGAAGTGCACGCCGCAGAAGTCGATGCCCAGGTCACGGGTCATGGCGCCACCTCCTCGTCCAGCGCCGCCACGATGGCGGCGGCGGCCCGCTTGCCGTCCGCGACCGCGTCCACGACCAGGGATGGCCCCCGCACGGCGTCGCCGCCGGCGAACACCCCCGTCCGCGCGGTCGCGCCGCTGTCGGCCGCGACCACGATGCGGCTGCCGTCGTCGAACGACACCACGTCCAGCTGTCGGATCGCGGTGGGCGGACGCAGGCC
This sequence comes from uncultured Rickettsiales bacterium, assembly GCA_964639985.1. Classification (GTDB taxonomy): domain Bacteria; phylum Myxococcota_A; class UBA796; order UBA9615; family CAYRNR01; genus CAZXHG01. The sequence goes on from CAZXHG010000129.1 coordinate 26,276, forward strand.
GATGGCCTCGACCACCAGCGAGGCCGGGACCACGTGTTCGGTTCCGGGGATCGGCACCGGGCTGCGCCGGCCCGACGCGTCGGGCTCGCCCAGGCGCGTGCGCTGCACGATCACCCCGGCCACACGTCCGTCCTCGACCACGTAGCCCACGGGCGCGGTGAGGATGACGAAGTGCACGCCCGCGGCCAGGGCGTCGAGCTTCTCGTCCTCGTCGCCCGGCATCTGCTGCAGGGAGCGCCGGTACAGCACGTACACGTCCGAGGCGCCGCGGTTGAGCGCGGACACGGCCACGTCCATGGCCGTGTCGCCGCCGCCGATCACGGCCACCTCGCGGCCCTCGACCCGCGCGGTCGTACCCGCGGGATCGGCCTTGGAGCGCACCAGGAAGTCGATGGCGTCCTCGATGCCGTCCGCGTCGCCGCCCGGCAGGTCCAGCCGCACCGGCTCCCAGGCACCAGTGGCCAGGTAGACCGCGTCGAAGCCCTCGTCGAACAGACCCTCCAGCTCCTCGCGGCTGGTCACGGCCCGCCCGCAGACGAAGGCCACGCCGAGGTCGATCACGTCCTGCACCTCGGCGTCGAGGATGTCGCGGGCCATGCGGTGCTCGGGCAGCACGAACTGCGGGATCCCGCCCGGCCTGTCGCGTTGCTCGAACACGGTCACGTCGCACCCGGCCTGGGCCAGGCTGGCCGCGCAGCTGAGCCCGGACGGTCCCCCGCCGACCACGGCCACGTTGCGCCCCGTGGGATCGCCTGCGACCAGCGGCTGGAATCCGATCTCGCGGGCCTGTTCGATGATGAACCGCTGCAGGCCGCCGATGTCGATCGGCCGGTCGATGTCCGTGGCCGAGCAGGCCCGCTGACACAGGTTGCGCGTGGGGCACAGCACGCCGCAGGACGCGCCCAGGACGTTGTTGCGCTTGATGGTCGCGGCCGCGCCCTTGAGGTTGCGCAGCCGCAGCTGCCGGATGAAGCGGCCGGGATCGGTGGCCGCGGGGCATCCGTCGCTGCACGGGGGCTCGTGGCACAGCAGGCAGCGCGCCGCCTCCGCCATGGCCAGGTCCATGGTGTATCCGTCTCTCATACGGGCTCTCCGCTCCTCTTCCCTCGGGAGCGTCAGCCTACCATCGGTTCTGGGAGAGCAGAAGCACGGCCACGCCCACGATGTTGTAGGCGACGTGCAGCAGAATGCAGGGCACCAGCGCGCCGGTGTGCTTGCGTACCCAGGTGGTGACCAGCCCCATCAACGTGACCGCGGCCAGGGCCAGGGGCACGCCCGCGTACTGCAGACCGTGGAACAGGCCGAACACCAGCCCCACCAGCAACACGGCCAGCCAGGGGCCGAAGGTGTCGCGCACGGCGCGGTAGAGGTAGCCGCGGAAGAACACCTCCTCCACCAGGGGAGCCACGGTCAGGGCGTACACCACCATCGCCACCAGGTCCGCGCGGGTGCGGATGGTCTCCTCCAGGGGCGTGGAGACGTCACCTGCCAACAGGGAGAGGCCGACCGCGGCGGCGATCGTGGCCGCGCCGGCCGCGATCACGGTCAGCCGGCGGTAGGCGCGGTCCGAGCGCCAGGCCAGCCAGGGGCCGGCGTGATGCCCCCGGACCAGCCAGGCGATCAGCACGAGGACCGGGATCCAGCCCAGGGCCGAGACGAAGCACAGCCCGAGCGCGCTTATCTCGTCGCCGACCAGGGCGCGGGTCGCCAGCCCCAGGACCAGGTCGCACGCGACCTTGATCGCCAGCATGCCGAGGGCGAGCGACACGCCCGGGGCGGCGCGGGAGGTCATCAGTGGTCGTCGGCCGCGGCCTGCCGCACGTGGGCCAGCACGCTGACGCGGGCGGCCACGCGGCGGGCGATGTCCGTGAACGTGGCGGTCAACTCGGCGTCGGGATAGGCCAGCACCTGGGGCACGCCCGCGTCGCCCGTGCGCCGCACGGTCTGCTCCAGCGGCAGCGCGCCGAGGAATTCCAGGCCCAGGCGGATCGCGGTCTGCTCGGCGCCCCCCGATCCGAACAGCTCGTGGCGCTTGCCGCAGCCGTCACACAGGAAGTACGACATGTTCTCCACCACGCCGATGATGGGCACGTCCACCTTGTCGAACATGGCCTG
>CAZXHG010000130.1:0-28372 GCA_964639985.1 uncultured Rickettsiales bacterium
GCTGGACGAGGGCAGGCTGCTCAACACCACCTTCCTCGACTACCGCATGCCCACCGTGCTGGAGATGCCCGACACCGAGGTGCACTTCGTGGAGACGGTCGACCCCCACGGCCCGTTCGGGGCCAAGGGCATCGGCGAGATGGGCCTGGTGCCGACCATGTCGGCGCTGGCCAACGCGGTCAAGGCGGCCACGGGCGTGCGCATGACCCGCCTGCCCATGACCCAGGAGCGTGTGTACCGGGCGCTCAAGGGCAAGGGCAAGGGATTGTCCGACTGAGAAAACGACGGGGCTCTGCCCCGAGGAGGAACCTTCATGAGCTACGAGTTCCAGGGCATGTACTTCGAGGACTGGGAAGAGGGCTACGAGCTGTGGACCGCGTCCCGCACGGTCACCGAGGGGGACATCATGGCCTTCGCCGGGGTGTCCGGTGACTTCAACCCGCTGCACACCAACGAGGTGTTCGCCGGCGCCACGCCGATGAAGACCCGCATCGCCCACGGCATGCTCGGCGTGGCCGTGGCCACCGGCCTGGCCAACCAGACCCGCACCATGGAGGGCACCACCATGGCGCTGATCAGCCAGACGCTGAACTACAAGGCGCCGATCTTCCCGGGCGACACCGTCACCCTGCGTCTGACCGTGGAGCGCCGCAAGCTGTCCAGCAAGGGTGGCAAGGGCGTGGTCTGGTTCAAGATGGACCTGTTCAACCAGCGTGACGAGGTGGTCACGGACGGTCAGTGGACGCTCTTGATGAAGGCTCGTGACTGAGAGTAAACATCGCAAATACATTCACTTGGATGTCATTTGCTAGAGAAATACTGGAGGATTTCATGCGACTCGAGAACAAGGTTGCCATCATCACCGGCGCTGGCTCCGGGATCGGCGCTGCCGTCGCGAAGCTGTTCGCGGCCGAGGGCGCGTCCGTGGTCGTGGCCGACGTGGCCGACGAGCAGGCCCAGGCCGTGGTCGGCGAGATCGAGGCAGCGGGCGGCAGGGCCATCGCCGCGCACTGCAACGTGGCCGACAAGGCCGAGGTCGAGGCCATGGTGTCCCAGGCCGTCGACGCCTTCGGCTCGGTGCACATCCTGGTCAACAACGCGGGCCTGACCCGTGACGGGTTCGCCAAGAAGCTGCGCGAGGACTTCTGGGACCTGACCATCGACGTGAACCTCAAGGGCTCGTTCCTCTGCGCCCAGGCCGTGCTGCCGATCATGGCCGAGAACAACTGGGGCCGGATCATCTCCACGTCGTCCATCGGCGCGGACGGCAACATCGGCCAGACCGCGTACGCCGCGTCCAAGTCGGGCATCATCGGCATGACCCGCACCCTGGCCCTGGAGGGCGCTCGCAACAACATCCTGGCCAACTGCGTATCCCCGGGGGCCACCGAGACGCAGATGACCGCCGGCGTGCCCGAGAAGGTGATGAAGTGGATGCTCGGCCGCATCCCGCTGGCCCGCATGGCCGCGCCCGAGGAGATCGCCCGGGTCCACCTGTTCCTCGCCAGCGACGACGCCAGCTACGTCACCGGCCAGAACATCACAGTGGACGGCGGCGCGCTGATCGGTATCTGATCGGGGGCGAACCCCGATCTCGGAGAGGAGTCACCATGACACGGCATCGAACGTGGGCCGCCTGCCTGCTCATCGCGGTCCTTCCACTGGTCACGGCTGCCTGCACGTCGGCGTGCGAGCAGTACTGCACCATGCTGGCCGACTGCATCGAGGACGAGTGGCAAGGCGACTACGAGTACTGGGGGTACACCGACTACGACGACGCGTACGAGGAGTGCATCGACAACCACGTCTTCGCCGGCGGACCGGCGATCCAGCGGGCCAACCAGAACGTCTGCGCGATCGCCATCGACGTGTTCGACCTCGACGAGTGCTACTGACCCCGCCGCCGACGACGTAGAGAGCCCACCGTGACCACGCCGTCCCTCGCCGTGGTCGTGCCCGTGCTCGACGGCGCGGTGACCATCGATCGTTGTCTCGTCGCCCTGGGGGCCGAGGTCCCCCTCGGTGGCGAGCTGATCGTGGTGGATGATGGCTCCACCGACGGCACCGCGGTGCTCGCGCGCCGCCACGGCGCGACCGTGATCGAGCACTCCCGCAACCGGGGCACGTCCGCCGCCCGCAACACCGGCTGGCGGGCGACCCGCGCCGAGCGCGTGCTGTTCGTGGACGCCGATGTGGTGGTCCACCCGGGCTCGGTCGCCCGCATGATGGCGTGGCTGGACGCCGATCCCGACCTGCTCGGCGTCAACGGCATCCTGAGCCTGGAGCCCGGCGCGCGGGGACTGGTCAGCGCATTCGCCAACACCGCGATCCACTTCCAGCACCGGCGGCACGGGCCGCGGGTGAACAGCGCGTTCACCTCCATCTGCCTGATGCGACGCGAGGCGCTGGAGCGGATGGGGGGCTGGGACGAGCGCTGGTTCTCCCGCTACGGCGACGACGTGGCCACGCGGTTCGAGCTGCCCTCGGGCTGCATCTGCATGGACCCGACCGTGCAGGGGGAGCACCTCAAGGCTGTGAGCCTGCCGGGTTTGCTCAGGCACCGCTTCAACGTGGGGTTCTTCTTCCTGCGCATCTGCCGGGCCAACGCCGGCACGCTGACGCGGCGGCCCGGTGTGGCCGTGCTGCACAGGCGCTACCCGCTCAACACGGTCGCGGCGGCCGGCTTCGTGGCCTGCGCCGGGCTCACCGCGGTGGCCGGGCCGCTGGCGCTGCCTGCGTGGGCTGGGCCGGTGGCGCTGTCGGCCGCGGCCAACGCTCGCTTCGGCCTGTTCACCCTGCGCGAGCGCGGGGTCGTGGAGGCCGCGGCCTCGGTGCCGCTGTGCGCGGCCGAGGGGCTGGCCTTCCTGGGTGGCATGGCGCACAGCCTGCTGCGCCCGGGGGAGGGGAGGCGGTGAGCGGCGACCGCGTGCTGCCGCTCGCCCTGCGCTACGCCTGCGACGGGCTGCTCGGCCGCGCGCTGACGCGGCCGATGTTCCTCACGGTGTTCGTCACCGCGCGCTGTCCCCTGAACTGCGGGCACTGCTTCTACCGCACCGAGCGGCAGGCCTCGCGGCCCGACGACGAGCTGACCCTGGCGGAGCTACGGACGATCGCGGCGCGGCTCCCCTCGGTCCCCAAGCTGATCCTGACCGGGGGCGAACCCCTGCTGCGGGCCGACCTGGTGGACATCGCCGCGGCCTTCCACGACCTGCGTAGCCGCAGCCGCCAGATCACCATCCCCACCGCGGGCGTGTTCCCTCGCCGCACGGTCGAGCTGGCCGAGCGGCTGCTGGCCACGAGGCCCGATCTGCGGCTGGAGATCCAGCTGTCCATCGACGGGGTGGGGGAGACCCACGACGCGATCCGGGGTGAGGGCACGTTCGAGCGGCTGGTGGAGACGTACCACCGCCTCCAGCGCGTGGCCCCGCAGCTGCCCGGCCTGGCGACGCGGTTCAACTTCACCTTCTCCCGGGTCACGCAGGACCACTTCGACGACGTGCTGCGCTTCGTCACAGGCGATCTGGGCCACCCCCAGCTCGACATGGTGCTGGTGCGCAAGACCACTGCGGACGAGCGCTTCTGGGGTGGCGTGGACCTGGACCGCTACCGGGACGCGGCCGCGAAGCTGCAGCAGCTCGAGGTGGCCGCAGCAGGCCGCTCGCTGCTGCGGCGCACGCTGGCGAGGCGTGTGGCGCGGGAGCGGGCGATCATCGCCGAGCACCACCGCGGCCACCAGGTGATGACCGGCTGCCTGGCCGGCACCGTGACCGGCGTGATCGGCGAGACCGGCGAGGTGTACCCGTGCGAGATCCTGGATCGCCCCCTGGGCAACCTGCGGGACGTGGACCTCGAGTTCATGCGCCTGTGGCGAGGGGAGGCGGCCCGGGAATGCCGGCGCTGGATCCACAGCAGCGGTTGCTTCTGCACCTTCGAGACCGGGGTTCGGACCACGCTGTCGCTGCGGGTCAGGTAGCTCAGTCCACGTCGTACGCGCAGCGAAAGCCGATGTCCGGCGCGCGCAGCCACCACTCGTTGGCGCGTACGTCCGCGGGCAGCATGTCCTCGTAGGCGTTGGCGTACCCGCCGCTCTTGACCATGGCGCGGCCGTCCGGGACCAGGGTCGCGGTCCACTCGCGGGCGTTGCCCGCCATGTCCAGCAGGCCCTCGGGCGTGGCCCCGGCCGGGTAGCTGCCCACCGGCGCGCGGCGGGCGAAGCCGTCGTCGTGGTCGGGGGTGCCCCAGGGCCGCTCGCAGCTGCTGTCGCAGAAGTTGGCGCGGGTGCCGTCGGGGAAGGTCGGGCCCCAGGGGAAGCGGCGGCTCTCCGGGCCGCGGGCGGCGAACTCCCACTCCAGTGCCTCGGGCAGCCGGCCCCCCGCCCAGGCGCAGTAGGCGGTCGCGTCCGGCACGCTGACGAACACCACGGGCCAGTCGTCCCCCTGGTCCGCGGCCGTGGCCTGGGGCTCGGCGCGGAAGCCGGTGGCCTCGACGAATGCCCGGTACTGCGCCACGGTCACCTCGCGGCGGTCCAGGGCGAACGGGCCGACCTGCACCGGGTGCTGCACCTCGTCCTCGTAGCGAATCCGCTCGGGTGGACCCACGTGTTCGGCCACGTAGCGGGCGAAGTACGCCACCCGCTCGTCGATCTCGGCGTCGGTGGAGCCGGCGAGGAAGACGCCCCCGGCGAAGCGCACGTGTTCGGCGGCCGCGCCGGCGCCCACCTGGTCCCCGGTGAAGCCGGCGTCGGTCATGTGCTGCTCGATCTGCCGCTGCTGGTCGGCCACGATGCGCACCGCGCCGATGCGCTCGCGGTAGGCCTCGCTGTCCTGGCTGTACCGCTGCGATGCGGGGTACTCCATCATCCGGCGGACCACCACCGGGCCGGTGGACGTCTGTACCAGCGCGCACTTGGTGCCGGAGCGGGACATGTCCGCCATGCCCTCGCGGAACGGCGAGTCCAGCTCCTTGAATGCGATGAAGCCCAGGTCCACGTAGTGGGGGCCGCGGGGCGCCACGTGGGGGTGCAGCTCGGGCAGCGGCTCGAGGGAGAAGTCGTCGGCCTCGCAGCGGCGCAGGGCGGCGCGGGGGTCGTCTGCGCCGTGCAGGGCGGCCAGCCGCATCTCCGCGGGCAGCTCCAGGCGCTGCTCGTCTGCCGGGGTCAGCGCCGGCAGCTCCGGCGGTGGTTGGGCCCCGTCGTCGTCCGCACCGGCCAGCAGCGCGGCGAGAAGCAGCAGCAGGGCAGGGCAGCAGCGACGCATCGCCCCATGTTAGTTGATTTCTTACGTACGTCCCTTTTCCGCCATACGTCCCTTTTCCGCCAGCTCGCGTGCCTGCCGCACCAGGTGGAGGAATCCAACGCGGTAGCCGTGGGGATCGTGGCGGGCGCCCTCGCCGGCGAGCTCGATCACGGCGTCGTAGGAGGCCGTGCCCTTGTGGGGGGAGTCGCGCAGCAGCATGCCGAAGGCGGCGACCGAGGCCGCGAACTGGAAGTCCGCGGACGCGGCGGCGTATGAACGGCCCGCGTCCCGGACCGGGATCTCCATCAGCGTCGAGGTGTCGCCGTCGGGCTGCTTGTAGCGCAGCTTGAGCCACAGCAGCTCGCCCGTGCCCGCGGCCTCGGACAGCGCGTCGGGCTGCTGGTAGCGCAGCGGGTCCACGCCCGGCCCGGTCAGCTCCACGCCCGCGGGCACGATCTCGTACAGCGCGGTCACCGTGTGGCCCGCGCCGATCTCGCCGGCGTCCCTGGTGTCGTCGTTGAAGTCCTGGGCCGCCAGCAGCCGGTTCTCGTAGCCGATCAGCCGGTAGTGGCCCACCTGGGCGGGGTTGAACTCGACCTGGATCTTGACGTCCTTGGCGATGGTGACCAGGGTGCCGCCGATCTGTTCGACAAGCACCTTCTTCGCCTCGAGTTCGGTGTCGATGTAGGCGTAGTTGCCGTTGCCCATGTCCGCCAGCTTCTCCAGCGTGGAGTCCTGGTAGTTGCCCATGCCGAAGCCCAGCACGGTGAGGAACACGCCCGAGCGGGCCTTGTCCTCGACCATGTCCACGAGGTCCGACTGCGACGTGGTGCCCACGTTGAAGTCGCCGTCCGTGGCCAGGATGACCCGGTTGACGCCGCCCTCGACGAAGTTGGCCATGGCCGTGTCGTAGGCCAGCTGGATGCCGGCGCCGCCGTTGGTCGAGCCGCCGGCATTCAGCCGCCGCAGCGCCTCGAGCACGGCCTCGCGGTCGTCACACGAGGTGGAGTCCAGCACCAGGCCCGAGGCGCCTGCGTACACCACGATGGCCACGCGGTCGTTCTCGCCGAGCTGGTCCACGAGCATGCCCATCGCCTGCTTGAGCAGGGGCAGCTTGTTGGGCGAGCCCATGGAGCCAGAGACGTCCAGCAGGAACACCAGGTTGGACACGGGCCGCTCGTCGCTGGCCATCTCCCAGCCCTTGAGGCCGATGCGGGCCAGGCGGTGGTCCGGGGCCCAGGGGCAGCCCGCCACCTCCACGTGGGTGGCGAACGGGTGGTCGCCGGTGGGCGGGGCGTAGTCGTAGGCGAAGTAGTTGAGCATCTCCTCGATGCGCACCGCGCCGGCCGGCGGCATGGAGCCTCCGGTGAGCATGCGCCGCACGTTGGCGTACGAGGCGGTGTCCACGTCGATGGAGAAGGTGGACAGGGACTCGTCGGCCACGGCCTTGAACTCGTTGGCGTGCACCTGGTCGTAGGCCTCGCGGTGGAAATCAGTACCGGGGAGGGCGCCACCCATGGCCGCGTCTTCCTGGAGGACCAGCTCGGTGAAGCGGTCGGGGATGGCCTCCACCACCAGTTCCGGCTCCGGTTCGGTGCGGGAGTGGGCGATCCACACGGCCACGCCGCCGATCACCCAGCAGGCGATCATGACCGTGGCGAGGGTGATCCAGCGGGCCCGTCCGTTGGGGGTGCGTCGTGGTCTGCTCATGGGTCGTCCTCCAGGGCGCCATCCCTGGACCTTGCACGCCCCATGCCACCCGCCGATCCGATGGGCGGAAGGTGGCGGTGCGGGTCTGACCGTCCGGTGGGGCGGACAGGGAGTGGGGGTGGGGTGTCATCCGTGCAGGACGGCGCTAGAGTGGGCACGTGGCGCGGCCCCGTCCCGAGCAGGAGTTCATCCCGTACACGCGCTGGACGTGGCTGCTGGGCCGGCCCGTGCTTTGGTCGCCGTGGGTGCTGTGGCCGGCCGCCCTGGCCGCGCCCGGGGGCAGCGTACTTCTCTGGGCCCGCTACGTGGCCCCCAACCGGATCCAGCAGCGAGAGGTGGAGCTGCCGCTGCCCGGCGTGCCCCCGTCGTTCCGCTCGTCGCTGATCCAGCTGTCGGACCTGCACCTGGTCAGGCGGGGGCGATGGTCCCGCAGGCTGCTGGCCGCGGTGACGCGCGCCCGGCCCGAGCGCTTCCCCCTGGGCGTGATCACCGGGGATTTCGTGTGGCGCGGTATGCGCCGCGCCGAGGTGCTGGACGTGCTGCGGCGGCTGCCGAGGCCTGCGGGCGGCTGGTACGCGGTGCCCGGCGGCTGGGAGCACTCGTGCGGCATCTCCGGGGCGCGGTTCGGTCCGTTCTGCGCCGAGGCCGGCATCCGTACGTTGATCAACGAGACCGTACGGATCGAGCTCGACGGCCAGCCGATCAACCTCGTGGGCCTGGACGACCCGGAGTCGGGGCGTCCCGACCTCGCCCGTGCGCTGCGCAGCGCTGATCCCGCATTGCCACTGCTGGTGCTGTGCCACCAGCCCGACACCTTCGCGCGCATCGCCGGTCAGGTCGACCTGGTGCTGTCCGGCCACAGCCACGGCGGCCAGGTGCGATTGCCTGGGTTCGGCCCGCTGTGGCTTCCGGTGGGCTGCCGCGAGTACCACGACGGCGTGCACGAGCGCGACGGCAGCACCCTGTTCGTCAGCCGCGGCCTGGGCACCACCGTGGCACCGATCCGCCTGTTCAGCCGGCCCGAGGTGGTGACCATCCAGCTGCGCGGTGCGGCAGGGAGAACCCGTTGACCGGCGCGCGGGTGCTCCCTACCATCGGCCCCGGACGGGTGGCGCGATGAACTGGAAGGTGATCCTCGGGGTCGGCGTGGTCGTGGCGGTCGCCGTGGGCGTGGTCGGCGGCGTCCTGATGGCGCGGCGCGGCAGCGACCTGCAGGTCCCGCTCGCCGAGCCGGTGGTGTTCGAGACCGATCGCGCGCCCCACTACGTGGCTGCGGGCGACCTCGACGAGGACGGCCGCCTGGACCTGGTGATCCCCAACTGCCACGCATCCAACCTGTCGCTGCTGTTCGGCGACGGCGAGGGCGGCTTTCGCGCGGGCGAGCCGATCGCGCTGCACGAGCGGCCCACCTGGGTGACCCTGGACGACCTGGACCGCGATGGCCACCTCGACGCGCTGGTGACCTGCTACCAGGGCCACACCCTGGACATCCTGTGGGGCCGCGGCGACGGCACGTTCGAGCACACGTTCCTGCGCACGGGAGATGGCACCGAGCCCCACGCGGTGGTGACCGCGGACTTCGACGGCGACTCGTTGCGCGACCTGGCCGTGGCCAACGGCGGCACCCACGAGGTGGTGATCTACACCGGGGACGGCCAGCGGGGCTTCGGCACCCACCAGCGGGTCGAGGTGGGGGAGCGGCCCTACTCGCTGATCGCCCGCGACCTCGACGGCGACGGCCACCTGGACCTGGTGACCGGCAACTTCACCTCCAACGACGTGTCGATCGCGTTGGCGAACGACGCCGGCGAGTTCGCGCGGGCGCGGCACCACTACGTGGGCAAGTCGCCCAACCTGGTGGACGTGGGCGACCTCGACGGCGACGGCGCCCCGGACATCGTGGCGGCCAACTGCAAGTCCAACTCGGTGTCGATCCTGACCGGGTCGGGCGACGGCGCGTTCGAGGTGGCGGCCGAGCTGCCCTGCGACCGGGACGTCACCGGGGTGCTGGTGGTGGACCTCGACGACGACGAGTACGGGGACCTGCTGGTGCTGTCCGGCAAGGACTCGACGGCGTCGTTCTACCAGGGACGCGGCGGCCTGAAGTTCAGGCGCGCGGCCACCTTCCCTACCGGTGAGGGGCCGTGCCACTTCCTGTGGTCCGACCTCGACGGGGACGGCCGCACCGACCTGGTGGTGCCCAACATGCAGTCCCACGACCTGTGGCTGTACCGGGGGATCGACGCGCCGGTCGCGCCCTGATCAGGGGGCAGCGGGGATGGCGTAGATGCGGGGCAGTCCCTCGTTGTAGAACAGCGGCTCGCCGTAGGCGCCGTCCCAGCTGGCCACCCACTGTGGCCCCAGCTCCAGCGTCAACTCGTAGTGCACCATCACGTAGCGCACACCCTGCTCCTGCAACCACTCGACGGACGGCGGTGCGTACAGCTGCTCGTCGCAGAAGTCCTGCTGGAAGCGGGTCAGCCGCGAGGTGGGCCGCTGGGGGTCCTGCAGGAAGGCGGGCTGCGTGGGCGTGCCCGCGATCGCCTTGCCGTGCACCACCTGGTAGTAGGCCGACCACGCCGGGTGGGTCTCGTCGCACAGCAGGTCCAGCACGGCGTAGTCCTCGCCGTCGGCGGCCATGGTGTGCAGCACGGCCGGCACCTCGGGCATCAGCGCGTTGGCCACGCGCAGGCGCAGGTCCGGGGCCACCCCCGGGGTGCGGTTGACCGCCAGCGGCGCCAGCAGGTGCATGGCCAGCAGCAGGCCCGCCACCACGGCCACCTGGCCGCGCAGCCCGTAGCGGTAGCGCTTGCGGATCACCACCTCCCACACGCAGAAGAAGATCGCCATGGCCAGGATGGCCATGCGGCCGAAGCGCAGGGGGAAGCTCAGGCGCCACACGAACGGCAGCCAGTTGCGCAGCAGGACGAACGGCGCCGGGATCTCGGTGTCGCCCCAGGAGGTCTCGCCGAAGGTCAGGCACGGCCCGAGCGCCAGCAGCAGGAACATGGCCACGGCTGCGACCCAGAACCACAGCCTGCGCGTGCGTGCGACCAGGGCCATCGCGGCCAGCGGCAGCACCGGGATCACGGCCCACGCGTCGAGGCTGCGGTCGGCCATCTCGTGGCAGTCGGCCAGCTCGTAGGCGGAGGGCACCACGTCGATGTGGGACAGGATCTGCATCGATGGGATCATCGGCAGCAGGGTCAGCACCAGGCCGGTGCCGATGACCACCCCGGTGGAGAACCACACCGCCCGCACCGGCCTCGCGACAGGCGCGAGGCGCAGCGGCGCCATCAGCATGGCCAGGCCCAGCAGCAGGTACACGTCCGCGCCGTAGTACATCTGCGACAGGCCGGTGAGGGCCAGCAGCAACCCCGTGGCCACCAGCAGCACCTTGCTGCCCCTGCGCAGCAGCCGGATCCACAGGGCCACGGTCAGGGTCATGAACCCCATGTTGTTCAGCTCGAGGTCCGAGTAGTCGGGGTTGACACACAGGATGTACATCACCGACAGACAGGCCAGGCCGGCGCACAGCACGCGGGTCCGGTTGAACTGGCGCAGCAGCAGGTACACACCGGCCAGGCTGAGGGCGACGCCGGTGACGAACACCGCGTTGAGGCAGCCGATGGGTCCGAGGTGGGGCCGCAGCAGCCCGCTGGTCAGCACGTGCAGGAAGGCCAGGTCGTAGGTGAAGACCTCCGAGCCGATGGGGGTGTTGATCAGCGGACAGTACAGCACCGAGTAGGTGTCGGAGTAGATGGCCTGCTGGGCCCACCAGCTCATCCAGATCTGGCCCAGGGAGTCCACGTGGCCCGACTGGTTGTAGACCTTGTAGAAGAAGGTGGACAGGACCCGGCTGTTGGTCACCAGCCAGAAGGCTGCCAGGATGCCGAGGCCGAGCAGCTCACGCGGCCAGGTGCGCCGCTTGCGCCCGGGCCGGGGCCGGGGCTTGGCGGACGGCTCGTCGGGGGGCGGCGTGCTCACGTGCCGGTCACGGTAGCGTATGGCCATCGAAACGTCGACCGCGCCCGTGCGCGCCATGCCGCGGGCCGGGCGCGTGGTTATACTGACCCGGGATCATGACGTCGAAGCGAGCCCGGGGTCGGATGGTGTCGGTGGCGATCTTGTTCGCCGTGGGCCTGTTCGCCGTGCTGGCGTGGCGCGTGGCGGTCGGACCCGGGGGTGCCACCGAGATCCGTATCGGGTACTCCACCCTGACACCGTTGCACTGCGCGTTGGGCGAGGTGCTGGCCAGCACGGACATCCTGGCGCGGCACGGCCTGCGCGGCACCTTCACCGGGTTCGAGCACGGCAAGGACCAGCACGAGTCCTGCGCGCAGGGGGTGGTCGACGCCACGTTCTCGTGCGAGGTGCCGGCCATGGTGCACCTCGACCGCCTGCCCGGCATGGTGCTGGAGGGATCGCCCGGCGAGCTGGGGGAGATCGCCCTGGTCGTGCCCGCGGACTCGCCCATCCGGTCGATCGCCGACCTCGACGGCCGCACGCTGGCGCTGCTGGGCGGGGCCTCGTCCGAGCTGGTGGTGGAACAGTGGCTGGCCGAGGACGGCCTGTGGCGCGACCGGGACGTGCGCTGCGAGATGCACGGGGGGATCGGGGAGAGCGCCGTGGCCGCGGTGACCGGGGGGCAGGTGGACGCGGCCGTGCTGTGGGATCCCTGGTTGAGCAAGGCCCAGCAGGAGCACGGCCTGCGCGTGGTGCGCGCCGCGCCGTTCTGGTCGGTGGTCGCGTTCTTCGACGGCCACGCGGCCGTGGCCGACACCGGACCCTACCTGGCTGCACTGGGCGACGCGCTGTCCTACGTGGCGGACCACCCGGACGCGGCCGCGGACCTGGTGGCTGCCCGCAGTGGGATCCCCCGGGAGGTGGTGCTGCAGGTGCTGCGCAAGAACCGCCACGTGGCCGGGGAGCCGGTGGACCTGACCATGGATCCTGACCTGCAGGCGCGCCTGCGTGACTGCGAGGCGTTTGCCCACCGCACGGGCCGGGTCTCGCCGACCTTCCGGCTCGTCGACCGGCTGAGGGCGCTGCCATGAACGCGATCGTCAGGTTGTGGATGGGGGCGGTCGTGACGCTGGCGTTGCTGCTGCCCGGCTGCCGCAAGGGAGGGACCGCCCCCGCCGAGGTCGAGATGGTGGTCATCCCGGGCGGCACCTACATGATGGGGGCCGTGGACCGGGACGACGACGCCCGGGTCTGCGAGCGACCGCGGCACCAGGTGACGGTGTCGGACTTCCTGCTGGACCGCACCGAGGTGACCGTGGCGGCGTATCGCGAGGCCGTGGAGGCCGGGGTGGTGCCCGAGGCGAGCTGCCCGACCCGCTATCCGGACGAAGAGGAGCTGTGCAACGCTGGGCGGACCGACCGGGACGACCACCCGATCAACGGGGTCAGCTGGGACGAGGCGCAGGCGTATTGTGCGTGGAAGGGCAAGCGACTGCCCACCGAGGCGGAGTTCGAGTACGCCCTGCGCGCCGGCCAGTTCGACGCCGTGTATCCCTGGGGGGACGGCCGCGTGCCGCCGGAGCGGTTCGGCAACGTGGTGGGCGAGGAGACGCAGCAGGCCTATCCCCGCTGGGATCACGTCCCGGGATACCGCGATCCGTACGTGGGGACCTCGCCGGTGGGCTCGTTCGAGCCCAACTCGCTGGGGCTGGTCGACATGACGGGCAACGTGTGGGAGTGGTGCCAGGACTGGTACGGGGTGCAGTCCTACCCGGCGACCGCCGAGACCGACCCGCAGGGCCCGCCCGCCGGGGAGCACAAGATCCTGCGCGGCGGCGGCTTCCACTGCATCCTCGCCGAGCTGCGCAGCGCGGAGCGGCACCACAAGCCGCACACGGACGACTCGTTCTACTCGGGTTTCCGCTGCGCGAAGGACGTGGAGTAGGGGCGGTCAGCCGCGCCGTCGGCGCAGGGCGAGGGCGCCGATCAGCAGGACTGCGGCGGTCATCCCGGGCACGTCGGGGCGGGCCGCGCTCTCGCAGAAGCAGCCCCACTTGTCGTCCCCGGTGTCCGGGGGTTGCCATTCGTCGTCGTCGCCGAGCTTGCCCTCGCAGTCGGGGTCGTCCACGTCGGCGATGCCGTCGCAGTTGGTGTCCTTGCCGTCGTTGCAGACCTCCTCCGCGCCCGGGTTGACGTCCTCGTCCTCGTCGTCACAGTCGTCGCCCTCGTCGCCGCCGTCGTAGCCGTCGCCGTCGGCGTCGCGGGAGTCCTCCCCGTCGCAGTCCTGGTCCACGTGGTCGAAGGGAATGTCCTCGGCGTCCGGATTGACGTTGGCGTCCTGGTCGTTGCAGTCGTCCTCGCAGGCCATGAAGCCGTCGCCGTCCGAGTCGATCTCGGTGGTCATGGGCGCGCCCGAGCAGTCGGTGTCCAGGCCGTCGCAGATCTCCAGGGCGTCGGGGTTGACCGACGGCAGCAGGTCCTCGCAGTCGGTGCCGCCGCAGGCCTCGTCCATGAAGCCGTCGCCGTCCACGTCGTCGCAGGGGCAGAAGTCGCCGGCCGCGGCCAGGGGATCGATGATGCCGTAGCCGTAGTCGTTGTCCGGCCCACCGGCCATGGACGCGGTGGAGGTCAGCAGCATGCGCGCACCGTAGGGGTCGAGACTCGGATCGAGCTGCTTGAGCAGGGCGACCACGCCCGCCACCAGCGGTGTGGAGAAGCTGGTCCCCGCGTCGGGCAGGTAGGCGGTCTCGATGGAGGACTCGGCCATCCACACGGTCTCGCCCTGGGCGACCACGTCGGGCTTGACCCGACCGTCCCAGGTGGGGCCGCGGGAGGAGAAGTCCGAGATCACGCCGTCGGAGTCCACGGCGCCGACCGTGATCGCGCCCGCCGCGTCCGCCGGAGGCGCCAGGGACATGGGATCCGGGCCCACGTTGCCCGCGGCGACCACCACGATCAGGCCGTTGGCCACGGCCGCCTCGATCGCGATCGACGTGGGGGCGGTCTCACCGTCGAGGTCGGATGGGCCGTACCAGTCCACGTAGCCCAGCGCAGAGGTGAAGATGTCCGCGCCCAGCCCCTCGATCCACTCCAGGGCCTCGACGTAGTGGTCCTCCTCGACCGGGTCCTCCATGCTCTGGTCCTCGGTCTTGGCCAGGATCACCTCGGCGTCGGGCACCACGCCCGAGAAGTCGTCCACGTCCCAGCCCACCAGGATCGACAGCACGCCCGTGCCGTGGTGCTCGTGACCCTCCATGTCCGCGCCTTCGTCCGCGGTGTTCATGTCGTCGTTGACGAAGTCGTACTCCCCGATCGGGGTCACGTGGGCCAGCGACTCGTGCTGCAGCTCGAAGCCGGTGTCGGCGATGCCGATCACGATGCCGCCACCGCCGTAGCCGCATTCGTGGAAGGTGGGGATGCCCAGGGCGTCCAGCTGCCACTGGGCCACGCCGTAGTCGCGTGTGCCCGCGGGCTCCGTGGGCGGGGGCGTGGGACCGTGGGTGCGTCGCGTGCGCGCGGCCTCGCGCACGTGGGACACGGACGGGAGGGCCTCGATCTCGTCGAGCTGCGCGTCCGTGGCCCACACGGTGATCGCGTTGAGCCAGCGGGAGGTGGCGCGATGGGTCGCGCCGGTGGCCAGCACCGCGTCCACGTACTCGTCGGCCACGTCGAGGTCGCGCTCGTCGAGGCCTCCGTCACCTCGCATGGCCGCTCGGCGCTGCAGTGCACGGGAGGAGAGCGAGCTGCGTCGCTCGGCCAGGGCCGCGGCCAGGTCGACCTCGCCCTTGTCCTCGAAGTGCACCCAGAACACCGACTCGTCGTCACCGGCCCACTCGTCCGCGACCACGCCGCGGTCGTGCTCGATGCCGAGATCGATGTCCTGCAGCGGCTCAGGCGTGCATCCAGCAAGCAGCCCGAACGCTCCGACGAGGCTCGCGAACCACGCTCGCCGTGTCCTCATCGTCGTCCTCCCTTCCGGCCCTACGGGCCGACCTTCGTCGCCGGGGTCTCATAAAGAAACTCTCACGGAACCCCCCCATGAATAAAGAACTCCATGCGGAAACCCGAGTGATCCCGAGGATCTTTCCCCTTTGGACCGTGCTAAATGTAGGATTGTAAAGCGCATGCAAAGCCCCCCTGGCGTGGGGACTCAAATCGGGAGGAGACGGAGATGACGAAACTGAACATCGTGACCTGGCTCGCAGCCCTGGTCCTGCTGGTCGCAGGCTGCGCCACCAACACGCCCCCGGGCCCGGGAGGTGGGGGTGGCGGCGGAGACGACGACGACGACCCGGTCGAGACGGGGGACTTCCCCACGGTCGGGCGCGTGACCGGCTATGTGCACACCCCCGCGGGCATCCCCATCGAGGGTGTCACCGTGGACCTGATGGGTGTGTCCCAGACCACCACCGACGCGGCCGGCTTCTACGTGCTGACCGACGTGGAGCCCGCGGACATGCGGGTGAAGTTCACCAAGCGGGGGTACACGAGCAACATCCGCACGGTCACCGTGGATGGGTGGGAGACCCGCACCGTCAGCGTCAAGCTGCTGCAGGCGGACACCATCGCCACCCTGAACACCGCGGCGGGCGGCCGCATCCAGACAGACGAGATCCGGATGGACATGCCCGCGGGCGGGTTCGTCGACCGTGACGGCAACCCGATCAGCGGTGACATCGAGATCACCGTGACCCACATCGACCCGTCGGGCGACGAGATCTACGCCGCGCCCAACGACTTCACGGCCATCACCGACGAGGGCGGCAACGCTGGACTGATGTCCTACGCGATGCTGGACGTGTCGATGACCACGATGGACGGTGAAGAGGTCGAGCTGGCCGACGGCGCCGAGGCCGCGGTCGAGCTGCTGCTGCCGGCGGAGCTGCCGGACCTGCAGCAGGTGGAGCCGGGCGACGAGATCCCGACCTGGCACTTCGACGAGGACGCGGTCGCGTGGGTCCAGGAGGGCATCGCCACCGTGATCGAGTCTGCGTCCCAGCCGGGCCGCATGGCTGCCGTGTTCGAGGCGCCGTACTTCAGCGCCTGGAACGTGGACGACTGCTTCATCGACCCCAACGACCCGGTCGCCACCATGGCCTGCATCAACACGCCGGTGACCTGCATCGCCGGCAACGTCGACGACGTGGGCAACAACCCGGTCATCGGCGCGGACGTGATCGCGGGCAACATCAACCTGTTCGGCTCGGTCAACGACGTGACCGACGAGAACGGTGACTTCCTGCTGTGGCCGATCCAGGTCGGCGCGGCCGTGGACATCGGCATCTCCGTGGTCGTGGGCGGCCGGAACTACACGGTCGAGGACGGCTCCTTCGTGGCCAACGGTGTGCAGGCCGACGGCACGGACCCGGCCCAGTGCGTGCAGATCCCGACCATCGAGCTGCCCACCTGTGTCGTGGGCGGCGTGGTCGAGCTCAACCGCCACCGGCTGCACGTCCCGCAGGTGGACATGATCACCGACGACGTGGCCGGCCGCGGCTACTTCTTCGAGCCGGACGGCACCCCCGAGACCTGCGTCAACATCGACCCCACGACCCTGCCGGTCGACAGCTACGACTTCCTCGACGCGCAGGACATCGACGACGGCCTGATGAACTTCTTCTGGGGCCAGCAGCCGCTGGACGCAGGCGCCGACCTGGACATCACCTCGGAGACCGGCGACGAGCTGAACCTCGAGTGGGAAGAGCGCCTCCCGGGCGACTCCTTCTACGAGGGCCGCGCCGACACCGACGACGTCGAGGTCCCGTTCGACTCCTGGGTCGACGTGCAGGCCAACGGCAACCAGGGCGGCCTGCCGCCCACGGACATGCCGTCCGCGCTGCCCCTGGGCCGCGAGGTGGAGCTGGCCGACCAGCTGATCCAGGCGGCCTTCGACCTGCGCAAGGGTGACCCGATGACGGTGTCCACCAACCTGCAGGACGACAGCTGGGGCATGCTGGCCATCATCATCCCGGAAGGCGCGGACGAGGCGCTGGTCGCGCGGTTCAACGACGACGGCGCGCTGGACATCCCGGCCGAGGCCACCCAGCAGCTCGACTCCGGCCAGGCCGTGATGATGATCTCCCGCGTGACCACCGAGATGGAGCAGCTGCCCAACGGGTACTGGCTGCGCACCATGGGCGTGGCCACCACGTCCGTCACCGGCGAGATCCGCAACTAGCCAGCCCACCGCTTCAGCGCCCCCACCTCCACGCCAGATCCTCCGCTCCTCCCAGCCTGACCGTCCCACCTTCGCCCCTCTCCGAGCCTGACCTCCGTCCGACCTGTCTGGTCCGGGCGAGTCGGCCACGAGATTGTCCCGGTTCCCACCCGAGCGGCGTCTTGCCTTGCAGGTTCCGAACGAGAGACGGCGAGCAGGACGGTTCGGGACGGACGGGAAGCCGATGATCGCCAGACCTGCCCTCGGTGCCATCACGCTGTTCGCGACGGTGGGCCTGCTCGGAGTCGGACCGGGTTGCCTGCAAGACGTGAGCCCCCCCGGCGACGAACCGGAGCCATCGGGCGGTACCGATGTCCGGATCACGCTCGACGTCGTGCTGAGCGATGTGGTCCCCACGGTCGCCTTCGTGGAGGGGACCGTCGTCGGCGCCGACATGGACGAGGCAGGCCTGCTGCTGGTGACCGCCGATGGCCAGGTATCCGACCACGACGTGCATGCGGACCCCACCGGGTTCCGTGCGACCCTGCTGGGACTCAAGGCGTCCACCCCGTACACGGCTGTCCTGCGCGTGGCCCACGGCCTGGGCGAGGTCACCCTCGCACAGCGGACCTTCGTCACCGGTGACGCCCCTCTGTCCATCCCCGACATGGAGTCGACCGTGCACGGTGACGAGGAGCGCCAGGGCTACCTGGTGACCTCCGTCGTCAAGGAGAGGTCGATGGCCGTCATCCTCGACCGGGACGGCGACCTGGTGTGGTGGCACGAGCCCGACGAGGAGCTGTGCCTGATCACCCGCGCGGTTCTGGCGCGGGACGGCGCCTCGGTGCTGTACCTGCTGGAGATGCCGGGAGAGGAATCGGACGAGAACCCCTCGGACATCAAGTCCCAGCTCGTGCGCGTGAGCCTGGACGGCACCGAGGTGTCGCGGCAGACCGTGCACGGGTGCCACCACGACTTCGTCGAGCTGCCCGACGGGACCGTGGCCCTGATCACCACGGACATGCGCGAGGTGGACGGCGAACCCTCGCTGGCCGACGCGCTCGTGGAGCTGCTGCCCAGCGGGGAGCTGCTGGACGTGTGGTCGGTGTGGGACGACTTCGAGCCGGATCCCGCCTGGACCGCCGGCCTGCCCGACGCGGACATGGGCTGGTCCCACGCCAACGCCCTGGACTACGACGAGGCCACGGACAGCTACCTCGTCGGCCTGCGTAACATCGACGCGATCGTGGCCGTGTCGCGGGACAGCGGAGAGCTGCTGTGGCAGTTCGGCGGCATGCACAGCGACTTCGTGCCCGCAGATGTGGACGGCCACTTCTTCCAGCAGCAGCACCAGTTCCAGCTGCTGGACGGGGGCATGCTGGTGTTCGACAACGGCATGCCGACCCGGTACGAGTCCCGGGTCGTGGAGTACGCGCTGCAACCGATCAGCGGCGTGGCGACCGAGGTGGCCCGCTACGTCACCACGCCTGCGCAGTACTGCCCGGTCCTGGGCGACGTGACCCGCACCGACGAGGGCACCACGCTGATCACCTGGGGCACGGCCGGCCTGCTGGAGGAGGTCTCTCCCCAGGGCGAGCTGCTGTGGAGCCTCGGCCTGGGGTACGGTGCGGCGCTCGGTTACACGACGCTGGTGGACGAACTGCCCTCGCCCTGATCGCCCTTCGATTTTTTTGTCCCACCTGGTCGGGGGTGCGCGTCTACCCCTCAGAACCACCGACGCTCTCCGCAGCGGGGCCGGGGAAACACATCCTGCTCGCGCTTGCCACCTCGGCTTCGCTGCTGGGGGGCATCGGTCGGTGACCCCCTACATGATCTCCAGCGTGTACTCGCCCGTCTGCCAGGGACCGGCCGTGGTGACCACGATGGTCCACACACCGGTCACCGTGATCTCGTACACCAGCTGCGCATCGTCCGGGTCTTCGGGGTCGATCCCCCCGTTGTCGTCCTCGGCCACGACCTGGCAGTCGGGATCCAGCAGGTACAGGTAGGGGTCCAGGTAGTATTCCTGCTCGTACACGGAGACGGTCACGGTCACCCCGGCCTCGGCCTCGAATTCGACGTCGTCGAAGATGCGGTCGTTGCCTGCCGGGCCGTTGTACTTGTCGTTGTAGTAACTCAGCGACCCGTACTCCGTACCGGGGAGCTGGATCACGTTGTCGTCCGTGTAGCAGTTGTGCCCCACCGGCCGGTCGTCGAGCCCGTCGCAGTCCGAGTCCACGCCATCGGCGTTGTCCTCGGTGGCACCCGGGTACACGTCCGGGTCGTCGTCGTCGCAGTCCCCCCCGGGCACCAGCCCGTCCCAGGTCCAGCCGTCGCCGTCCACGTCCTGTAGGTCGCCGTCCACACAGTCGTTGTCCAGGCCGTCGTAGGGCACCTCGCCCATGCCCGGGTGTACCAGGGCGTTGTTGTCGTCGCAGTCTCCACCGCACGCCAGGTAGCTGTCCCCGTCCACGTCCACCTCGTCGTCGGGCAGGGTGCCGTCGCAGTCATTGTCCTCGCCGTCACACACCTCGGGGGCGCCCGGGTGCACGAACGCGTCGTCGTCGTCGCAGTCGTCGCACAGGTCGTGGCCGTCGCCGTCGGCGTCCGCGTGCACGTGGCCGTCGCAGTCGTGATCCAGGTCGTCGCAGAACTCCTCGGCGCCCGGGTGGATGGTGTCGTTGACGTCATCGCAGTCCTCGCCACCCACCTCCGTACCTGTCCAGCCGTCGCCGTCCACGTCCTCGAGGTCGCTGCCGTCGCAGTCCTGGTCCACGCCGTCGTAGGGGATCTCGTCCGCGCCCGGGTTGACCGACACGTCCTCGTCGTCGCAATCCAGCGCGGCGTGGTAGCCGTCACCGTCGTTGTCGTCCGGGAGGTTGAGCAGGGGGTCCAGGTCCACGACGATGGGGCCGGCGCAGCCCGCGCCCAGGACCATCAGCGTGCCGGCAGCGAGCCGAAGGACGGCGGCTGGCCGGACGCGCGCGGTCACGGGGTCACCCCTGGTTGAACAGCACGAACGCGCCGTGGATCTCGTCCCAGCCGGTGTCGATCACGAACGAGGCCTCGAGCTCGTCGCCGTCGGTGTGGCCGTTCCACTCGGTCGTGAACGTCTCGCCCCAGCCGATCTCGCCGCTGAGCTCGCCCATGGCCGCGCCGGACTCCTCGATGAAGCCCGTGATCTCGATCTCGATGTCGTCGCCCCATTGCTGCTCGCACACGGCCAGGGCTTCGAGGTCACAGTCCATGACCTCACCGGCGGCCGGGCACTCCTCGGTCCAGTATCCCATGTCCACCTCGAGCATGCCCCCGTAGGATCCGTCATAGGCACAGCCCGGGACCTCGGTGTCGTCGTCGTCATCGTCGTCGTCGTCGTCGTCGTCGTCGTCGTCGGTGGCGTCGTCGTCGTCATCGGTGGTGTCGTCGTCGGCCACGTCGTCGTCAGCCACGTCGTCGTCGGCCACGTCGTCGTCGGCCGCGTCGTCGTCGGCCAGCATGATCATGCCGCCCTCCAGGCAGGAGGCGACGACGCCGCCGATGCCGAACAGGAGCGCGGTGAGAAGGGCCAGGTGCGTTCGGTGGGTCATGGGTCTTCCTTTCGCCCGGGACACATCTTGACACCTGGAAGACGCAACAGCCGCCGTCGGCGGGACAAAGTCCCTCAGCGCCGGCCCGTGAGCACGGCCACGCCGAGCTCGAATCCCAGGTTCACCGCGTCCCGCTGCAGCACCGGGTCTCCGTAGCGCTGGAACTCCAGCGGCTGGAAGTACGCCACACCCCCCAGGCCGACGTACGGGGCCAGCCAGGGCAGCACGCGATAACGCACGGCCCCGGACCAGGCCAGGGCGCCGTCCACGTTGGGCTGGGTGGCGCGACGGTCGTCCGGGGTGTAGTCCAGGCCGCGCACGTGCCACACGTCCAGCACGGCGCCCAGGGAGGCCAGCAGGTCGAAGCCGCGGCCGAGATCCAACGCAGCGCTGGCGCCGATACGCAGCGGCCAGCGCACCACCCGCCCGTCCACGGGATCGAGGTCGGCCGGCTGGCACAGGTCGAGCCCGGCGTGCACGCCCACCCGGCCCTCGAACAGCCACGTGACGCGCAGTCCGAGGCCGTGCAGCAGCGGTCCCTGCGCGGACAGCAGGGTAGGGGCATAGCCGGCGGCGAACGATCCCTCGCCCGGCGGGCGAGGCTCGACTGGCACGGGCTCGGGTTCGATCTCGTCGGGTTCGACCACCTCGACCGGCGGCACGTCCACCGCCACGAGCAGCGGCTGCAGCTCGGACGCCATCATGGTGGCCGCGGCCTGGCTGACCGCGGTCCAGCCCTCGCTGGGCGGGGGCAGGGGCCGCTGGCGCGGCTGCTCGTCCAGGGCCGGGATGTACAGGAACAGCCGGTCCTGCCAGGGGGTGAGCCAGGCCACGGCGATGGCGCCGGACAGGGCGTGCGCCCGCCGGGCCTGGTCCACGTCGATGTCGCCCTCCACGGGCATCAGCAGGGCGGTCACTTCGTGCACGGCGAGCTGGGACTCGGCCGCGAGGCGGAACAGCTCGGCGTCCGGGCTCGTGGCCTGGGCCGTGGGGACGAGCACGACCAGCAGGCGGGAGTCGGTGTGAGTGGAGCGGGCTACCTGGGGCAGGACCAGGACCAGCCCGAGGGCGACGCAGATACGCGCCGCTGTGATCAGCCGCCTTCGAGGCAGGCGGCCAGTCCCTGGCTGGCCAGGGTGGCCTGGGGCGAGCCGGGCCATCGATCGAGCACCTCCTGGTAGTCGTCGGCCGCGCCGAGCAAATCACCCTGGGCGCGTCTGGCGTCGCCGCGCAGGCGGAGCACCTCGGCGGACATGCCGCTGTAGGGATGGTACTGCAGGAAGCGGTCGGCTGCCCGGGCAACGTCGTGCGGGCGTGCGAGCTGGTCCAGGGCGCGTACGCGCCCGGCGCGGGCGTCCTCGGCGAGCACGCCGGCGGGATCCGCGGCCAGGTAGTCGTCGAACTGCTGCAGCGCCTCGACAGGGCGACCCATCCGGTCGAGCTGCAACTGGCCCAGGGAGACCCGGCCGGTGCGCGCGGTCACGCTGTCGGGCCACCGCCCGACCAGCTCCTGGTAGGTGCTGCACGCGGCCTCGAACTCGCCCGCCCGCTGCTGCGTCTGGGCCAGGCGCGTGAGGGACTCCGCGTCGAGCGCGTTCGTCTCGGACTCCTCGCCGTCCTGCGGTTGTTCGACCACCGGGGGATTCTCGGGCACGACCTGCGCGATCTCGATGACCGTCTCCGTCTCCGCCTCGGCCTCGGCCGGTTGCGCGGCGACCACGCCCTCCTCGAAATCCGCATCGGGCCACGCGGGCAACGCCGCCATCAGGCGTAGATCCCGCTGCAGGTCCTCGGCCGTGGCCTCACGCGGGGCCTCGTCGGGCAGGTTCACCTCGTTGCCGGTCGCCAGCGAGTGGACCGCGCCCCCCGCCTTCGAGCGGACCTCGACCACACCCTCCGTGACGCGGATCGTCTCCTCGCCCAGGGGGGTGACCTCCACCGAGAAGACGGTGCCGTGCGCCTCGACGAACGAGGCTGGCGTCTCCACCACGAAGCGATAGCCGGGCTCGTTGGGCCCGATCTCCGCGACCACGAAGCCCGTGTCGAGCACGAACCGGGCCTCTTCACCGTCGTTGGTCCTCGTCTGCACCTGCGCCGCGCTCTCCAGCCACAGGGCCGTGCCGGGGTTGGCCCCGCGGATCACCGTGGGGATCGACAGCTCGGCGTTGCTCGGACCGGGTTCGCCATCCTCGACAGCCGTGAGCACCTCGACCTCCTGTTCGCTCACGCGCTCGCCAACGATCACCACCACCAGGGCCAGGCAGGCCGCGGCCAGACCGGCCACGGCCACGCGGGACCACACCACCTGCGCACGCCTCGTGGCCGGCTCGTAGCCGGTCAGCATGCGCCGCTCCACCATGGGGGGCAGATCAGCCAGGGGCTCATCCTGCAGGGCCCCGTCGAGCTGCTCCCACAGCCGGGCGTGCTCGCTGCACGCCTCGCATATCGCCAGGTGCGCCTCCAGGGCCGAGCGCTGCCGGTCGGACAGCTCCAGCTCGGCCCCGCCGTCGAGGCATCGCCTGGCCTGCTTGCAATCCAGACGTCTCATCGTCCCCTCTCCGCCAGCATCTCCCTGCACCTGGGATCCCTGCCCAGCCGCCGGATCAGCTCCTTGCGCCCTCGGAGGATGCGCTTGCGCGCGGTGTCGAACTTGAGGTCCAGCATCACCGAGACCTCGGCCGACGAGTAGCCGTGCACCAGGTGCAGCACCAGGGGCAGCCGCAGCTTGGGGCTCAGGCGATCGAAGTGCTCGGCCAGTCGGTCCATCAGTTCGCTGCGCTCCAGCTCCTGGTCCGGCCGCGGCGTGGTGTTGACCTCCACCGCGGCGGGCTCCTCCTCGAACAGTGGCAGCCACGCCCAGCGTCGTCGCCGGAAGTGGTCCTTGACCACGTTCACGGTCACGCGATCGACCCAGGTGAAGAAGCTCGCCTCCCCGCGGAAGCTCTCCAGCCGGTCGAACACGCGCGCCATGGCGATCTGGATCAGGTCGTCCCGGTCCGGTCCGTGGCCATAAGCCATCAGCACGGTCCGCCGCACGCGGGGCAGGCTGCTGCGCGCGAGTTCCTCGCGTGCGGACGTGTCGCCTGCCACCGACGCGGTGACGAGTTCGCTGGCCCGCTCCGGGGTCACCGGTGCGGGCGCTGTCCTGGGTCCGGTCGCCATGGCTCGTACAGGTTAGGACGCGCAAGGGGCCCCGAGTGGGACTTTTTCGTGACTGACGCTCAGATCCTTCGCGTCACCGGCACCCACAGTACGCCAAAGGCGAGCATCCGGATGTCGGTCTTCTCCAGGCGGACCTCCTTCTCCGTGATGGCGGCCAGCAGGGCCTCCTCCTTGACCCGGACCTCGGCCGCGTCCTCGGCCAGCTTCTCCTGCAGCTCCACGGCCTTCTCCCGCAGGTCCTCGATCTCGTTGCGGGTGCGCTCCACGCGGTCGCGGGCGGTCTGGGTCTGGCGGCGGCGGCTCATCACCGAGGTCATCGAGCGCTTGCGGCCGGCGAAGAACGAGAACACGGTCTCGCCGATGTTGACCATCTCCTCGGCCTTGCGGGAGCTGACCACGCCCTCGTACTCCACGAGCTTCGCCCTCTTGGACTCGATCTTGTCCTCGAGGCGGTCGGCGTCGCTGGTGAAGCGGTCCTTCAGCTTCGCGATCCCCTCGTCGATGCGGACCTGGAGCTGTCGTCGGCAGCGGCGCTCGAACTCCTCGCGGCTCTCGCCCGCCTTGCCGTACAGCTTGAGCTTGGGGTGGGTGAACATGCCCCGGGTCTCGCTGCGGTACACGTCGTCCAGCACCCGCTTCTTCATGGCCCGGATCTCGTCGGCCTCGTCCAGCCAGGTGGGCAGGGTGTGGAAGCGCCCCGGCTGGTCAGGGTGGCCCAGCAGGTCCGTGTCCTCGAGCGCCACCGCCACCGGCTCGGGCCGGCCCTGATCGATGGGGAACCACACCCGCCGCTCCCGGTGATCGATCACGAAGCCGACCCGGTCCTCGTCGAAGCGCAGCTCGAGATCGGCGTACACGGCCGGCTTCCAGGTCAGCTTGCCGTCGGGCCGCGCGGGTTCGGCCGCGTCGCCGAACACCGGGACCAGGCGCTCACTGAACACGACCCGCGGATCGAGGAACCACGCGTCTCCGGGGACCGGGGGCGGCGCGGGCAGCAGGCCGTCGTCGACCGGCGCGGGTGCCGGGGAGACCGCCGCGGCCGCGGGCCTCACCGGGGCCGCGGCAGCCGGTGACGTCGGTGGGGCAGGGGCGGCACTGGCGGGCAGCTCCAGCCGCGGCAGCCGCGCGATCTCCGTGGCCGTGAACGGGCCGCGCAGGTAGCACATCGCCCACCGGGTCTGGATCACGACCGGGTCGTCCTCGCGCGCGTCCTGGACCAGGAACTGGCGCTTGCCCAGGTCGCCGACCACCTCGTGCAGCTCGGGCCGGCCCAGGCCCTTGAGCAGCCGGTCGCGGTCCTGGGGGGTCTGCAGCCGGCCGATGGCCCAGAGGCCGGCGTTGGACAGGGCCTTGTAGTCCAGGTCCACCGGGTTCTGGGTGGCCAGCACCACGCCCAGGCCGACCGCGCGCGCCTGCTTCATCATGGTCAGCATGGGCGCCTTGGTCGGCGGGTTGGACGGGTGGGGCGGCAGGTAGCCGGCCGCCTCGTCGAAGAACAGCACCGCGCGCAGCTGCTCGGTGCCGGGCTGGGAGCGGGACCAGGCCTGCAGCTGGCCCATCAGCAGGGCGAGGAAGAACCGCCGCTGGTCGTCGGACAGGTGCGACAGGGTGACCACGCTGACGCGGGTGCGGCCGCCCGCGTCAGCGGGCTTCGCCAGCATGGCATTCACGTCCAGCGGTGCGCCCTCGGTCCAGGCCGCGAACGACGGCGCGGCCAGCACGCCGTTGAGGGTCATGGCCAGGTCCATGCGGTCGTCGGGCGGGAAGAAGCGGTCCAGGGGGAACACCCCCACCTTGGCGAACGGCGGGTCGACGAGCCGCAGGATGAGCTCCTCCACGCCGGGGTCCTCGCCCGCCTCCCAGCACCGGTCGAGGATCTGCGACAGCACGATGTGCGCCGGGTCACGGATCGGGTCGACCTTGCGGCCGACGAGGCCGAGCAGGCCGGACACGCACGACGACACCACGGCTGCACGGGCATCGGGATCCGAGGCTGCTGCGCCCGTGGGGCGGCGGAACGAGCCGAGCACGTCGATGGGCTGCCCCGCGCGCGAGCCGGGCGTGAACACCCGCAGCGCCAGCTGATCGGCCAGCGTGGACATGGTGGAGGAACCGAGCCCCCAGCCCTCGAGGCCCTCTCTCCAGGTGTCGGCCACGGCCGCGGGATCGTCCCCCTCGACCCAGGGCGCGAACTGGTCGGCGCTCAGGTCGGGGAACAGCAGCCCCAGGTTGCCCAGGTCCCCTTTGGGGTCCACGGCGATCACAGGCACGCCCGCGCGCGCGAGTTCTTCCAGGAGCACCAGGCACAGCCCGGTCTTGCCGGAGCCGGTCATGCCCACGACCACGCCATGGGTGCGCAGCCGGTCGGGCTTCAGCTCGAACCGCGCGGCCACCTCGCCGCCCTCCAGCACACCGCCGAGGTACAACCTGCTCATCCGTGTCTCCTCCGTCCGTGGTCCACGTCGCCGACGGGCGATGATACCTTAGGCTCGCGCCACAGGAGTGGCGTGGGGAGAGGGCATGCAACTGCACGGACTCGGGCTGGCCGCCGTGGCGGCGCTGTGGTTGGTCGGCTGTCCCACGGACGGCCCGGCGGACGACGACGACACCATCCCGCCGGTGGACGACGACGACAGCGCAGGCCCAGCGGAAGACGACGACGACACGGTCGACGAGCCCCCGTACGGCCCCGCGCTGTACCCCGGGGATCGCACCCACTCGCCGATCACGCCCTACGTGGCGGACACTCTACGGGACGTCTTCGACCTGGGTTCGGGCCGACCCGACGTGTTCGCCAAGGTCGGGGACTCGCTCACCGACAACTCCTCGGCCCTGGCCTGCTTCGCCGGCGAGGCCGTGGCCCTCGGCGACCACGGCGACCTCGAGGACACGTGGCTGCACTTCCTGGGCGGGGACGCCGCGGGCAGCACGCCCTACGACCGCTGGAGCCTGGCCGCCGAGGGCGGCATGACCGCGAGCTGGTGCATCTCCGGCTCGCCTTCCCCGCTCGAGCAGGAGATCGCGGCCATCGCACCGAGCATCGCGCTGGTGCAGTACGGCACCAACGACATGGGCATGGGCACGACCCACGCCAGCGCCATGTGGGGCTACTACGAGGACATGGTGGTGCTGATCGACAACTGCCTCGACCAGGGCATCGTGCCGGTGCTGATGGCGATCCCCCACCGGGGGGACTACCAGACCGCCGACTGGTGGGTGCTGTCGTACAACGACCTCATCCGTGGCCTGGCCCAGTCCCGCCAGGTGCCGTTCGTGGACCTGCACCGGGAGCTGGAACCGATTCCCGGCCACGGCCTGTCCGGCGACGGTGTGCACTTCGACTCCGCGGGCGCGGGGTCGTGCGTGCTGACCGAGGACGGGCTGCAGCACGGCAACAACATGCGCAACCTGCTGTGGCTGGAGGCGCTGGACCGGGTCGCCGCCACCATCGAGCACGGCGCGCAGTCCCTGGACGAGGCCGAACCCCTGCTGCAGGGGGACGGCTCGCCCGACCAGCCCTTCGAGATCCCGGGGCTCCCCTTCACGGACCTGCGGGACACCTCGCAGTCCGAGCATAGCGACCTGGCCCTGTACACAGGCTGCGAGTCCGACTCGGACGAGTCCGGACCCGAGTACCTGTACCGCTTCGAGGTCACCGAACCAGTGCGGGTGCGCGCCATCGTGGCGGACCTCGAGGGCGTGGACATCGACGTGCACCTGCTGGACGAGACCGCCAGCGAGGAGGGCTGCCTGCAGCGGGACCACCACATCGTGGAGGGCACGCTGGGGCCGGGCACCTACCACTTCGCGCTGGACAGCTGGAGCGATGGCGAGGCACCCATGGCCGGGGAGTACCTGTTCGTGGTGACCGAATGCCACCCCGACGACCCCGACTGCGACTGAGAGGAAGGAGCGATGAGCGGACTGACACTGTGGCAACGGCCCGTGTTGCGGCGGGACGAGGACGAGGACCGGGAGCGCAAGGCCACCTGGCTGGAGCTGTTCTACGACCTGGTGTTCGTGGTGATCATCGCCCAGCTCTCCCACGGCCTGGCCGCGGACGTGAGCTGGCACGGAGTGGCTGCCTTCGCCTTGCCGTTCGTGCCCGCGTGGTGGCTGTGGATCGGGGGTACGATCTACGGCGACCGGTTCGAGACCGAGGACATCGGCCACCGGGTGCTGACCTTCCTGCAGATGGTGCCCGTGGCCGCCATGGCCGTGTTCCTGCACCATGGCCTCGAGCACGACTCGGCCGGGTTCGCGCTGGCCTACGCGGCCGGCCGCCTGCTGATCATCTTCATGTGGGTGCGCGGCGGGTGGCACAACCCCGAGGCCCGGCCGGTGACGAACCTGTTCGCCGTGGGCTTCAGCACCTCGGTGTTGATCTTCCTGGGATCGCTGCTCGTGCCCACGCCCCAGCGCTACCAGCTGTGGACCGTGGCCCTGGTGATCGACCTGCTCATCCCCCTGACCACCATCCCCCACCAGATGAAGCTGCCGAAGTTCAGCACCTCGCGGCTGCCCGAGCGGTTCGGCCTGTTCACCATCATCGTGCT
>CAZXHG010000131.1:0-28207 GCA_964639985.1 uncultured Rickettsiales bacterium
CGACGCCGATGGGCGAGGACGGCGCCCCCACCCCCGGCTGCGAGTCGGCCGAGCCGCAGCCCCCGCCGCACACGTGATGCGGAGACGACCGCCTCGAACGGTGGTTTCTTGCGAGTCATCGTGGCCGGCTGGATGCTACCGGATGATGGCGGATCAGAGAAGCTCGTAGAAACCGTCCTTGCGCAGGTGGGGAGAGCACCAGGAGTGAACAGGGGGATGCCCCTGGGCCGGACTACATCTACCTCTGGTACTCTTGGAGACAGGGGAGGATGGGTGGTCGTGCGGATCAACGGGCGATTTGCAGTCTTTGCCGCGGTGGTCTGTCTGTGGTGCCTCGGTTGCAGCGCCGAGGGGGACGACGACGTGGGCGCGGACGACGATGTCGGCGATGACGACGACGACGTGGGCGACGACGACACGCAGTCCTCCGAGCTGCCCGCCTATCCGTCCCCCGCGTTCGAAGCGGTGCTGCTGTCCGGTGCCGGGGTGTGCCACGGTGAGGGCTCACCGTGGGGCTACGCGCAGAACGCCCTGATGATGTCGATCTCCTGGAGGGAACTCGACGGCAGGGGGGCTCCCGAGATCGCTGCGGCACTGGGTGCGTACATCGACTCGGTCGGGACCCCTACGATGCTCGCCATCATGATGGGCGGACAGACCGCGGGTGATCCGCCCGAGATCTTCTACCCCCCGGACAAGGAGTCCATCCCGGGGTACCTGCTCAACGTCGGCGAGCAGTCGGTGACCCCGGATCTGGGCAGCGAGGCCTTCCAGCAGGACCTCGACGCGTTCCTCGCGGAGTACGGCCCCGGCCTTCGTCTGGCCCTCACCGAGCCATCACGAAGGGACAAGGTGATCGCGTCGATCGGCTGGCTCGGCAGCTACTCGGAGTGTCACTACTCCAGCGAAGGGGAACCGACCCAGGAGGAGATCGAGCAGACCATCCGCAGGTACCAACAGCAGGTGGGCCAGATCGCCGAGATCCCCATGGTGTTCCACATCTCCGGTCGCCACGACATCGCCGAGTCGATCGCAGCCGATCCCGGCCTCTCGGCCGCCATCGCCGACCACCACCTGTGGTTCAAGATCAACGGATTCCACTGTGCAGAAGAGGTCGCTGGAGATTGCCTTGGTCTGGACTACGCCGAGACCCAGACCGACGTGCTGATCGAGCTGCGCGACATGGGCGCCAACGTCGGCTGGGAGCCCAAGAGCCCGTGGACCTTTTTCGAGCAGTCAGGCACGGCCCAGCAGACCGGCTTCGATCTCTCCTACAGTGCCGGCGCCTGCTTCTGCTGTTCCCAGGAGCCGAGCTTCGCCGACGAGATGTCGACGCTGTTGACCGGCACATTCCAGCCGCCAGCTGGGTGGTAGCACTCTGTCTTGCAGATCCTCGCAGAAATGTCCCGATTCGCGCCCGTGACTACTCAGGCTCAGGAACAACTGTGACTGCCGCTGGCGGGCGTGTTCGTCGTGCGGATCGCTCGAGCCGACCGTCAGCTCTCGCGATGCTGGACGAAGTAGGTCCGCACGAGCTCGGGCCCCTCGCGGTGAGACCAGCTGCGGTAGCCCTTCTTCTCGACGGCGTCGATCATCGGCGCTGGCACAAAGGGCGTGACCAGGGCGTAGACCTGCCCCTCCTCGAGTGCCTTCAGCTCCCTCAAGACCCTGGAGAGCGGCTGCTCGCCAGCGTCGATCAGCGGCCTCGCGTCGAGGGTCGTCGCGACGGCCGAGGTGTCGAGCCACGCGGGCTGCGGCGTGCCGGCGCCATCCTCGTCGTGGTCCTCGGCGCTCTCCGACCAGGGATCCTCGTGCCCCGCGGCCACCCTGAGCCGCCCGATCACTTCGCCGATCGCGACGTCGCCGACCTTGGCAGCCTGCCGTAGCGAGGTCAGCCTGGCCACGGTGCGGCGAAGCACGGGGTTGCGTAGCTTCTTGAAAGGAGGCGCGATGCCGATGAGCACCTCCTCGAGCTCCGGATAGGCGTCGAGGAGCGCGCCGACCTTGGTCTCCGGTGTGATCGCCGGCCGATCGTCAGCCATCGTCGCCACCATCCTCCTCATAGGTGAGGAGCCGCCGCTGGCCCTCGAGGGCGCGTTTGTCGGTCAGGTCCTGACTCACCTCGACGGTCCCGAGGTATTCGCCACCCTCGCCGCGGACCGCGAAGTACTCGATGGAGATGAACTTGCCGCCCATCTCGATCCAGAAGGCCGCCCGGCTCTGGCGGCCCGAGCGGAAGTCGTCGAGGATGTTCTGCACCGTCGAGAGGCTCGACGAGGGGTGGCAGTACTGGACCTGACGGCCGATGATGGCTCGGGTCCGCGCGAAGATCCGCTCGGTGCCCTGTGTGAAGAAGCGGACCCGGTCGTCCTTGTCGACGAAGGTCATGTCGAAGGGGATCGTGTTGAGCACCGCGGTGAGCTCCGACAGGGAGAACGAGCCCGAGGGGAGCTGGACCCGGCCCGATGTGGCCGTGGGCTCGGACTCGAGCTCCACGCCTTCGGGCGTCCAGCTCACGGGAGGATCGTAGAGGCAGAAGCCGATCTCGGCCGCGCCGGCAGCGACCTCGTACCATTCGGCGTCGCTCAGCGTGTCGAGGCACATCGGCAGCAGGATCTGCTCCTCCTTGTCGATCATCCCGGTCACGGCCTGCATCGCCGGGACGAGCATGAGGTCGATGACCGCCTGGGCCTCTCCAGCGGTGGGCTCGGGAGCCGACATGAGGGCCTCGACCGCACCCTTGAGTAGCGCGCGGGTCTCGTCGTGCTTTGTCCACATCACCGTCGGAGGCCCCGTGATGCCTCGCTTCTCGAGCATGGGGAAGAGGAGGTTCTCCTTGCGCGAGTAGTGCTTCTCGACATCGAGGAGCGCGTTCAAGTGTGTGCGGACCCGGCCCATCGCGGCGGTCGCCGAGGCCTCCTCGTCCATCTCGCGGATACGGTCGAGCTTCGACTTCAGGCCCTGGATCTCCCGCTGGAGCGCACGGTTCTCCTGGCGGAAGGTATCGACGGGGTGGCCTGCGGGCACGTCGAATACCGGCTCCTCGGCGAGGGAGCCCTCGAGGGCGGCGGTGTGGAGGTCGGCCATCACCGCGAGATCCTCCGCTGTCAGTCCTTCGTCGAAGAGCTCTTGCTCGACAGCGACCACCTCGCCGTGGGGGATCTGACCGAGGAGCTTCACGATCTGCGGTCGTACGGCCTCTGGGGCCTCGCCCCGGTGCAGCTGGAGGATCATGTGTTTGAGGAGCTCCCTCCTCCGCTCGGTGTCTTCGCTCAGCTCACTCACGCCTCTCTCCTCATGTCGATTTGCACCGTTGGATGTGTCCGTCTCGTCCACGGGGCCAACGAATTGATGCGGGGGTTCGAATGGCCCGATGGGCGTTCGAGGCGAGCCGTTCCTCCGCATCGAGAGCGATCTGCTGGATCGGAGCGTCGTACCTCGTGCTCGAGGGTAGCGATATTATGAAAAGCGGGGTGGGTGTGCAACATCGCGAAATGCGACGAGCCGGCCGAGCAGAGTCCCCCTGTTTTCTTGGATTGCCGGCACTTCTCTCGACGTCGTCATGTCGACGAGAGGCTGCGATCCTCAGCTTCTCGCATGAGAGAGCATCATTCGATCCAGGCGTCCGCTCAGTACCGATGCGCCCACCGCGAGCGGTCGAAGGGGGGCTCGGTGCAGTCGGCGAAGTACTCCTCGGCGCGGACGAGGTGGCCGTCGGCCATGTCGTAGAAGCCGATGGCGAACAGGGTCTGGGGAGCCGACCCGGCCGTGGCGTCGCTGATCTCGACCAGGGCGGCGACGCGAGTGGGGGTGACGGGGTCGATCCGCTGAAGGCGGCAGCGCCACTGGCCGGGGTAGGCCTCGTTCAGGGCCACGAAGGCCTCGGCACCCCGGATCACCTCGCGGGTCTGGGGCCAGCGGGCCTCGAAATCGGGGGCCAGAACGGCGAGTGCGTCGCGGAATCGGCGGGCGTCGAACGATGCCCACAAGTGTGTCACGAGGGATGCGGCGTCGGTCATGGTCGAGCCGTGGCCTCCCGGTAGAGGGTGTGGGTGGGGCCGAGCCTAGCGGAAGCTCAGTGGAACATCGACCACGTCGTGCTCGCCATGGGCGCGCACCGGGATGTCGTCGCCCGCCTCCCACTCGACCCCGCCCTGGTTGTCGGTGATCACGAGCTTGAGCTCCGTGCGCGTGCCCCGGGGCAGGATCAGCTCCCCGAGCCAGTGGGGCCAGGTCGAGCCGTCGAGGGGCAGGCCTGCGCGGGGATCCCACGCGCCGAGCAGGTCGTGGTCCCCGACCACGTACACCTGCTCGCCCCACCGGGTCTGGTCGCAGTACGCGTCGAACGCCAGGGTGGTCTGGGGCCAGGCGTCCGGGGCGAAGGCCGGGTCGTAGCGGCGCAGCAGGTCCACCAACTCGGCGTCGAGGTCGGTGGCGAGCTGGGCGTCGCGCCACACCACCTGGTCCTCGTCGTTGTGAAAGGCCGCGTCGTGGTACCAGTTGAACGCGCCGAATACCGCGATCTCGCCGTCGATGGTCAGGTGCTTGTGGTGCATGGACGCGTACTCGCCATTGGGATTATCCGCGCGGATCACGGTCACACCCTGGCTCTCCAGCCACTCGTCGGTCTGATCGTCCTCCGTGATCTGTCCGTAGTACTCCGCGGCCTCGTGGATCCCGTGGTCGATGATCGCGATGACCCGCACGCCCCGCTGGTGGGCCTCGACCAGCTTGGTCAGCAGCGACGTGGTGACCCCGTCCTCCTCGTAGACCACGTCCTTGGCCGTGAACATGGCCAGGTTGATCGTGGTGTGGGCGCCGTCGAGCAGCTCGCCCACGATCCGGTGGGGCTCCTCGTCCGGGGCGAAGCTCACCGACACCGTGTCCGCCGGGTCGTGGGCGTACGCGCGTTCGCGCTGCACGCCGCCGGCCAGGGCCTCGAACCGCCGCGCGTAGGCGGCGAGCAGGTCCGGGTGCTGCGTGACCACCATCAGCTCGTGGTTCTCGTACCGGGCGCCCCACTCCCAGTTGAACGAGCCGGTGGCCACGGCGCCCCCGTCGAACAGGGCGATCTTGTCGTGCATGGCGCCATCGGCGCGCACTACGCCCAGCAGGGGCACGCCCGCGGCCAGCAGGCGGTCGTCACCGGTGTACCAGTCGCAGCCGGGCCGGAACTTGCGTCCGTCGAACAGGAGGAGGACCTCCACGCCCGCGGCGTGGGCCTCGATCAGCCGGTCCACGATGCCGTCGTCGGTGATGTTGAACACGGCCGCGTGCAGGGTGTGGCGCTCGTCGGGCGCGGCGAGCTGGGCCGCGGTGATGGCATCGATGCGCGCCTCCACGTCCATCCCGGGATCGTCGTACGGCGACCACAGCAGCAGCGGCTCGGTCTCCGCGTCTCCGGCCTGCACCGGCGACTCGAGATCCAGGCTCCACACGTCGTCGTCGGGCCAGGCCACGTCCCCGTCGCCGTGGATCGAGACCCAGGCCGTGGTCAGCATCTCGTCCGCGCCGTCGCCGTCGAGGTCGTGCTGGAACCGCACGCGGGCGACCACGTCGCCGGTCAGTTCGGCCCCGTTGGGCCCCCCCGTCGGGTAGATCTCGATCGTGTCCGCGCCCCACCGTTCCCACCCGTCCGCCATGGTCTCGCGGTACCCGGCCACGTGCAGGGTCCGCATCCAGGTGTCGCCATAGGGCGCGGCCACGTCGATCAGCACGCGCTTGTGGAAGCGCACGTTGGCCACGCGCGCGTCCAGCCAGGCGTCGACCACGTCTTCGGACTCGATCCAGGTGCCGTGGCCCTGCACGTCCAGCAGCCAGGTGGGCGCCGAGGCCTGCGCCTGGGCCCCATCGAGGTCGTCGGCCGGCCGGTCGCCGCAGCCGCTCGGGGCCAGCAACGCCAGCCCCAGGCCGGCCACGCACCGGACGTCAGAAGGAGACCGCATCGGCCAGCTCCAGGATCTCGGTCGGATCGGTGGGCACCGTGGCCGTGCGGTTGGCCCCCGGTTCCCAGACCACCGTGCCGTCCGCGCGGATCAGCACCCGCTTGTACTCGATGGCCGCGCCCATGCGCAGGTCCACCACTCCGGTCCAGGTCGGCCAGCTCGACCCGGAGAGGTACACCCCCGCGTGGGGATCCCACGAGCCCAGCTGGGGCTGGTCCCCCACCAGCACCAGGGAGTCGCCCCAGGACGTGGTGGAGCATTCCGCGACGATGTCCACCGGCACCGTGGTCGTGAGCGGGTTGTCGCCGTGGCCGTAGCGGTCCCACAGCCGGCCGAACTCCCCCTCGAACGCGGCCGCGACCTCGGCGTCGCCCGGGATCAGCAGCAGGTCCTCGTAGTTGGACACCGTGGCGGTGAAGGTCCAGTTGTACGAGCCCACCAGGGTCGTGTGGCCGTCCACGACCATGAACTTGTGGTGCATGGCCGTGTAGGGGGTGGTGGCGTTGAGTGCCTCGATCACGGGGATGCCTGCGTCTTTCAGGATCTCGTCCGTGGTGGTCGTGGTGGATTGCTTCCAGTCCGTGATCAGGACCACCTCTACGCCCCGGTCGTGGGCGTCGACCAGCGCGTCGGCCAGGCCGCTGAGGCGGAAGGAGAACACGGCCACGAAGATGCGGTCGGTGGCCGCGTCGATCTGCGCGCGGATCACGTCGTCGAGGTCGTCTTCAGGCGAGCAGTAGAGCTGGGCGTTGCTGGCGATGTCGCCGAGGCGCTCGTCCTTCCAGCCGGTGAGGATCTCGTCGAGCTCGCGGTCGTACTCGGCGGCCAGCACCGGCGACTCGGCCACCAGCAGGGCCTCCTCGTTGTCGTGCAGGCCGCTGTCGCTCCAGTTGCCCGAGCCGGTGATCACCGTGGTGCCGTCGATGATCGCCAGCTTGTGGTGCAAGGTGGCGTACTCGTGGCGCTCGTTGAGCACGGGCACCACGTTGAGCCCCGCGGCGATCAGGTCGTCGTCCAGGGTGTTGTAGTCCTTGTCCATCTGCTTGGCGTCCCACAGCACCTCGACGGAGACGCCAGCCAGCTGCTTGTCGAGCAGCGCGTAGCCGAGCTGCTCGGAGCGCAGGTTGTACATGGCCACCCGGATCTCGCTCTCGGCCAGGGCCACCTCGTCGGCGATGCGGTCCTCGACCGCGTCCCCGCCGGGCACGAAGTACACGTCGAGCAGCTCCGGTTCCCAGCCCTCGATGGTCTCCACCACGCCCTGGGCGGACGAGTCGAGGGCGCCGGAGGTCCCGCCCGGAGCGCTGGCGCAGCCGGCCAGGTGGAGGGCTGCCGCGGCGATCGCCGGGACCCAGGAGAGGGGGATTCGAGATCGGATCATGTCGATCACCGTTCGATAGTAACTCTGCAGTGAGCGACTAGTGAATAGCTCGGGGCGCTGGCGGATGCAAAGCAATTCGGGATCGCAGAACCAGCGTACGCGAATAGGCGGCGCACCGATGGACAGCCGCTGTCCGCCCAGTAAGGTAGAACGGTGAGCAAGAGAGGAACGCTCTATGAAGCTCAGCGATCCCCAGCGCTCTGCGCTGATCCACGCGTATGCGCCCGAGTACTCCATTGCCATCCGCCTCGATCCGGACGAGGAGGGGTTCGCGGTGCAGACGCTACACGCGCTCCACCGCCGCGGGCTGATCGAGCCCAAGGGGGACGGCGACTACGAGGACGCGCAGGTGACCGACGCGGGCCGTGAGGCCCTGGGCGTGACCGCGCTGGAGCCCGCGGACCTTGAGGGCGCGGTGCGCCAGGCCGTGGCGCTGATCACCGGGCTCGAGGTCGAGGAGTACTTCGGCGCGGGCGACGTGCCGCGGGTGTGCATGGAGGAGGACGAGCTGCGCGACACCTCGTTGTGGACCGACACCACCGGCGTGCTCGCGGCCGTGGAGATGGGCTGGGGCAGCGGGTGGGTGCCCCACGAGTACGACCCGGACGTGCTGCTCGACGCGGTGGCGCGTGCGGTCACCGAGCAGGGCTACCCGGTCGAGGTGTGCCGGTTCGGGACCCTGGTGTATTTCTCGTCGCCGGAACGGGATGGGTGATCCGAGGCGAGGTCAGTCGGCGCCGCCCGCCTCCAGCACCTCTCGTACCAGCGAGCCCCGGCGCTGATACCGGGAGCCGTCCTCCAGGTCCGCGGCCAGTTGCTCGAGGTAGGCGATGCCCTGGGGATCGCCGATCGCCACCAGGGCCTCGGCCGAGCGCAGCAGCAGCTTTTCCCAGGTGTGATGGCTGCGGTTGCGGGCGTGCTCGCACAGGCTGATCAGGAACGCGCAGCTGGAGGGATCGCCCAGCTGGCCGATGGCTGCCACCGAAGCGCTCTTCTGGTCGAGGTGGGTCTCCATGAGGTCGTCCATGCCCTCCACCGAGGCGACCTCCAGCAGGACGGGCAGGCTCTGCTGCACACGCAGCTCGCCGCAGGCGCGCATGGCGGTGATGCGCACGTCGCGCACCGCGACCCAGGCGAAGTCCATGGCTTGCGCCTGGACCAGCGTGTCGAACACGGCCTGCTCTGCCTCGGGCCCACCGATGGCGGCCAGCGCCTCGAGCGCGGCCTTGATCCGCCCGCCCTGGAACTTGCGCACGTCCTCGACCTCGAGGCTGCGGTCGATCATGGCGATCAGCGGTCCGGTCGCGCGCGCAGGGGCCAGGATCGCCAGCTTGCGGGCGGCCACGGCCGGCAGGTCGCCGTTGTCGCCCTCGACCGTGGCGATCAGCCGATCGATCTCCGCCTCGACCAGGGTGGGGTCGCTGTCGGGTCCGACGCTCTCGGCCACCATGCTGCGGGTCAGGTCGCCGAACCACCATGCCGGGCAGCGCAGCGTGAACGGACGGGAGCGTACGACCTCGACCCGGCCGCGCACCTCGGGGTCGATGTACCGGATCTCGAACAGGGCCTGCAGCTCCAGCTCCT
The DNA here is from genome assembly GCA_964639985.1 of uncultured Rickettsiales bacterium. Classification (GTDB taxonomy): domain Bacteria; phylum Myxococcota_A; class UBA796; order UBA9615; family CAYRNR01; genus CAZXHG01. The sequence goes on from CAZXHG010000131.1 coordinate 8,911, forward strand.
CCGGAGCGTTCGTGTGGCTTCCCACCGGGATGTTCGAGTACCCGAAGCGGATCGCGTCGAACCGCCACTGGACCGTGTCCCCGGGCTGGAGGGGGGGCGCGTCACGGTCGACCGCGAGGCCCATGCGACACGCCACTCGCCACTCCACGCCGCCGTACACCAGCAGCAGCTCGCCGCCCTCGGGGAAGTGGGAGCTCGGGATGCGGATCGGCCTGTCGCTGCGGTTGGCCACGTTCAGCACCACGTCGCGCAGCGCCTGGTCCTGGAGCGTGTAGTGCTCCTCCTCCGTCCACAGCTCGACCGTGTCCGCGAGGCACGGAGCGGCGATCGACAGCGACAGCGCGAGGGCGGCCAGGAGGGAGCGGAGCGTGATCATCGGCGGTCCTCCCGGGGTTCCAGGTCCTCCGGTCGCACGCACAGCGTCGTCCTGGGATCGGTGAGATCGTCCAGGGTCTGTACGAGAGGCAGGTCGAGGCACTGCATGGGGCCCTCCAGGAGGCTGGTCCGCCGTACGGTGTAGGGCTGCACCGCCTCGCCGGCCGGGCTGCCGTCCGGCCAGTACAGGAGCGTGCCCGCGGGGATGCGGAGCAGCTCCACGTCGCCCATCATGCCGCCGATCACGCCCCCGACCGTGTCGTCGTCCGCGGTGGGCCTGGAGCCCGGGGTGGAGAACCGCAGCTCGCCGCACTCCGAGGTCAGCGTGACCAGCGCGCCGTGGTCCATGGCCGTCCATGACGAGATGTAGAGGTGATCGTTGTGATCGAAGGCGGGCTGGCGCAGGGGCAGCGGCTGCCCGCCGAGGACGGCGGACTGGGCCCACGGCACGTGGTCGCCGGAGCGGACCCGCTCCAGCCGCGGCGCGTCCGCCGGGTACGACGTGGTCCGGACCACGTCATCCGGGATCGGCACCAGCTGACCGTGCAGCCAGGCCTCGTCGCGCATCAGGGGTGTGCCGGGCTGCAGGCGCAGCGCCGTGCCGTCCTCGTGCTCCCGGGCCACCTCGTTCGCCAGCACCTCGACCACGTCGTCGGGCGACACCCATGCCCGGACCGCGGTCCACCACGGCAGCACGTCGTTGCCCACGCAGTGGCGCTCCCACGTGACCGGGCCGCCGAGGCGGACCTCGAGCAGGCCGTCGGCGGTCTCGCCGAGCAGGTGCACGAGGTAGATGGCGTCCGGGTACCAGGCCCGCTTGTCGTCGGGGTAGCCGTACAGGCGCACCGGTGCCGGATCCTCGGGGAAGCGCAGCAGCTCGGCGTTGCCCCACACCAGGGCGTGGCGGGCGTCGCCGCGGGTGTCGGTGAGGGGCGGCTGCCAGCCCTGGGGCAGCGCCTGGGCCTCCTGGATCACCACCGGGGGCGGTGGGTCGGGACGGTTCGCGCCCGGGAAGAACCCCATGCGCTGGTCCAGCCGCTCGTCCAGCACGGCGTCGGCCGCGTCGAGGTCTTCGAGCAGCTGGTCGTACCGGGCCTGGTCCGAGTCCGACAGCGTCTCGCCGCCCAGCTCGAGGGCCATCTCCACGAGCCCGGCCGCCAGGGCGGCGGTGTAGTGCGCGGGCTCGGCCTGCCGGGCGAACTCCTCCCCGTACATCTCGCACTGCACCGTGGTCAGGTCCTCGGGGCAGGGCGCGCCCAGCAGGATCTCCGTCACCCGCAGGCTGGCCTCGGCCTCGCGGATCCGGCCCGCGGTCTGCTGGACCTCGGGGAGTTGGTCTGCGACCTCGTGGATCCGCTGCATGGTGGCCAGGGCCTCACGCAGCAGGGCCTCGTCCGTGGCCAGGTCGCCGGTGAACTGCACCTCGAGGGTGGCGAGCTTGTGGTCCACGTCGGTCAGTGGGTCGATCTCGGCGTGGGTCGGCACGGCGGGCAACAGGCCGGCCAGGGACAGGGCGAGGACCGCGGCGAACGTGGGGGAGGATCGCATCGGGGCACCATACCACCTCGATGGTCCGTGTTCGTCGCCCGCCGTCTCACCTACCGGGTGCGCAGCCAGGGCCCTCCGCAGTAGCATCCCGCGCTGGACCTGCTATAGTCCGCCGTCTTCTTCGCCCGCCGCCTTCGTCGTCCTCCTGTGACGTCTGCGCCCGACGATGACGTCCCCGAGGAGGTCCAGCTCGATGAGCGGTCCCAAGCCGACGAACCCGCCCGGCGACGCTGGCGCCGTGGCCCGTGCCCGGGCCGCCCGCCGCAAGGCCAAGAAGCAGCGCAAGAAGGCGGAGAAGGCTGCCGCGCGTGCTGCGCTGAAGGCGTCGAGGTCCGGCCGCAAGGTGCACAACCGGCGCGACAAGAACAGGACGGAGCGGCAGGCGCCTGCTCCCGAGGGCCCGGTCGCCGCTGCGCCGCCGGCTCCGGCGGCCGAGGCTGTTGCGGACGTGCCTCCGTTCTCCTCCTTCGACCTGTCTCCACCGCTGCTCGAGGCCGTCGCCGAGCAGGGGTTCGAGCAGCCCACGCCGATCCAGCTCGCGGCCATCCCGCCGATGCTCGGAGGGCGTGACGTCGTGGGCCAGGCCCAGACGGGCACGGGCAAGACCGCCGCGTTCGCGTTGCCCATCCTGCAGCGGATCGACCCCTCCCGTCGGATCGTGCAGGCGATCGTGCTGGTGCCGACCCGCGAGCTGGCCAACCAGGTGTCGCGGGCGCTCGCCACCCTGTCTCATCCCATGGGCGGGCTGTCGGTGCTCGCGGTCTACGGCGGCCAGCCGATCGTCACCCAGTTCAAGGCCCTCGAGCGTGGTGTACACGTGGTGGTCGGCACGCCGGGGCGCGTGATGGACCACCTGCGACGCGAGTCCCTGTCGCTGGCCGACACCTCGATCGTGGTCATCGACGAGGCCGACGAGATGCTCAAGATGGGCTTCATCGAGGATGTGGAGTGGATCCTCGAGCAGGCGCCCGGCCCGGAGCTGCGCCAGACCGCGCTGTTCTCCGCGACCCTGCCGCCGGCGGTGCGGCGGGTGGCCGAGCGTCACCTGACCGATCCCGTGTCCATCGCCATCGAGCCCGAGGCGCCCGCCATCGCCACCATCGACCAGCGCTTCCTGTGGGTGCCCGAGGAGCGGAAGCTGGAGGCGCTGCACCGGCTGCTGGAGATGGAGGACGGTGACTCGGTGCTCGTGTTCACGCGTACGCGGGCGGGGGCCGCGGACCTGGCCGACGCACTGGCGGCCGAGGGGCACGCGGTGGAGGCCCTGCACGGGGACATGCCGCAGGTGCAGCGCGAGAGCGTGCTGCGCAGGTTTCGCTCCGGCGCCGTGCGCATCGTGGCCGCGACCGACGTGGCCGCGCGAGGGCTGGACGTGCACGGCATCAGCCTGGTCGTGAACTACGACGCGCCGAGCGACGCCGAGACCTACGTGCACCGCATCGGCCGCACCGGCCGCGCGGGCCGCGCGGGCGTGTCCGTGTTGCTGCTGCTGCCGCGCCAGCGGCGCGTGCTGGGCGGGATCCAGCGGTACGTCCGGCAGCGGTTGCAGCTGGTGCGCATGCCCACCGAACGCGATGTCGCGGCCCACCGCGAGGAGCGCTTCAAGGCCGCGGTCGGTGGTGCCATCGAGACCGGGGACCTGGACCGCTACCGGCGCGTGGTGGAGGAGATCGCCCGCGGCGGTGGGTACGACATGGCCGACGTGGCTGCGGCCGTGGCCCACCTCGCCGCGGGGGATCGTCGGCGGCTGCCCTCGCTGGAGCCGGCGGAGCGGCCGGTCGCAGAGGAGGTCACGCGCAGTCCGCAGCGGCCCGGCGTCGACATGACCCCGCTGGCGCTGTCCGTGGGCCGCTCCCACGGCCTGAGGCCGGGGGACGTGGTGGGCGCCATCGCCAACGAGGCCGGGATCCCGGGGCGCGCGGTGGGCGCCATCGAGATCGACGACTTCGTCACGTTCGTCGACGTGGACGTGCGTCACGTCAAGCGCGTGCTGGCCCGGCTCCAGGGTTCGAGGATCCGGGGACAGCGGGTGCGAGTCCGACGGGCTCGGCCCGGCGAGACCCGGCGGCCCTAGCTGCCCGTTCCCGCGGGGGTCTGCAGGTCGCCGGCACCCACGAAATCCGCCAGGTCTTCCAGGGTGTGGCGCAGCCCGGTCCGCAGGTCCGCGCCGTCCGGGGCGCCGGGCTCCAGGTGGATGCTCTTGATCTCGAGCACACCCCGGTCGCGATGCAGCTTGGGATCGAGTCGGCCCACCAGGCGGCCATCGTGCAGGATCGGCATGGCGTAGTAGCCGTACACCCGGTCCTTCCTGGGTACGTAGATCTCGACCCGGTAGGTGAAATCCAGCAGGTCCTCGGCGCGCCTGCGTTGCCACAGCAGCGAGTCGAACGGGCACAGCACGGTGGTGCCGCGAGGGGAGGGGAGGGCGCCGAGGTCTTCGAGATCCGCGGGCCGCGCGAGCCAGGGCTCCGGCTGGCCCTCGACCTGCACCTCGACCACGTCGCGTCGCTTCAGCAGCCGCGCGACCGAGCGGCGGCGGGCATCGCCGGCCAGGTGGGGCGCGCGGAAGTAGCCGTCGATGTGCTTCAACGGCGCCACGCCATTGCCGCGCAGGCCGGTCAGCAGCCAGCTGTCCTCGTACGCGGTGGGGCTGGCCAACGGGCCGTCGGGGTACACCCGCTCGGCCAGGTCGTACACGCGGCGGAAGCTGCGACGGGTGGCGATGGCGACCCTGCCCTTGCGCCAGTAGCGCTCCAGGACCTCCTTGTCCTCCTTCCAGCCCCACCAGGGCCCGGACTTGCCGTCCCGCGGACCGAAGTCCGCGCTCTCCAGCGGTCCCTCCTCGCGCAAGCGCTTCACCACGCGGGCGCAGGCCGCGGACGACGGCCGGCGCTCGTTCCACCACTTGCCCGTGGGCGCGAACCGGCGCATGGCGCGGTGGCTCAGGGGCAGCCGGCTGGCGGGCAGCACGCACGCGGCGTGGCCCCAGTGCTCGAATGCCACCCGGTCGTCGTAGGTCCAGCGGTCGGGCAGGGTCATCTCGTAGGCACCGAACCGGCTCCACAGGGTCAGGTAGTGGGCCCTGGCCAGCACGTTGATGCTGTCCAGCTGCAGCCCGCCGGTCTGCTCGAGGTGGTGCACGAACGCGTCGCGGGTGAGGGGAGTGGTGCGGGGGGCGGTCAGGCCCTGGCAATGGAACCACAGGCGCAGGACGTCGTCGCGGGCGATTCGTGGGAGGCGTCGTGCCATGAGCGGGTACTATGGCACGGAGGCTGCTACCGGGCGAGTGGGGAGATCGTGAGACCTCAATCCTCCATGGACGGGCGATGGCTGCTGCTGGCCGGCCTGGCGCTGCTCCCCTCCCTCCTGGGGGCGGACGCGCTGCATTCCCCCGCGGACCTCCCCGACCACGTGTACTTCCGCACGGCCACCGAGTCGTTCAACCGGCACTGGTACGTGGCCGTGCGGGACGGCCGGGTCTGGGTCAAGCCCAACGAGGAGACCGGGCTGCGGTCCCCCGGCGAGTGGCGGTTGCTGGGGGAGACGGGCCTGCCCAGCGGGCCGGGACTGGTCCGCGGGGATCCGCCCACGGCCGTCGCGGAGATCTCGGCCGACGGCTGTCACCTGCACGCCCTGTCCACGGGCGGGCTGTTCTACCGGGGCACGGACCTGCGCCGCGACGTGCACCGCGCGTTCCGCTGGACCGACCGCTGGGGCTGGCCCATGGCGCGGGGACCCGGGATCGCCGCGGAGTTCCCGACCACGCGCGGCTGGTCCGTGTCCGACTCCCACCCGTTCGACGTGCGCCGGTACACCGACCCGCTCGGGACCTCGCACTCCGTGGGGCTGGGCGTGGCCCACGTCTACCGGTTGTCCCCGGACGGGACGCGCATCCACTACAATGACTGGTGGCTGCCCGCGGACTGGAGCCGCCGGGTGTGCGGCCCTGAGCGGGGCACCCTGCGGGCGGCCGCCCTGTCCGCCAGCGGCTCCACCCTGTTCGTGGTCGGCGAACACGGCGCGCTGTACACCCGGCTGTACGACTTCGACACGGCCGGGGAGAACGACCTGCTCACCTATTCCTACGGCCTGGACGGCTCCTCCGGCACCACGCGCGCGCTGCCGGCCGAGCCGTGGCAGCGGCAGCCCGACGTGGGGGCCGGGGAGATCACCGATCGCATCACCATCTTCCAGGACGGTGTGGGCAACGGCGCGCGGGTCCTGCGGGTGGAGGGGAGGCGTGACGGGAGCACGGGGTTGTTCACCAAGCGCATCTTCGACGATGAGTGGACGTTCCAGGAGACGGGGTTGCCGTTGCAGGGCCGTGTGCTCGACCGGGCGCCGGGACGGTCGGTGCAAGATGCGCCAGGGATCCGGCTGGACGGGACCCTGCGAAGCGAACACCTCGGTGTCGAGGTGGGCGTGGTCGTACTGGACCACGACCCGGTCTGCTCGCCGGCCACCGTGCTGTTCGAGCATGGGGGCGAGTCGTTGACCGTCGACGGCGAGCCCCTGACCGCCCGGCTGCACCTCGTGCACGGCATGGTCGACGAGGTGCGCCCGACCGACTACCTGGCCCAGGGGATGGCCGCGCGGATGCGGGGTGCGCTGATGGTGCCGGACGACGTGGCCCGCGTGGACCACGCCGCGGCCCGGGACGCGCTGCTGGCCCTGGTCGGGGGCCGCGAGGCGATCAACCTGGAGGGCCTGGCGTGGCTCGACGGCCTGGAGCTGGCCGAGATCCCGTGGGGTCGTTCGTTCCGCGTGCCGGCCCGCGAGAAGGTCTCCCGGGCACGGCGGCTCGTGCTGGTCGCCGGGGCGCCGGACTGATCACGGCGCCAGCAGGTCCGCCTCCGTCAGCTGCTCGATCAGGATCTCGGTGCGATGGGGGAAGAAATCCTCGACCAGTCGCGTGTACTCGTCCATCCACTCCGCGTCGCGGGTGTACGGGGCCTCGCGGTCCGTGTCGCCCCAGCGGGCCGACTCGGCCACCACCGCGTCGAAGATCTCGTCCGCCCGCGCCTCGAACCGGGCCCCGCAGGCCTCGGCCGTGAGCGCGCCGCTGCCGAACAGGTGCATGGCCGACCGGTCGGAGTAGCGCTGGCGGAAGTCGGCGTTGGCCCGCAGGGCCGCGTACACGTGGGACACCGCCCCGGCCACGTCCACGTCGATGTTGTAGTGGTCGTCCGCGTCCCACAGCGAGTACTCCATGTCCCACACGAAGAACCGGAACTGCGCGCCTGTCTCGCGCTTGCGCACGCCGCGCATGTTGTTGTGGGAGAAGATCTCGGGGCCGTCGAGGTTGACCGTGTACTGGTGGATCAGCATGTAGTCGATCTGGTCGTCGAGGTCGAGGTAGCCCTGGATCGCCTCGTAGTTGACCGGGTCGGCCAGGTCCAGGTCGGCCAGGTCCAGCATCTCCTCGTAGGCCACCAGGTCGCCGTCGATCGCCTCGTTGGTGGTGGTGCGGCGGTTGATCGCGTCGTACTCGTCGTCGCTGCCGCCGAAGTACTCCTCGGCGAACCGCGCGTCCGGCCGCTCCACCGGGTTGTACAGGCCCCAGTACAGGCCGTTGAGGTACAGGTGCACGAAGGTGGCGTGGCCGTCGGTCTTGCCCATGTCGCGGGCCGTGTCGCGGGCGAACGCGTCACGGATGTACAGGGCCTGCTCCGGGTCGCGGAAGTCCTGCCAGCCGCGGCTGCCCTGGGAGCGCAGCACGATGGAGTCGAACCGCTCCACCGGCGCGTCCGCGAACAGGGGGTACTCCAGCTTGCGCGGCCCGTACTCGTCGCGGAACTCCAGCCGCAGCGCGTGCTTCTTCGTGTTGGCGTGGGGCCGCCAGCCGTAGCCGTGGATGCGCACGCCCGCGTCGGTGTGGAAGCCGGTGGAGCCGTCCGGGAGGAGCAGCTCGATAGAGCCTCCCCGCTCCCAGTCGTCTCCCCGCTGCTGGGAGTGGATGTAGATGCCGGCCTCGTCGCCGAACAGGTCGGCGGGGTCCATCACGATCGACATCGTGGGGATGGCGCGCAGGCCGGCGAGCAGGTCGTCGTGGTAGGCGGGGTCGTCCACCACCTCGGGATCCATCTCGTAGTCGGCCGCGATCGCGGACTGGCTCATGCCGTGCCAGGTGGTGGGGAACCCGTCCGGGGCCGCGGGCTGGCGGATCACGTCGTCGAGGAACAGGTAGGTGTGGGTGACCACCCCGCTGGGCTCGTACCCGTCGAGGAATGCGGCCAGCCGCAGCGTGGCCGTGGTCTCCACCGCGATGGTGTCCCCCGACACGATGGTCGTGCCGTGGTCCTGCGTGGGCGCGCTGCCGTCCTGGGTGTAGACCACGGTGGCGCCCGGGGTGGCGCACGCGATCTCCACGTCCTGTGCTGCCTCGTGGAACCCGCGTGGCGGATCGGCCGTGGGCGGGTCCACGAACCCGGCCACACCCACCCCGTTGGGCTCCCCGGGCGTGGGCTCGGCGAACCAGGCTCGGTCCCCGGTCTCGATCCGTTGCCAGGTCAGGGTGGGCCGCAGCAGGAAGTCGTCGTCGTCCGGCGCCGTGTTGAGCCCCTGCAGGGCCAGCACGTGGTCCCCCGTGGCCAGCAGGTCCGGGTCGAGGGAGAAGACCTCGGTCCCGTCGCCGCCGTGGGCCTCGACCGGATCGTCGGCGTTGACCCGCAGCGCCTCCACGCCGTCCACGAACGCCACGAAGCCGTCGTCGTAGGCGATCTCGAACTCGACGCGGTCCACGCCGTCGGCCTCGATCGCGAACGGCACCCGCAGGAATGCCTCGACGCTCACGCCGGCCATCGCCTCCTGCACGTCCGTGGTGATCCACGCCTCGTAGGGGGAGGCGGGCGAGCCCATCACCTCGGCCTCGGCGATGGACAGCCACTCGCTGGACCCGGATCCGTTGACCGCATCCTTGCCCACCCGCACGTGGCGGCCGATCACGCCGTCGCCCAGGTCCGCGGTCAGCAGGTCGCCCGGCGACGTGGGGGCCTGGCCCTCGCTCACCGGGTGCAGCAGGTCCGAGACGTGCACCGTGTCCCCGTCCGCGTCCAGCACCTCGACCGTGATGTTGTAGAGGCGCTCGGCGCAGCAGTCGAGGCGGTTGTACAGGTCCACGCGGGCGATGCGCGCGTCCCCGCCCAGGTCCACGGACCACCACGGCTCCAGGTCCGCGTCGCCCGTGTGTGAGAACGTGCCCAGGTCCCCGTCCACGGCCTGGACGCCGGACCGGCCGTACCCGTCCGAGGACTGCTCGGTGAGCTGGCCCAGGGACAGGTTGGTGGGCTCCACGGCCACGTCTTCGCCGTCGAAGCCCACGCCGAGCACGACCTCCAGCCAGTGGGCGTCGTCGTGGTCCGGGTCGGCCCAGCCGGACTCGTGATCCACGGTGAAGCGGGCCTCGCTCCCGTCCGCGACCACCGTGGCCTCCTCCACCTGCTGGGCCCTGCCGTGGGACACGTCCTCGTCCAGGGGCGGGATCTCCAGCTGGTCCACCACCTCGCCCGCCGGGTGGGTCAGGGTCAGGGTCTCGCCGTCAGCGGACAGGCGGAACCCGGTGTGCAGCTCGTCGTCCGGGCCGTCGTCGCCCTTGCCCGTGGCGAACACCAGCAGGAAGGCCCCGCGCTCCAGCAGGGTGGTGGGGAACGCCCAGGCGAACGGCTCGTCCGGGTCGTCGCTCAGCCCCCAGCCGTCCAGGTCCACGGCGTCCGGGCCCGGGTTGTACAGCTCGACCCAGTCGGCCAGGTCACCGTCGCCGTCGGCCAGGCCGGACTCGTTGTCTGTCAGGACCTCGTTGATCCACACCACGTCGGTGATCGGTGGAGCGGTCGTGGTGTCGTCGTCGTCGTCGTCGCCGATCACCTCGGGCGGATCGTCGCCCGGGGGGCCCTCTTGCGGGCACCCGGGCGCGAGCAGCAGCAGCAGCAGCAGGAGTCGACCGCGCATGCGGTCAGTGTAGCAATCACCCCCGTCGGCGGATGGCGCTCACCCCTCGCCCCACCCCGTCGAGGGACCGCGTGAACCAGCGGTTGCGGGTGCGGAACAGGGGGTTGCGGTAGAACTCCGAGGTGGTGGCCCGGCGCAGGTTCTCGCCGTGCATCATGCGTTCGACCACGTCCGCGACCGCCTCCACGACGGTCGCCTCCACGGCGCGGCCGACCGCGGGATCCGCCTTGTTGGGGTAGCCCATGTAGCCCGGGCCTCGTCCCACCAGGTCGCCCCACCAGTAGCGCATCATGCCGACCATGGAGTGGTGCACGGGCTCCAGATCCGCGGGCTCGCCCTCGACCAGGTCCGGGTGGTGGTCCAGGGCCAGCGACGTCTCCATGCGGCCCGCGTGGAAGTCGTGGGCCAACTCCTGCTGCTCCTCGTCGGTCAGCGGGCGGCCCAGGTGGTGGGCGATGCGGTCGACCATCCTGCCCTTCATCATGTCGGTCAGGATCCGTCCGACCGGGTAGATCATCTGCGCGCCGCGGCGGCGGCTGACCTGGCGGCAGGCCTCCTCGATGGCCGCGTTGTGGCCCGGTCCGCCGTGGCCGTTGGTCACCACGATGTGGCGGAAGCCCTGCTGCGCCAGGGCGCGGCCGAACGCGGCCACCAGCTCCCGCACCGTGTGCTGGGGCACCTCCACGCTGCCGGGCATGCGCAGGGTGTAGCAGCCCACCGGCAGCCAGGGCGTGCGCACGTACGTCCAGTCCGGGCGCCGCTCGGCGAGCTGATCCAGCACGGCGTCGGCCATGTGGAAGGCCATGTAGCCGTCCGTGCCCACGGGCAGGTGCGGGCCGTGAGCCTCCAGCGGCGAGACCGGGATGGCGACCAGGGTGCGGTCCCGATCCAGCCCCTCGATCGCGGGCATCGTCATCTCTTCGAACATCAGCGTCGGCACGGCGCGGGGTCCTCCTGCTAGGGTTGTGGCCACGACAACCTCGACGGGAGAATCTATGCGAATTCCTCGGCTCGTGCTCCTCTCCATGCTGGCCCTGCTGCTGGGCTGCCCCCAGACCGACGACGACGACGTGGCCGACGACGACGCGGCCGACGACGACGCGGCCGACGACGACGACGTGGCCGACGACGACACCGGCGACGACGACACCGGCGATGACGCGTTGCAGGTGCGCATCGAGACCACCCTGGGCACCATGGTGGTGGAGCTGGACGAGGAGCTGGCCCCGATCACGGTGGCCAACTTCCTGGTGTACGTGGACGAGGGGTTCTACGACGGCCGCGATGGGCTGGGCGCGACCACCTTCCACCGGGTGGTCGAGGGCTTCATGATCCAGGGCGGCGGCCAGACCGAGACCGGCGCGGCCAAGGCCACCCACGCCCCGATCGTCAACGAGTCCTACAACGGCCTGTCCAACCTGCGCGGCACCCTCGCCATGGCCCGCACCAGCGACCCCGACAGCGCCACCTCGCAGTTCTTCATCAACCACGTGGACAACACGTTCCTCGACGTCGACGGGCAGTCCCCGCCGGGCTACGCGGTGTTCGGAGAGCTGGTGGAGGGGCTGGACGTGCTGGACACCATCGCGGCCGTGCCCACGGACGGCAACGACGCGCCGCTCGAGTCCGTGGTGATGGTGGCGGTCGAGCGGATCTGACGGCCGGTCGCTCCGCTACGTCCCCCCCCGTTTGAAGTGCGGGATCTGGCTCTCCAGCCCCAGCGCCTGCTCGATGTCGAGCACCACGGCGATGCCGCTGCCGGGCTCCTTGAAGCGCCCGGAGGTCTCGATGGCGTCGAGCACGGGCTCGACCACCCGCTGCTCCAGCACGAACAGCAGCACGTCGGTCTGGGTCTCGAGGCTGAGGCCGAAGAACGTCTTGGCCTCGTTGAGCCCGGTGCCGCGGGCGGGGATGACCGTGGCGCCGGTGCCGCCCGCGGCCTTGGCCGCGTCGATCACCTGGTCGGTCCGGTCGGTCTTGGTCATCGCGACGATCAGCTTGAAGCCCATCACTTCCCTCCTCGCCCTGCAGCGAGTTTCTTCTTCTTGCGTCCTGTGAGCCACTGCGCGATCTGCGCGTAGGCCATCACGGTCATCACCGGGAACACCGAGGCGAACGCGATCAGGCCGAACCCGTCCAGGGCGGGATCGCGGCCCGGGATCGTCTCGGACAGCCCCAGGCCCAGCGCGGCCACCAGCGGCACGGTCACCGTGGACGTGGTCACCCCGCCGGAGTCGTAGGCCAGGGGGATGATCGACCGCGGCGCGAACACCGTCTGGACCAGCACGATCACGTAGCCCACCAGGATGTACAGGTACAGGGGCGTCCCGGTGACGATGCGGAACGTGCCGATGGAGATGCCGATGGCCACGCCCACGGCCACGGCGATGCGCAGCCCCCACTGGTTGAGGCCACCCCGGGACACCTGGCTGGCCTTGAACGACACCGCGATCAGTGCGGGCTCGGCGATGGTGGTGGCGAAGCCGACCAGCGCGCCGAACACGTAGACCCAGGTGAATGCCCACCAGGCGGCCCTGCCGTTCGCCGCGGCCGACCCGAGCAGCATGTCCGGGTCGGACAGCTGCCGCGCCATGGTCTTGCCGATGGGGAACAGCGCGAGCTCCAGGCCGTCGAGGAACAGCGCCAGGCCGAGCAGCACGAAGAAGAACCCCAGGGCCATGCGCTTCCAGTTGGGCAGGGGCTTGCGCAGCACGACCACCTGGAAGAACACCAGCAGGCACAGCACCAGGGCCACGTCCTTGAACGTGGCCAGCAGGGTGTGGGCGAAGCTGATGAGCAGCTCGATCATGGCCTCACCCGAACACGATCATGCCGTAGCCCATGACGAACACCATGGGCAGCAGCGAGGCAAAGGCGATCAGGCCGAAGCCGTCCACCAGGGGGTTGCGGCCGCGGATCATGGTGGCCAGGCCCACGCCCAGGGCCGTGACCAGCGGCACGGTCACCGTGGACGTGGTCACCCCACCGGAGTCGTAGGCGATGCCCACGATCTCCTTGGGCGCGATCGCGGTCATGGCCATCACGCCGAGGTAGCCACCGATGATCAGGAAGTGCACGGGCCAGCCGCGGATGATGCGCAGCAGGCCCACCAGGATCGCGATGCCCACCGACAGCGCGACCGTCACGCGCAATCCGACGGCGTAGGTCTTCATCGCCTCGTCCGTGGGTTCGATGTACGAGCCGTTGGCCGCCACCACCGCGGCCTCCTTCGCGACCGCGATCAGCGCGGGCTCGGCGATGGTGGTCGAGAAGCCCAGGCCGAAGCCGAAGGTCAGCAACCAGAACAACGATCCCTTGCGGGCGAAGGCCTCGGCCATGGCCTCGCCCATGGGGAACAGGCCCAGCTCCAGGCCCAGCACGAACAGCGCGAGCCCCAGCACCACCAGGACCAGCCCGAAGATCACGTTGAGCAGGTCGGGGAACGGCTGGCGCAGCACCACCAGCTGGAAGAACACCACCACGCCGACGATGGGCGCCAGGTCGCGCCCTGCGCCCATGACGTGGATACCGAAGCCTCGCAGGCCCTTCAGCAGGGAGTCGCCCATGGAGTGTCGACTCTAGCCCAGGCCCGGCCCGAACCCAAGTATGCCCGGTCGTGTGTCCCCCCGTGACGGGGACGCCGACCTGGCCGCCAGCGGCGTGCTCACACAGCTCCGAGGGGGTTCAGCTCACTCCGCGGCGGGCGGGTCGTCCGGGCATTCGCCCACGACCATGGTGGCCTTGCAGCCCGCGAAGCCCACGCCCACGGCCTGCCAGGTGAACCCGGTCCAGTCGACGTTGTTGCAGTCGTCGTGGGCGCCCGCGTCGCGGTTGGCCATCACCGCGTCGTGGCACACCGACGCCTTCCAGGCGTCGAGCGCGGCCTGGGCCGTGATGCATGTCCCGCCCGAGCAGCCCGCGTTCTCGTACGCGCAGGTGCCGTCGAAGCACTCGCCGCAGTCGTAGCCCGCGTCCGCGGCGCGTCCGTACATGGTGCTGTCGTCCGAGCCGATGTGGCCGGCCGGCATCTCGTTGACGCACAGGTCGTGGGCCTGGCGGTGGGCCGACTCGAACAGTGCCACCGACGCCTCGACCGCGCCCAGCCCCTCGCTGGCCCGGTACTCGTTGAGCAGCTCGATGAACAGCTCCTCCTCGGCGCTCATGGCCTCGGACGCGTCCTCGCATTCGCAGCCGGCGCCGTCGTCGTCGTCCCCGGTGGCGAACAGATCGCAGGAGGTGGACAGCATCAGCGCAGCGGTGGCGGCGAACAACGAGAGGAGGCGATGGGTGCGCATGGAGGAGGCTCCGTGGGTCGATGCTTGAGGATACCCGATCTCAGGCGCGGATCTCGATGTCCGCCATCGGGTAGGTCATGCAGGGGTGGATGAACCCGTGTCGGCGATCGGAGTGGCGCAGGCGGGCTTGCTGGGGGGCGAACACCTGCCCGGATACCAGCCGCGTGCGGCAGGCGCTGCACTCCCCGGAACGACACTCGGTCGGCACGACCACGCCGTGGCGCTCCATGCTGTTGAGCAGGGGCTCGGCCGCTGGCGCGTCGAAGGTGCGGCCGCCGACCGTCACGGTGAACACCGCGTCGCGGCCCACATCGTCGGGCCAGCCCGGCTCGTCGCGCACGTCGTCGGGCGGGCCGAACAGCTCGGTCCGGATCCGCTGGGTCGGCACGCCCTGCTCGGCCAGGGCGCCGTTGCACAGCGCCAGCATCGGGTTGGGGCCGCACAGGTAGAACGTGCGGCCGGCCACGTCGCCCACCTCGCGGCGGATGCGCGCCGTGTCCAGCAACCCCTTGCGGCCGCGGAAGCTCGGCGCGGGCTCGGACACCACGATCGCGAGCTTCAGCCGATCGTTGCCCCGCGCCATCTGCCGCAGCTCCTTGCCGAAGATCACGTCCGAGGGCTTGCGCGTGCCCACCAGCAGGGTCACGGACCGGGGCCAGCCGCGGGTCTGCAGATCGCGCAGCATGCTCATGAACGGGGTGATGCCGCTGCCGCCGGCGAGGAACACCAGCTCGTCGCCGTGGATCAGCGGCTCGTGCACGAAGTGGCCCACCGGCCCGGTGGAGGTGAAGCGGTCGCCCACGGCCACCTCCCGCACCAGGTAGGGCGAGACGAACCCCGTGGGCTTGACCCGCACGGTCAGGTCCAGGTGCGGCTCGCCCGGCTGCGACGAGATGCTGTAGGGCCGCGACGTGCACACCCCGTGCAGCTCCACGAACAGGTTGACGTACTGGCCGGGCCGGAATGGTGGCAGCGGCCCGTCGGTCCGCCGCAGCCGCAGGGTGCGGGTGGAGCGGGTCTCGTCGATCAGCGCGTCCACCACCAGCTGCATGCGCGGCGGGTGCAGCGCCTCCACGTAGGCCCGCTGTCGGCCGCGTAGCGCGGGGTCCTCGAGGTCCGCCCCGGCCCGGCGGTCGGCCAGCTCGTCGCGCAGCGCGCGGGGGTAGCTGCCCAGGTCGTGCAGGAAGTCCTTGAGCGGCATGTCAGCGCCCCCCTTCGGCCATCAGCCGGGTGGTGGCCAGCTTGCCCGAGGTCATGGACGGCTCGAACCCCCCGCCCGGTTCGGTGAACGCGCCCACGAAGTACAGCCCACGCAGCGGCCCCTTGTGGGACGTGCGGAACACCGTGGAGTTGGTCGGCACCTGGTCGGTGCCGTAGACCGCGCCGTGGGTCTGGCTGCCGTAGCGCATGTTGGTCACCGGCGTTCCCACCTCCACCACCTCGGTGGCCGCGCGCACGCCCGGGAACGCCTCCTCCACCTGGGCGAACATGGCCTCGGCGATGCGCATCTTGGTGTCCAGGTACTGCTCGGGCGGCACGTCGAACCACGGGTGGCCGTACATGGCCGTGGTGGCGATGGACATGCAGGTGCCGTCCGGGGTCATCTCCGGCAGCGCGCCGCCGTAGTTGGTCAGCGCGACCACGCCCGGGGCCTCCAGGGTGTGGGTGCGGCGGTAGTGGTCCTCGATGTCGTAGCTGTCGTTGATGAACACCGCGTGGTCGGTCAGGCCCAGATCCCCGTGGGAGGCGGCCAGGCCCAGGTACAGGCTGAAGGTGGAGATGCCCACCCGGTGGGCCTTCTGTGCCTTCCAGAACCCACGGGGCACCCGCTCCGCGCCGATCAGCTCGCGGCAGGTGGCCACCGGGTCGAGGTTGGACACCACGTGGTCGGCGCGGATCTCCTCGCCGTCTTCGGTGATCACCCCGGTCACTGCGCCGTCGCGGGTGGTGATCGTCTCCACCCCGCAGTTGAGCCGCAGCTCGCCACCGAATGCCTCGAACTGCTTGACGAACGCGCTGGACAGGGCCTGGGAGCCGCCGGTCACGTGGCAGGGGCCGTTGCCGATGTACGTGGCGATGCAGCCGCCGAGGTAGAGGAACGAGGCCGTGGACGGCGGCAGCCCGATGTAGCCCCAGAACTGCGAGATGATCGCGCGCACGCGAGGGTCGGACACGTCCCGGTGCAGCACGGTCTCGAAGGGCGACAGCACGTAGCGCAGGATGGTCTGCGAGTTGGCGGGCAGGCCGGTGAGGTGGCCGGCCAGGGCCAGGCCGCCCTCGCTCCAGTTGAGCATCCGGTCGAAGAACGCCATCTCCGAGCCCAGCTTCTCCAGCCGCCCCATGAACCGCCGGATCCCCTCGGTCTCGTGGGGGAACTCCGTGCACAGGGTGTCGGTGCACGCCTCCCAGCCCACGGGCAGGGTGAGGTCGGTCTCGGGGAAGATGCTGCGGTAGATCGTGTCCAGCCGCACCAGCTCCACGTGGTCGAGCACGCCGAGGTCCTCGAGGTAGCGGTACAGGGGCCCGGGCTCGGCCTCGGTGCCCATGCCGGACAGCTCGTGCAGCGCCACCTCGAACTCGTAGCGGCCGCGCACGAACGAGGTGGCGTAGCCGCCGGGCACGTTGTGCCGCTCGGCCACCAGCACCCTGCGGCCGTGCTTCGCCAGGTGGGTCGCCGCGGACAGGCCGCCCATGCCGGCGCCCACCACCACGACGTCGTACGAATCGCTCACGTCGGCCTCCGTTCCTGTGGCCGACAACCATGCCACAGGACGCGGTCGGTCACACCTGCCGCGCAAGCCGTGATAAGCATCCCCCCACGACGACCACCCCCACGCCGTCCCCACGACGCGGAGGAACCATGCGCCGCCTGTACGCAGCTCTCGCCCTGATGCTGCTGTTGATCCTGATCCTCATCCTGACCACCTTCCGGGGGACCAAGACCCTGAGCGGTCCCGGGTCCGCGCTTGGCGAGGCCGGCTCGGACGCGGCCGTGGGCCAGGCGCTGGCCGACGAGGCCGTGGCCGCCGCCGGCCTGGGCATCGCCCGCAGCGTGCTGTACGGCGAGGCCATGCCCGACGTGACCGCCCTGCAGGTCCTGCCTGGCCGGCGCGCGTTCGTCTGTGCCTACCCGGGCCAGTCGCCGCGCATGGCCTGCCACACCGGCGTGGGTGACGACCTCGCCGGCTCCATCGAGGCGGCCGCGGCCGCGCTGAAGGACGCGCACAGCAGGACCCTGGACAAGGCCGACCGCGCCGACATGCGGCTCAAGCTCGACGTGGTGATCAGCAGCGAGGCCCACACCTTCGACGGCGAGAAGGACAAGCCCAAGGCACGCCGCGCGGCCACCTACGGCTTCTTCGTGGCCACCGAGGACGACGACGTGTCGTGGCTGCTGCCCAGCGAGCTGCTCGAGCGGGGCCTGTACGACAAGAAGAAGGGCTTCAAGCGCGACGTGATCGCCAAGAAGCTGAACAAGCGCAACAAGGACGTGGGCCGGCTCGGCGCGGGCTTCGCCTACGAGACGTTCCAGACCATCAGCTGGGTGGAGAAGGACGAGCCCGGCGTCACCCCGCCCGGCGTGTTCCGGCTGTACCGGCTGCACCCCTACGAGTTCGACGAGGCCACCCCCGAGGTGATGCTGCAGCGCATGGTGTGGGCCGCGGACTACCTGGCCTCGTCCATCACCGCCAAGGGCAAGATCCGCTACCGCTACAAGGTCGCCGCGGACGCGGACAGCCGCTCGTACAACCTGCTGCGCCACGGTGGCACCACGTACTCGCTGCTGCAGGTGTACGACCGCACCCGCTACGAGCCCTACCTCGAGGCCTCCACGGCGGCCATGCAGTACCTGTTCGACAACTGCGACAGCGACGACCGCACCGGCCCGTACTTCGACGAGTCCCACCCGTCGTTCGGCGACTCGCTGTTCATCGTCAGCCCGCCCACGGCCACCGCGCCGGACGGCCTGATCAAGCTCGGCGGCGCCGGCCTGGCCCTGGTCATGATCGACCAGTACGTGGAGGCCACGGGCGACACCGGGACCTACCGCGAGCAGGCCCTGGGCTTCGCCCGCTTCATCACCGCCTCGCAGAAGGCCGACGGCGAGTTCATCTACTACCCGGCCCGCTACCCCAGGGGCGAGATCACCTCCAAGGACGACTCGCCGTACTACCCGGGCGAGGCCATCCTGGGCCTGGTGCGGCTGTACGCCTGGGACCGCAACGAGCTGTGGCTGCAGACCGCGGTGCGGGGCGCGGACTGGCTGATCGACGAGCGGGACAAGGGCAAGGGCCCCTCGTCCCTGGCCAACGACCACTGGCTGATGCTCGCGCTGAGCTACCTGTACCTGTACACCGAGGACGAGCGGTACCTCGACCACTCCATCGCCCTGTGCCGGGCCGTGGAGCACCAGTACGACAAGAACGAGAAGTACTGGGCCGACTACCCCGACTTCCGCGGCGGCTACTACAACCCCCCACGCTCCACCCCGGCCGCCACCCGCGGCGAGGGCCTCGGCGCCGTGCTCGAGGCCTGCCACCTCGCGGACATGGAGTGTGGCTGGATCGAGTACCTGCTCGTCGAGACCGTGCGCCACGAGATGCTCAGCCAGTACGGCCCGGACATGAGCTTCTGGCCCCGCAACCGGGCCAAGGCCTTCGGCGGCTGGAACGGCGGCCTGCTCGACGTGGACGTGCGCAACGACTTCGTGCAGCACAACATGAGCTCCCTGCTCGGCCTCGAGCGCCACCTCCTCCGCGCCGAGGGCACCACCGTCCCCGGCGGCCCCGGCTGGACCGAGAAGGCCCTCGCCGGCACCACCCACTGGGAAGGCATCCCCGCCGACCAGATGACGAAGCTCCGCCAAGCCTCCATCCGCTACCGCGGCACCACGATCTGGGAGGACTAGGTAGGTCGGGTCAGAAAAAGGGACGCTCATAAGTTCATAAGTTCTGGTGGGCGGAAAAGGGACGCTCATGAGTTCTGGCTCCGTAGCCCGTCTGCCTGATCCCCCCTTGCCCCCAACTCTCCGGGGCACGGTCCTCGGTCCTTCCAGGACCTCGTCCCTGAGCGCTCACGGCCTTCGTCCGTCACGGACTCGGCCTTCGCTTGTCACCCCGGAGAGTTGGGGG
>CAZXHG010000132.1:0-28083 GCA_964639985.1 uncultured Rickettsiales bacterium
AGTTCAGCACCTCGCGGCTGCCCGAGCGGTTCGGCCTGTTCACCATCATCGTGCTGGGTGAGACCATCGTGGGCGTGGTGTCGGGTCTGACCGAGGTGCACCACCTGACCTGGCAGACCGGCCTGCTCGGGCTGCTGGGCATGGCCCTTGCCTTCGGCCTGTGGTGGCTGTACTTCGACGGCGTCTCCCATCAGCCACCGCGGGGCGGCCTGCGCATGAGCCTGGCGCGCAACTACCTGCACCTGCCGCTGGTGCTGGGCATCACCGCGGTGGGCGCGGCCGTGCTCGGGGTGGTGGAGCACGCCGACCACGGGATCGAGGCGCCGGTGCGCTGGCTGCTGTGCGGATCGGTGGCCACGGTGTTCGTCTGCCTGGCCCTGTTGACGCTGGTGGTGAAGCGGTCGGCGCCCCGACACGGGCGGCGCATCCCCGTGACGAGCCTGCTCGTGGGCGCGGTCGTGGCGCTGGCGCTGGCGCCGGTGCACGCGATCCACGGCGCCATCGCCCTGGTCGGCGCGTTGCTGATCGTGGTCGTGGCGCTGGTGGCCGTGGACGTATGGGTCCGGAGGGTGCGGGTGTAGACCGCAGGACCTTTGAATCTCCTCTCGACCGTTCGAAATCCGGTCGGCCGGAAGCGGACGGTGGCGTACGGATTCCGAACGGATCCGTCCTCGTGCGGGCTACCCTTGGCCGTCACCTTCGGGTTCGTCCGCCTGGTCACCCACCCGCGCGTGCTCGTGGAGCCCCTGTCTCCGCTCGTGGCCGTGGATCTCGTCGAACAGTGGTTCGCCTGCCCGGCCGTGGAGGTCCTCGAGCCCGGGCCGCGCCACCTCAGGATCGCACGGGAACTGTTCGCCGAGACCGGCGTGGGGGCATCGCTGACCACGGACACCCACCTCGCGGCCCTGGCCATCGAGCACCGGTGCGAGCTGCACTCCAACGACACCGACTTCGGCCGGTTCCCCGGCCTGCGCTGGCACAACCCGCTCGTGGGGGACGGATAGGGAAAAGAGGGAAAAGGGACGCTCATGAGTTCATGAGTTCCGTCCGGTCGGATGGCTGCAGGGAGCGTGCCCCCCTGGGAAGTTTCTTATGAACTTATGAGCGTCCCTTTTTCCCTGATAGGATTTCGGCATCCAGCGCAGGGGGCGCAGGACCGAAGGGGGACAGCATGAAGCGAGGATTGATCTGCAGCCTGATGGTGGCACTGATGTGCCCGGCCGTGGCCACGGCCCAGTCCATCACCGACGGCCTGATCCCGGAGGAGCAGCGGCTCGGGGAGCTGGACCGCTACTACTTCGACGTGCTGCGCAGCGACGAGTTCGACGACATCGACGCGTCTGCGGCGTGGCAGGTGCACGACCTGGTGGTGGAGCTCGATGGGCTGACCATCACCTTCGAGGCCGGGGAGTTCTTTCCGCGCAGGGCCGTGGACGGGCAGGTGTACGGCGCGGTCTACCTGGGCACCGGGCGGTGGCAGTCCTCGCCGCCGCTGGCCCTGGAGCGGATCGAGCTGGAGCGGTTGACCGGATCGCAGGACATCGACGCGACCTTCACCGACGCGTTCCTGCAGTTCTCGCCCCAGTACCTCGAGCGGTTCGCGTCGGGGGCTGAGCCACCCACCGGTGATCGCAAGCAGGAGAAGGCCGCACGCAAGCACTACCGCAAGCGGAAACCGGCCCAGGATTCCGTGCTGTGGGACCACGACCTGGTCCTGGCCCGCTACCACGTGGAGGGGCTGGACCACATGGACAGCGTGCGCATCGAGGCGAAGCTCGATGGCGTGCGCGCCACGGACGAGGCGTACGTGGAGGGGCCCAACGCCACCTTCCTGTACCGCTACGACGCCGAGGACCGCGAGGAGGTGGCCCTGTACCGCTACCGGGTCAACCCGGCCAACGAGCACGACCGCGCCCGCGAGACCCTGTGCCACTACCCGCGCGCCGAGGACCGCGAGCAGCTGACCCGGCGGGAGCTGTCCTACAAGGACCCGACCCTGATCGACATCGAGCACTACGAGGCCGAGTTCACCCTGGCCTCCGACCCGGACGAGGACGAGGCGATCCTGAAGGCGGACGTGACCGTGCTGTTCAGGCCGGTGTTCCGCAACGTGCGGGCCGTGGCCTTCAGCCTCGTCGGCGGCCACGAGGAGCCGGACAGCGAGTACGAACGGCGGGTCGAGGTGCGCGGCGTGCTCGACGAGCGCGGCCAGATGCTGCCGTTCGTGCATTCCCAGGGCGTGGTCACCGTGGAGCTGCCTCAGCCCGCGGTGGTGGACGAGTCCGTGCGCCTGCGGTTCGTGTACGAGGGGCAGCTGATGTCCGGGTTCACCCAGATCGACATGGAGACACTCAGTGGCATCCGGCTGCGCCACTACTCCCTGCTCAACACCTGGTCGTGGTTCCCCCAGAACCTGCGCAAGACCTTCGACCTGTACACCTTCGGCTGGACGTTCGACGTGCCGGCCATCATGCGGCTCGCCTCGTCTGGATCGATCGCGGGCGTGGACGAGCGCGGCAACCGCCGGCACTACCGTGTGGAGGAGAGCCAGCCGTCGACCCACGCCTCGGTGATCTTCGGCGACTTCGACTACATCGAGGATCACGACCGCTGGCCGGTGGTGCGGGTGTTCTTCCACCCGGCGCAGCGGGATTCGGCCGTGGAGATCCTGGAGGAGACGTACACGATCCTGGCCTACTTCGAGGAGCTGCTGGACACGCCATACCCCTACCCGGAGCTGGACATCGCGCAGATGCCCTACGGGGTGGGCTTTGCCCAGGCGCCGCCCGGCCTGGTGCAGATGGACGGCATGGCCTTCCTCTCCAAGACCACACTGGTCAACCAGTACAACGTCAACGACCCGGTGATCCGGGAGATGTTCCTGCCCCACGAGATCGCCCACCAGTGGTGGGCCCACACCGTGGGCACGCGCACCAGCCACGACTACTGGATGATGGAGACCTTCTGCGAGTACTGCGCGGCCCTGTACCGCGAGGCGACCCACGGCGACAAGGGCTACGACCGCTACCTCAAGCGGTGGGGCGTGGAGCGGGCCGCGCGCAACAACGCCAACACCACGTCGTTGTGGCTGGCTGCCACCGGTCGCGACCGCAAGCGGTTCGTGGCGTCGGCCTACGCGCGCGGGCCGCTGCTGATGCACGATCTACGGACCCAGCTGGGCTGGGAGAAGATGGTGATGGTGTTGCGGGCGTTGCTCAGCGAGTACTACCAGCAGCAGATCACCACCGAGGACCTCCAGATGGTGCTGGAGCAGGCCACGGGCTACAGCTTCGCGGATTACTTCGAGCACAACGTGTACGGCAACGCCCCCATCGGCGAGCATCCGCTGGTGCCGGAGGACGTGGTGCCGGCCGAGGTCGACTGAACTACGGCAGCAGACCCCGGTTCACGATCACGCTGGCCAGGGTCTGGCCGATCTCGCGGTGGCCGGTTGCGCTGGGGTGGAACAGGTGGCCGGGGAGGTACTTGCCCGGCACGTAGGGGTGGTCCCACGGGTGCTCGAAGTCCACGCACACCTGCTGGCTCTGCAGGCACCAGGCGCTGAGGTAGTCGCGGTACTCGTCGTCGAACGAGGTGTAGTAGATGGGGTTCTGCTCACACGCGGGCCGGTTCAGCGGCATGCGCACGAACACCATGCGCGCGTCCGCCTCGTCGGTCACGGCCACGAACTCGTCGAGATAGTCGCGGTAGTCGTCGAACGGGATGCGGCGCACCCATTGTGACGGGTCCTGCGGGTACCTCGCGGCGAACTCCTCGGTGCGCATGCCGTAGGCCAGGTCCACCACCACCCGCCGGAACAGCAGGTAGGTGTCGAGGCGGTACAGCACCTTCTGCAGCGAGACCACGGCCCGGTTCTGGGACACGCGGTCCTCCTCGGCCATGGTGTCGAGGCAGGAGTCGTTGTTGTAGGCCCACACCACGATGTCCGACCCCAGGGGGATGCCGTGGCGCTGCAGCAGGATCATGCCCTGGTAGGAGGTGTGGCCCGGGCAGCCGCTGTTGAGCACCGTGATCGGCCGGCCGGTCATCTCCGCGAGGCTCCGCTCGAGCACGGCCGAGAACGTCTGGTCGTCGGCCACGCCCAGGCCGAAGGTGGATGAGTCGCCGACCACGAACACCCGCACCTCGTCGGGGTTCTTGCGCCTGGATACCTCGCGGTCCATGCGGAAGCCGTGGCCGTTGGTGGTGCGCGGCGCCTTGTCCGTGGCGTCCACGTGGTCGCGCAGGTCGGGCCGGTTGTACCAGTAAAGCTCCGGGTCGGGGTGGTACTGCAGGTACCAGTACTGGTGGATCACCGCGCGGGCGGCCAGCTCTCCCGCGCCCAGGGCCAGCACCATCGCGCCCACGGACACGGCCAGCTCGACCGCGGGGCGCCTGCGGCCCAGCCGCCGCCGGCCCCAGCGGGCCCACGCCACCATGGCCAGCGCGTACACGTCGACCATGCCCGCGGCCACGGGCCAGAAGATGCGCGCGGAGTTGGCCGAGGCGTACGGCGAGTAGTCCTTGACCAGCGGCCCCTTGCGCCACTCCATCACCTCGGCGGGCTGGTGCAGCGCGGGCCGGCTGAAGGCCCACACGTTGAACGCCAGCAGCCCGACCAGGCCGACGATCGCGGTGATCGTGCCCGGGGAGAGGCTCCTGCGCTTGCGTGCGTTCTTCGGCATGGTGCTAGGCCGTGATCCACCCTCCCGGCGTCCAGAATCGCCGCACCATGCGGAAGCCGATCTCCCCGCGCCGGACCGCCTCGGGGACCCGGGAGGTCATGGACACGGCGTTGGACACGCCGGCGAAGCGTGCCAGGGCCTGGGGGTGGGCGCGCAGCCAGGGGTTGTCGATCATGCGCTCCAGCCGGCGGGGCGACATCCACGGCTTGCTCAGCAGCGAGAACATCGCCACCCAGAACAGGTCGGCGTTGGAGCGCTCGTACTCCAGGCTGACGCGGTACTGGCTGAACGTCTTGGTGGCCGCGCCCTCCACGTCGTCGGGCGTGATCAGCCCCTCGTCGAGCAGCTTCTGTTCGAGCTCGGTGCCCGGCATCACCGTCATGGAGAACAGGAACACCTGGAACGGCCGCGGAAAGTCGTTGAGCATCAGGAACAGGGTGCGCCAGTCGTCCTCGGTGGTGGCCGGGTCGTCGACCATCACGTGGTAGCGGGCGTGCACCCCGTAGCGGTGGTACAGCCGCGCGGCGCTGGCCACGCCGCTGTTCTGGGCGTCCCGGTCGTACAGGGTGCGGCAGACCCGGTCGTTGGCCTGGATGCCCATGTAGACCATGTCCAGGCCGGCGGGCACCATGCGCTCCAGCAACGACTCGGTGACCACGCGCGGCTCGAGGAAGCACTCGAACGGCAGGCCCATCTCGCGGGGGTAGCGCTCGAGGAACTCGTCGACCCAGGCCGGATCGAGTGGGAACACCTCGTCGTCGAAACGAACGCGCCGCATGTTGGGGAACGCCTGGCGGGCCTCGGCCAGCTCGGCCATCACGTCCGACACCTCGCGCAGCCGGTAGAACCGGCCCTTGCCCTTGAAGATGCGGCGCAGGGCGCTGTTGTAGCAGTACGAGCAGGCGAACGGGCAGCCGCGCGAGCCGTTGATCAGGTACAGGGCGTCGTCGAGCACCGGGTCGCGGCGGTAGCGCACGCCGCCGTCGATCACCAGCTTGTCCGGGTGCAGGAAGTCCCGCCGCATCACCGGCGCGAGATCCTGCACCAGCGGCCGCGGCTCGGTGTGCACGATCTCGCCGTCCCGCCAGGCCGTGACGTTGGGGATGCCCCAGGTGGGCTGCCTCGCCTCCATGGCGTCGAGCAGCTCGAGGGTGGGCGCCTCGCCCTCGCCCTGCACCACGTAGTCCGCGATCTGCATGGAGCTGTCCGGTGCCACCGTGGGGTGCACGCCGCCCAGGATGATCGGCAGTCCGGTCCGTTCGCGCAGGTGGCGCAGCACGTGCGCGCACACGCGGATGTAGGCCGAGGCGCGCAGGGACAGGCCGATCACGTCGGCGTCGTAGCGCTGCACCGCGTCGGCGAGCCGGCCCAGTTCCTCGTCCGTGGGCCACGGCAGGCCGTTGTTCTTCCAGTCCTTGAAGTAGACCTCGAGCACGTCGTGGCCGCCCGCGCGCAGGTACGTCGCCAGGATGCGCACGGCGTTGTTCTCCAGGTCGTACAGCGAGATCAGCGCCAGCCTCATGACCGTCGCCTCCGCCGGATGTCCTCCTCGTGCAGGTAGCGATGCTCCGGCAGCGCAGACGGGCCGCGCACGCGGAAATAGACCCGCCGGATCAGGTCATAGGTGTGGGTCGCGTGCAACACCTTCACCGCCGCGTCCATCAGCCGGTTGCGCTTCAACTCCCCGTGCGCCGTGTCCAGCATGTCGCGGACCGGCAGGTCGTAGGGGCAGATCTCCTCACACTGGCCACAGTCCTTGCACGCATCGGCCCGCTGGCGCAAGCGGGCGTACTCGTCGCGCGCGTAGTTCTGGTTGAGCACCATGTAGTCGTGGCTGCGGAACACGTCCGCGATCGGGATGTCGGCCGAGCACACCTTCTCGCAGTAGCGGCAGCGGCGGCAGAACAGGTCGGAGAGCTGCTCGGCCTCGGTGCGCATGGCATCGCGGTCGGCCTCGCTGAGCTCGAGGTCGCCGGACAGTGCGGCCACGTCGGTCTCCACGTGCGCGATGCTGGAGCAGCCTGCCAGGGTGCAGTCGATGCCCGCGGCCGCGCAGAACCGCAGGCAGGCCTCGACCGAGGTCAGCCGACCGCCGGAGATCGGCTTCATGCCCAGGGTGCCGATGTCGAGCTCGCGGGCCACGTCGAGCACGGGCTGGAAGTTGTCCCGCTCGATCACGTTGTAGGGGAATTGCACGGTGTCGAAGCGCCCGGTGCGCAGCGCATCGGCCAGCACGCCGGGGTGGTGGCTGGTGATGCCGATGAAGCGGATCCGGCCCCGGTCCCGCTCCCGCTCCAGCTGCTCCACCAGGCCGCCGGGGCGCAGCACCTGCTCCAGCTCGTGGTCGTACTGCACGTGGTGCAGCTGGAAGATGTCGATCCAGTCGGTGCGCAACCGCTCGAAGCTGGCCTCGAACTCGGCGCGGAACCGCCTGTCGGTACGCATGTAGGACTTGGTCGCCACGATCACGTCGTCGCGGCGCCCCCGCAGGGCCTCGCCGATCACCTCCTCGCTCTCGAAGTACGACGAGGCCGTGTCGATCAGGTTCACGCCCAGGTCCAGGGCGCGGTGGATCATGCGGATCCCGTCGGCCCGGGTGGCGTGGTAGTGGTCGATCACGTACATCCCGCCCAGCCCGAGGCGGCTGGCGCTCAGCTCGGTGCGTCCGAGGCGGGTGGTCTGCAGATCCATGGCTCCATCGTCCTGCCCTCCGGGCAGGGATCCCGGGGAAGATAAGGCCTGTGAACCCTCCATGCTATCAAGGGCCCCGCTTCCTTGTCCGCGGGGGTCGCCAGGGTTAGAGTCTGCCAGGGAATGCGCATGAAACGACTCAAGGGCTACCTGCTGTACCTACCGATGGTGGCGGTGTGCGCGGCGATCGCGCTGCTGCTCTACTCGATGATCCGGCCGGAGGGAGGCCCCGCGTCGGTGGGGCCCATCGAGTCGGACCACATCTTCGAACACGACGGCCGTCACGGCCACCGGCTCAAGCCCAACCTGCGCAACGCCCGCGGGGTACTGCCGGCGCGACCCCACCCGCTGCCGTTCCAGCCCCACAATCCGGCCTACGCCGACCGCATCACCAAGCGCACCGAGTACTACTGCTCGACCAACGCCGACAGCTTCCGCGGCACGGTCGAGTACGAGCGGCAGCCCGCGCCAGGCGTGGTGCGCATCGGCACCATCGGCGACTCCATCACCTTCGGCTACGGTGTGGCCGACGACGAGAGCTACCCGGCCGTGCTCGAGCAGTTGCTCGACGAGCACGGTGAGTACGAGGTGATCAACGCGGGTGTGCACGGGTTCGATTCGACCAAGGGCCTGCACGCGCTCGAGACGAGGCTGCTGCCGTACAATCCGCACATCGTGACGTTCTGCCTCGGGGTCAACGACACGGTGTCCGTGCCCGAGCACGCCATGATCGAGCGGGCGCGGCTGTACCTGACCGAGCGGCAGTACCAGGACATGGAGAAGAAGTTCCTCGACAACATGAACGAGGCCGTCGACCGCTGCCAGGCGCAGGGCACGCGGGTGGTGCTGATGGTGCCGTCGGTGAACAGCTTCTTCCCGTTCCCGGACGTGGAGCGCATGTGTGTGCTGGTGCGGCGGCTGGCCGCGGAGCGCAACCTGCCGCTGGTGGACCTCGAGGAGGAGTTCCGCACGCGGGAGGAGACCGACGGGTTGATGCTGTACGAGGAGGACAACGTGCAGCGGCTGGTGCAGTACCGCAAGGGCAAGCCCAAGGAGCTGCTGACCGCGCGCGTGGACCCCAACCGCTTCCAGTACGTGGCCGACGAGGTCTACGACTACATCGACCGCAAACCGGTCGACATGGCGCTGGCCTTCGACGGCTCCCACCCCAACGCGCCGGGCATGCGCGTCATCGCCGAGGTGCTCGAGCCGGTGATCCTCGAGGTGGTCGAGGTGGCGGACGACCTGCCGCCGGCAGACTGACCCCCCGTTCCACGTCCTCACTGTCGGGATCCCGGCAGCTGACCCGCCAGCGGGCGGAAACCCGCCAGCCGGAATGCCGGTCGGGCGGCCTCTCGTCCCCGGACGAGGCAGGCACGGTTCGTGCAGCCTCAGCAACGCGGGATGAGCCACGAACTCCCGGCTCCGACCCGCTCGCGGGCCGGGCACGCTTCGCCGATCTTGCGTGCTCGGTCCGTGTTGGCGGGCGTGATTGCGACGGTCGCCGTCGTGGCGGGCGCAACCCCTGCTTGCGACCCCCGGTCGGACGGCGAGGTCGAAGGAGATCTCGCCGCCGAGTGCACCGACGGCGTGGACAACGACCAGGACGGACTCACCGACTGCTACGAGATCCTGTGCGCCGAGGTCTGCGCCGAGACCGCGGACGACGACGATGGGGACGACGACACGGAACCGGCCGACGACGACACGACCGGTGACGACGACACGAGCGACGACGACACGGGCGACGACGACACGGGCGACGACGACACGACCGGGGACGACGACACGGGCGACGACGATACCGGGGACGACGATACCGGGGACGACGACACGGTCGGGGACGACGACACCACCTCCTGCGCGTGGGACGGCGTGTACAGCGGCTCGTCGTACCTGCTGGTGCAGAATGCCCTCATGGGCACGGTGTCCTCCTATTGCACCACCACGGCCACGATCGCTGGCTGCCAGATCAACGGCACGCTGTACTGCTCCATGCCCCCGTTCCAGCCCATCGACCTGATCGGTGAGGTGGCGGACGACGGTACCGCGTCCGGCTCGATCAGTGGCTGCGTGATCTACCAGTGCACCTTCTGCCTGCCGTGGACCGGCGCTACGGACGGCAGCTCCCTGTGGGGGGCTGGCGCGGTGGGGTACGGGCCGATCTACCTGGAGACGGACTTCACGCTGTATTGACGAAACCCATCGAATGGGGAGGGTGCGTCGCTCGTCAGGGGTTGACGTCTCGATGGGAGGTCGCGATGAACGTCACAGCCCGGTCGTCCCTGGTGGTCCTCGCCGTGGTCGTCCTGTGCAGCGCTCGTGTTGTGGGTGCCACGCCACCCGACCACCTGGTCTCCACCCTCGACGTGGTGTGCACCGGCGGTGATCGCCTGGCGCTGATGCAGCACTCGGCGGGCAACGCGGGCACGTACTACATCACCGACAACCGCTGGCACCTGGTGATGATCGACACGGCCACGTCCGACGTGCGCTGGGTGGACCACGGCGGTGTGGTGGTGAACACGGTGAACGTGCTGGAGGACGGGGACGAGCCCGAGGTGTCCTACGTGCACGGCGATGCGCCCCCGCTGGGGCGCTCGTTGGGGGAGTGGGGCATGGTGTCGTGCGGAGCGGGGGACGCGTCGTACGCGTGGGGCTACGAGGTCGAGCGGTTCGGTATCGAGGTGAGCGAGGCCGGCGTGTTCCTCACGCTGGGGGAACTGCGCAAGGAGCTGGAGATCGCGGGTACGTGGGATCCGTCGGAGATCTCGGCCGGCCAGTTCCCGTGGGGGGAAGACCCCACCGCGCTGCCGTCCACCGAGCCGATCTCGCACCTCGGGGACTCCGAGGGCCTGGTGCTGGTGCGTACGCTGCCCCTGGCTACCCGCACGGTGTTCGTGGTGGAGCGGGTGTCCGACTTCGGCAACACGCAGGCCGTGGTGGCCGCGCGGCGGGACGCGGCCGCCCGGACCATGGCGTGGCTGGCCAACGCGCGGGGCCTGCTGGATCACCGCTCCGGCATGCCCGAGCTGTCCACGATGTGGTTTGCCGCGTCGCTGGACCTGGATCCGACCTTCGAGACCGCCCGCTTCAACCTGGCCTGCGCGCTGGCATTGCAGGGGGACGCGGCTGGCGCGGTACGGCAGTTGCTGCAGCTGCCCGCCACGCCGGAGCTGAGGGCGAGGATCGCGGGGGACGGGGACTTCGATGCCGTGCGTGCCACGCCGACCTTCGTGGGATTCCTGGATGAGCTGCACTGAGGGGGGAGCCAGCGGCGGGTCCGGATCGGGGTGTCAGGAGCAGCTCTGCGGCGCGGCTCACCTCCGCGCGAACAGCACGTCCATCTCCACGACCCGGCCATCGCCGTCCACGCGGCGGGACAGGGGAGCGACCATGGGGAAGCCGTGGTCCTGCAGCCAGCTGTAGATCTCGTGGAAGTCGGGCTGGCCTTCGTACAGGGGAACCAGGCCCATCTCCAGCAGGATGTGGTCGAAGCGGTCCAGTACCTGCGCGGCGCCCTTGAGCGCCTCGAGTTCGAAGCCCTGCAGGTCGAGCTTGACCAGCACGGGTGACTCCAGCTGGCGGTCGGCGAGCAACGTGTCCAGCTTCGCCAGCGGCACCTGGATCGGGTCGAGCTGGCCGGTCTGGGGGAAGCTCTCCTGCATCTGGGGCAGCGCGGCCAGGGCCGAGGACGACTGGTCCCAGCGGTCCGGGAAGAACTCCACCGTGCCGTCGTCGTTGCCCAGCGCGGTCTCGATCACCTCCACCTGCGGGCTGTCACGGAATGCGTCCCGCAGGGCCGCGGCCACGTCCGGCAGGGGCTCGAACGCCAGCACCCGGGCGTCGGGGAAGGTCTTGACCGCGCCGCGGCTGAACGTGCCGATGTTCGCCCCGCCGTCCAGGATCGTGCGCGGGGCCACGCCCGCTCCCTCGAGCGCGCGGAACATCTGGAAGATCGAGATCGAGAACGGCCTCCAGGTGGCGAGGGCGCGCGCGCCCCCGGGGCGGGAGAGCGCGTCCATCAGCTTCAGGCCTCGTTGCAGCACTCGCATCGACATCTCCTCGCGGCTCAGTCCGCGGCCTCCAGCCGTTCGATCGCGGCCGTCACGCGGGCATTCCCGCCGCCCTCGTCGACCACGCGGCGGTACTCCCGCAGCGCGGCCTGGGGCTGCTCCAGTTCCTCGTATATCCCGCCGAGACGTACCCGTACCCGCGTGTCGCCCGGGCGCAGCTGCAGCGCGTCGGCATAGGCGTCCCGCGCACCGTACAGGTCGCCGCGCTGGCGGTCCACGTCGCCCTCGACCGCGTGGATGCGGGACTGCAGGCCGACCTGCCGGGGATCGGTCAGGGCGCGCGCCCGCCTCACGTACGTCAGCGCGCGGGGGGGGCGGCCGGCCGCGGCCTCCACCTCGGCCCGGGCCAGCCACAGGCGTGGATCGTCGGGGACCAGCGACAGCGCCCGCTGCAGCACCTCGCCGGCCGCATCGTGGTCGCCCTCGATGCGTAGCCAGGTCACCAGCAACAGGGTGTTGTCCATGTCGTGGGGATCCGCTTGCACGGCGTCGGTCATGGTCGCGATCGCGGTCTCCCGCTCGCCGTCCTTCCAGGCCACCCGGGCTACGAGCCGCTGCACCTCGCGATCCGGCTCGTCGGCCAGGTCCGCGGCGATCTCGCGGGCGAGCCATACCCCCTGGTCCTGCATCAGCAGGTAGGTGGCGAACTCGGCCTGGGCCGTGGGATTGCCCTGCAGCAGCGTTTCGACCTCGGGTCGCAGGACACGGGCCCGGATCATCAGCTGGTAGAGGCTCTCGCGGCTCGCGGGAGTGCGCTCCAGGGCCGAGCCCAGCGCGATCAGGGCCAGGTCACGCTCGCCCGTGGCGAGCAGGGGCCGCACTGCCGCGGCGTGTGGCGTGGGGTCGAGCGGGGCGAGCTCCATGGTCCGGCGTAGCCAGTGCAGGGTGGTGTCGAGGTCCTGGCGCGCGGCGTGGTGGCCGGCGATGGCCAGGGACAGGTCGGCCGACACGGGACGCCAGCGCAGCAGCGTGGCCAGGGCCGCCTCGTCCGTGGCCCCTTCGGGCTGGTCCAGCACCTCGCGCGCTGCGCGGCTGAAGCTGCCGTGCTGGTGGGCCCATGGTGTGAGCACGAGCGTGGTCAGCGTGGCGGCGAACAGGACCCGCCGGGCGGTGGTGCCCGGGATGCCGGTCAGGCCGCGCCGCCACGCGCCTGCCGCGCAGACCCCCATCAGCACGATGAACGGCAGGCCCACGCCGGCGAACTCGACACCGAAGCCTGCGAAGCTGTGCACGCCGATGGCCAGCGTGCCGGTCAGCGCGGCAGCCTGCGGCGCGCTGCCGCGCCAGCGCACCAGCGCGATCGCCCAGGTGAGCAGGAATGCACCGAACAGCAGCGGGCCGACCAGGATGCCGAGCTCGGCGGTGAGTTGCAGGTACTCGTTCTCGGCAAAGGTGTGGGTCCGGGTCAGCCCCACCTCCGGATCCCGGTACCGCGGGATCCCGTCGCGGAACGAGCCGCGGCCGATCCCGGTCCAGGGGTGGTGCTCGATCATGCGTACCGTGCCGGTCCAGGAGTCCCCCTTGATCGGATCGCCGCCCTCCTGCAGCACGATCTCGGGCAGCGGCGTGCCGTTGTGGCCGGCGAGGACGACGACCGCGGTGGTCAACGTGCCGAACACCAGCAGCGCACAGGGCACCACGTAGCGGATCGGGGCGAGCAGCTGCCAGCGCCGCGCGATCCACAGCAGGGCGAGGAAGACCAGCGCCACGACCACCACCACCCGGCCACCGCGCGAGCCGGTGAGGTAGACCGAGGCGACCGCGACCGCACCCAGGGCGATCCACAGGCCCTGCCAGCGCCCGCGACCGAACAGGCCGAAGGCCAGGATGGCGAGGCCGCACAGCTCGAGGTACTGCGCGGCGTGGTTGGGGTTGATGAAGGTCGAGCGGAAGCCCCACACCACGCCTGCGGCCTTGCCCAGGGCGGCCCCGGCGATGGGCTGGTAGATCCACAGCACGCGCGAGGTACCGGTGAAGGTCTGCAGCAGCCACACCGCCATCACCACGGCCGTGGTCACGCCCAGGCAGGCGAGCACCAGCCTGGCGTGCACCGGGTGTCGGGCCAGGCCGGCGGCGAGCAGGAACGCGGCGAGCGCGCCGCCGATCTTGAGCAGCTCCCACAGGGTGCTGCCCGGGGTGTAGCTGAGCTGGCCCCCTGCCACGGCCTGCAGGTCGGGGAATGCCAGCAATCCCGCCAGGTCGGGGGACAGCATGTGCAGGGGGCCGTCCGGCAGGGGCACCAGGGACAGCGCCTGCCACACCAGCACCGCGAACAGCACTCCGGCGAGCGGATCGACGCCGGCCCGTGCGCGGCGCCCCAGCAGGCCCGCCTCCACGGATGCGGCCGCGGCCAGGCACAGCAGCGCGACCACCGCGGTGGTGAGCACGTGCACGGTTCCCGCCATCAGGGGGGCGCCGAGCAGGGCCAGACCCAGCAGGGTATAGGTCACCGGTGCGGAGCGGCTGGGCCTGCGGCGGCGTGGCGGCGGTGGGGTCCTGGGGGAGGTCAACTCAGCGCTCCATGCTCATGGGGCGGACGACCGGAGGGGTTCAGCCGACCTGGGAATCGACCGTGTCCTCCTCCTCCTCGCTGTACTGGCGGTAGTAGCGGTAGGAGTAGTGATGGTACGGGTAGCGGTAGCGGTAGCGGTAGCCGTAGTAGCCGCGGCTGGCCGCGTTGAGGTCCAGGTCGTTGAGCACGAAGCCCAGCACCTTGGCGTTGACCGTGGCCAGCGAGTTGAGCGACTGCCGCAGCATGTGGCGGTTGGTCTTGTCCTGGCGCGCCACCAGCAGGATCCCGTCCACGTGCTGGGCCAGGATCGAGGCGTCGGCCACGGCCATCACCGGCGGCGAGTCGAAGATCACGCGGTCGTAGCGAGCGAACAGCCACTCGCACATCTTGTTGAACGACACGGACGCCAGCAGCTCGGCCGGGTTGGGCGGCACGTTGCCCAGGGGCAGCAGGTCGAGGTTGGGGTAGCCGGACGGCCGCACCGCCTCCTCGCGGCTGATCTCGCCGATCAGCGCGGAGCTGAGACCGAGCTGCTTCTTGAGCCCGAATGCCTTGTGCACCCGCGGGCGGCGCATGTCCGTGTCCACCAGCACGACCCGCTTGCCAGCCGAGGCCATGGTGTAGGCGATGTTGGCTGCCAGGCTGGTCTTGCCCTCGCTGGGGCCCGCGCTGGTCACCACCAGGGACGTGATCTCCTCGCCCGGTGACATGAACATCAGGTTGGTGCGGATGGTGCGCACCGACTCTGCAGCCGCGCTCTTCTGTTCGCGCGCGATGTAGAGTGGGTTCTCGGCCTGGACCTCCTCCTCGTCCACGCGGGGGTAGATCCCGATCACCGGCAGCTTGAACTCGGCCTCGAGCTGGCCGTGGGCCCGGACCGTGCTGTCGAGGCGGTCGGCCACGAAGGCACCGCCGACGCCTGCCCCGAGCCCCAGCGCGATCGCGACCAGCAGCACGAGCTGCGGCTTGGGCTCGCTGGGCTTGCGGGGCTTGGTCGCGCGGTCCAGCACGCTGATGTTGCTGGACTCGAGCATGCCGGCCAGTTCCGCCTCCAGGGAGCGGTCCTTGACCGAGTCGTACACCGTCTGGGTCTGGGTCAGGTCGCGCTCGAGCCGCTTGAACAGCAGCTCCTTGCGGCTGAGCTGCAGGGCGATCCCGCGCTGGTGGTCCAGCTGGGCCTGCAGCTGGTCCAGCGTGGTCTCGTGAGAGACCATCTCGGCCCGGAGGCCGTCGATGATGGTGTCGATCTCGGCCTGGATCTCGGACTCGACACGCTCCCGCCGGGCCGTGGCACGGACCAGCTCGGGCTGTTTCTCGCCATAGCGAGCGGCCAGCTCGCCCTCCTCCGACGCCAGCGTGAACAGCTCCTGCTTGAGATCCTGGATGGACTGGTTGGCGAGGACCTGGGGGATCGAGTCCTTGCGGCCCTCCTCGATCATCAGCTGCGCCTGTTCCCACCGGGTGCGCTGCTCGACGTACTCGATCTCCTTGCGTGTGGCCGCGTCGTTGAGCAGCAGCAGTTTCTCGCTGGTGAGGTTGAGGGAGTCCTCCAGGGAGGTCCCCACGAAGTCGTTCTCCTCGCGGAAGCGCAGCAGGTCGTCCTCGGCGGCCTGGACCTGGGTGGTGAGCTGGCCGACGCGCTCCTTGAGCCACTCCGACGCGTCCGACGTGGCGTCCAGCCGGGCCTGGCGGTAGTACTCGATGTACGCATCGGCCATGGCATTGGCGATGTCCGCGGCGCGGCCGGGATCCGTGTCCGAGACGTGGATCGTGATCGCCATGGAGTCGGTCATGATCTCCACGTCGACCCGCTTGCGCAGCAGCGTGACCGGGTCCTTGCGGGAGCGGGCGACCTCCTTCTCGTCGCCGGGCTCCATCTCGGCGATGCCCAGGAAGTCTTCGTCCTCGGCCAGCCCGAGATCCTGGACCACGGCCTGCAGCACCTCGCGGCTCTCGATCACGGAGGGCTGGGTCTCGAGGTAGCGTACGTATTCCCAGATGTGGTGGGACAGCTGGTAGACGTCGTCGCCCTCCTTGAGCACCGTGGGTGGCTTGTAGTTGACCAGGACCGTGGTGGAGGACCGGTAGACCTTCTGCTGGCTCAGGCCGAGGGCGGTGACGCCAGCGGCGGTGATGATGGTCAGCACGAGGAACAGCAGCAGGTGCTGCCGTAGCACCATCATGTAGTCCAGCAGGTCCTGGACGCGGAATCCCCGGGATTCCGCCTCGGCCTCCGGGTGGGGCAGCTCGTGTAGCGGCGTGGGTGCGTCGTTCACAGCGTCACCTCTGACGACCCGAGTGTAGGCCTCGGTGGAGGCGCCGGGTTCCGTGGGGGGCCAGCTGGCGCGCGGTGTGTCCCGAACCACGCCCTCCCCGGAACCTCAAGGTCGTGTAGCAGGACGGGCGCAACATAACACACATCATCCCGCTGTCGAGAACAACCGCACGCGGGCGAACAAGGAAAATGATCGGCCCTCTTTTTTCCCCCGCGGTCGCGCGGTAGTTGACCGGTATACCGAGGTTCGGACTAATATGGCGGCCCCATCGAGGGGGGATAGAGGCGAACGTATGAAGGGCGTGTTCCAGGCACCGGTGGTTCGACGACAGATGGCCATGGCGGTCATCGACTCGCTGCTGGTGTTCCTCGCCATCATCATGGCCTACGCGTTCCGGCTGGCGTTCGTCGTGGGCGCCCCCCTGGAGGACATCCGCATCGAGATCACGGGCCGCATGACCTGGTTCGTGGCCTGCGCGATCGTCATCCATCTGCTCGTGTTCTATGTCTTCCAGCTGTACGAGCTGAAGCGCGAGTACCTGGGAGGGCGGCTGTTCGTCCTTGCCTGTGCGGCCGTGGTGGTGGGCGCGCTCGTGCTCTCCGTGGTGGTGTTCATCTTCCCGTTCGTCCAGTTCGGCCGCATCGTGATGGTCACGCACGTCCTGTTGACCATCGTGCTGGTCTACGGCTGGCGGTGGCTGCTGGCGCCGTGGCTGTTCCTGGCGCGACTGCGCTCGGAGATCGCATTCATCGGGGACGACGAGTCGCTCCAGCTGTTGCACGGGGAGCTGAGCAGCCACCCGATCGAGATGCCGCAGATCCGCTGCGCGCTGCGGGTGGACGACGGTGAGCCGCCCGAGGTGGAGGGGGTCGCGCTGTGTCACGACGACGCGGAGTTCGACGCCTTCCTCGAGCGGGCGGACTCGCCCATCGACACCGTGGTGCTTTCGGGCCGCACGCGGCTCGAAGGGGATTCCCTGCGGCAGCTGCTGATGCGGCAGTTCTCGGGGCTGGCCGTGCACGACCTGCCCTCGTACTTCGCCTACCTGACCGGGCGGCTGCCGGTGAGCGTGCTGTCGGACGCCTGGCTGCTGTCCGCGACCCAGCACCAGGACCTGCGCTACATCACGGTGTCGCGCATCAAGCGGCTGATGGATCTGTGCGTGGCCGTGTTCGGGCTGTTCTGTGCGGCGCCGTTCTTCGTGGTCATCCCGATCCTGATCAAGCTGGAGTCGAAGGGCCCCGTGTTCTTCGGCCAGGAGCGCCAGGGGCGCCTCGGTCAGCCGTTCCGGGTGTACAAGTTCCGCACCATGAAGCCCGGCTCGGAGAGCCCGGCCGGCGGTGACCGGGTCAAGGTCGGCGGTGATCCGCGGATCACCCGCGTGGGCAAGATCCTGCGCTCCACCCACCTCGACGAGATCCCGCAGATCTTCAACATCCTGCGCGGCGACATGTCCCTGGTGGGGCCGCGGCCGATCCGCAAGGTCTACACCGACAAGCACACCAAGGAGAGCGCCCTGTATCCCCTGCGACTGTCGGTCAAGCCGGGCTTGACCGGGTGGGCCCAGGTGCAGAAGGACCACGCGAAGTTCCGGGACAACGAGATGCGGCGGCTGGAGTACGACCTGTACTACATCCAGCGGGCGAGCCTCTTCCTGGACCTGGTGATCGTGGTCAAGACCGTGACGGCCGTGCTGTTCGGCCGCGGGGGATAGCGCCCCCTACTCCAGCCAGGTCGTCGTCGGCTCGATCCAGCGCTCGATCATCGCCAGCTCGTCTTCGGGCGCCCTCGCCGAGCGTGCGCCGGCGAGATGTGGCCTGAAGCGCTCGTGGAAGGTGGACCACACCGCCTCGTCGTCCTCGTCGAGGTCGGCGAAGCGCAGCAGCTTCCGGATCAGGTCTTCACCCAGATCCTCCAGCCGACATTCGATGTAGCGCTCGGGTGGCAGCTGCCGGCCGTAGTGACATGCTGCCTCCACGCAGGTCCGCCATTGCAGGGCACACACCTCCAGCAGGTCCATCTCGCGGATCATGGCGTCCAGGCCCGGGAGGTGGGGGCCCCAGGACTTGAACCCGGCCAGCGAGGCCAGCCGGTCCGGGGCCGCCCAGCGCACGAACTCGCCGGCGTAGAAGGGCGCCCGCCGCCAGTCCAGCTGGCCGAGCCGCACCTTCAGCCGCGTGCGCCACCACTCGCGTCGCTCCTTCGCGTCGCCCTCGCCGGTCACGTGCTTGCGCCAGTTGTGGTGGATCGAGAGGATCGCATCCGGGCCGCTGCGCCGGATGTGGATGAACCGGCAGTCGGGGAAGATGCGGTCGATGAATCCCATGCGCAGCGCGTTGGCCGGGGTCTTCTCCAGCAGGCGCTCGCCCTTGCCCTCGCGCACCACCCGCGCCATCTGCTGCCGCACGTAGCGTACCACCTCGGGGCGCGCGTCGTCGGCGCCCAGCATGTCGCTGCGCCGCTCGTTGCCGTACTTCCAGATGGTGCGCGGCTCGACCACGTAGGACACGGCCGTGTGGCGGCCGAGGACCCGGCCGAGGAAGGTGGTGCCGGAGCGGGGCGCACCCAGGATCAACACGGGCCGCTGCAGGAGCCTGTCGTCGTCGTGTGGGACGTGCGCCATGGTGCTGCTCCGGCGGTGTACGGTGGGGCTCGCAGGCCGGGTCACGGGCCAGCTCAACGTACTGCACGGTTTTCGACCGTGTCAATCGACCCGGCGCACGGTCCCCCTCGGGGGCTGGCCGCGGTTCAAACGACCGCCCTCCGCGCGCCTTGACAGTGCGCACGGGGGGTGTCTACTTGGGTCAGCGTCGCCGGGCAGCGCCGGCGGCGTGGGGTGAACGGAACGTTCCTTGGGTATCGTCGTCCTGGTCCTGTTCCTCGGCAGCGCGGTGGTGGCCGTCCGGCGTCCGCCCGTGGCCTTCGGCCTGATCGTGAGCATCTACGTCATCGAGCAGGTCATCCAGTACCACCACCCGTACTTCCGCACCCACAACACCCTGATGAACTTCGCCTCGTTCGGGATCCTGCTCGGCGCGCTGACCACCAAGTGGATGCAGCGCAAGCTGTTCCCGCTGACCTTCGGCCCGCTGGTGGTCCCGATCGCCGTCCTCGTCGTCTTCAGCTTCCTCACGCCGCTGTGGGCGCTGGACAAGGACGTGACGATGTTCCACCTCAAGAGCGCGATGCCCTACCTGGTGGCCATCACGTTCATGGCGCCGCTGCTGATCAACAGCATCGACGACATGCGCAAGGCGTTCGCCGCGATCGTGTACATCGGCCTGCCCGCGCTGATGCTGCTGCAGTTCGGTGCGGAGTGGGGGCCGCGCTCCGTGATCCTGGCGGACGGCGAGTTCACGTCGCCGCTGATCATCGCCTCGTTGACCGGGTACGTGGCGCTCACCGCGGTCTTCCTCGAGGTGGGCGAGGGGCGGTGGTGGCCGCTGCTGCGCGTGGTCATCGCCGTGGAGTGCCTCGTGGTGGCCGTGCAGACCGGCTCCAGGGGCCAGGTGTTCGCCCTGGGCATGGCGTTCGGGCTGACCTACCTGATCCGCGCCAAGATGCGGCTGCCCTCCCTGATCGTGCTGGGGCTGGCGCTGTTCGTCGCCACCCAGATCGCCGAGAACATCATCGACGAGAGCGTGGGCGGCGAGCGGTGGCAGGCCGCCGAGATCCAGGACGACGTGCTCAACCGCCGGCTCAAGCACGCCGGCGCGCTCCTGCGCACCTGGGCCGACAACCCACCCCACCGGATCGTGCTGGGGCTGGGCAACTCCGCGGCATGGTCGAGGCAGACCCCGGGGCTGGTGCAGTACCCCCACGTGGTGCCCCTCGAGGTCCTGGCCGAGGAGGGGATCTTCGGGTTCGTGGTCTACGTGGTGATGCTGGTGGGCGTGTGGCTGGTGTACCTGCGGATCGGTGGCAGGAGCCGCAAGGCATCCAGGGTCGACGCACTGCGACACGTGCTGCTGGCGCTGATCATCTTCGACTTCGCCGTGTCGCTGAAGCAGGGCACGCTGCTGCGATTCGTCAACATGCTGGCCTTCATCTCGCTGATGGGCAAGCTGGAGTGGTTCACCCGTCAGCGGGGATCCTCCCAGCCGCCCGCTTGACGGTTCAAAGGGCTGCTGACTATATGAACGCGCTTCCGAGCCGAGCCATGCGATGACGAACTCCGGGGAAAAGAAGCTCAACATCCTGGTGGTGTTGCTGTACTGGTATCCATACATCGGGCCAGCCACCCCGATCCTGGGCGGCATCTTCCGCGAGCTGCACCGGCGCGGCCACAAGGTCACCATCATCTCCAGCTTCCCGCACTTCCGCTCGGGCACGCCCGAGACCTGGCACGAGTACCGCGGCAGGCTGTTCCAGCGCACCCGCTGGGAGGACGCCGACCTGCTGCGGACCTGGGTGTTCGCCCCGGTGTTCCGCAGCCAGAAGCTGGGCCTGGTCTACCGCGCGCTGAACTACATGAGCTTCAACATCTCCTCGGCGATCGCCGGGATCGTGATCCGCGGGGACTACGACATCGTCTTCACCCTGTCCTCGCCGCCGCTGACCAACGGCATCGTGGGCGGGCTGATCGCGAAGCTGCGGGGCGCCAGGGCCGTGTTCGACGTGGTCGACATCTACCCCGACATCGCGGTGAAGATGAACATCTGGTCCAACCTGCCCGCGCTGTCGGTGATGAAGCTGCTGGAGAAGGTCTCGTACCGCCTGTCCAGCCGCATCGTGGTGCTGTCCGACGGCATGAAGGGATCGCTGAAGGACCGGGGCGTGACCGACGCGCACGTGGAGGTGATCCCCAACTACATCCAGGTGTCCGGGGACGCGCCCCTGCCCAAGGACAACCCCTTTGCCCGGGAGTACGGCCTGCACGAGAAGTTCGTGGTCATGTACGCGGGCAACGTGGGCATCGGCCGCGGGGTGGAGATCCTGGTGGAGGCGGCCGAGCTGCTGCGGGACCACGAGGACATCCTGTTCTGCATCGTCGGCCGCGGCGAGCACAAGGACGAGCTCGTTCGCCAGGCCGAACAGCGGGGCCTGACCAACGTGGTGTTCCCC
Source organism: uncultured Rickettsiales bacterium (assembly GCA_964639985.1). Taxonomy (GTDB): domain Bacteria; phylum Myxococcota_A; class UBA796; order UBA9615; family CAYRNR01; genus CAZXHG01. The sequence continues at coordinate 21,305 of CAZXHG010000132.1, forward strand.
CCGCGGCAGCCCGAGGAGAACGTGCCGTACATCTTCTCCTCGGCCGACGTGTCCGCGTGCACGTACAAGAAGGGGCTGGCCGAGTTCTCGGTGCCGTCCAAGCTGCTGGCGATCATGGCCAGCGCGCGTCCCGCCATCATCTCCGGTGAGCGGACCAGCGACGCCGGCCAGCTGGTGGACGAGGCCGGCTGCGGCGTGTGCGTGCCGGCCGAGGACGCCCGCGCGTTCGCCGACGCGGTGCTCGAGCTGCACGGCGACCGGGAGCGGGCGCGCGCCATGGGTCTGTCCGGTTTCGACCACGTGAGACAGCACTTCACCCTCGACGCGGTGGCCGACAAGTTCGAGAACCTGTTCCTGGAGCTGGCCAGCAGCTGACCTCCCGGTGGAGCCCATGAGTCGTACGCCCCACATCTGCATGCTCACCGCGCACTCCACGGACGACTACCGGGTGCGCAACAAGGTGGGTCAGGCCCTGGTCGACGCGGGCTTCAGGGTGACCTGGGTCGGCCCGGACTACGCCATGTTCGACAGGCCGCCGGAGCCGGACGACGGCATCGACTACCGCCTGGTCCGACGACCCCAGGGCAAGCGGCAGCGTCTGCTGCTGCACCTCCGCATCGAGCGGGAGGCCCGCTCGATCCCGGGAGTGGACGTGTACTGCACGTCCGAGCCGGACACGCAGGTGGTCGCGCTGCGGCTGGCCAGCCGCAGCCGCGCCCGCGTGGTGTTCGACATCCACGAGGTGTTCCACGACGCGGTGCTGGGCGGGTACCTCGACGGCCTGCCCCATCGGGTGGTGGGCGGGGTCGCGCGGCGCCTGATCGCGCGCATGGCCCAGCGCAGCGACCTGGTCGTGGGGGTCAGCAACTCGGTGCTGGAGCCCTACGCCGAGGTCACGACCGAGAAGCTGGTGGTGCGATCCTGCGCACCGGAGTGGTTCGGCACCGATCCGGCGTCCGACGTGTGTGGCCCGGATCGCCAGCACTTCACCCTGATGCACGGCAAGGCGATCCGCACGCGGGGGACCGAGCTGGTGATGCAGTCGCTCGCCATCGCCTCGCAGCGGGCCGACGGCCTGCGCGGGCTGTTCTTCGACCTGTTCGGCCGCTACGGCGACGGGTTCGGCAAGCCCGAATTCCTCGCGTACGTGGACGAGCTCGGCATCGGCGAGCAGGTGGACCTGCGCCAGCGCGTGCCCATGCAGCAGATGCCGGCCGTGCTGCGCGAGTGCGACGCGGGGCTGATCACCTACGGTCGCGCGTTCGGCGTGGACAGCCTGCCCAACCGGCTGTTCGAGTACCTGGCCGCGGGGCTGCCCGTGATCGTGCCGGAGTACTCCCGCGAGATCGTGGCCATCGTGCGCGCCGAGCAGTGCGGGCTGACCGCGGACACGGAGCAGCCCGAGTCCATCGCCGAGGCCATCGTGCAGATGCGGTCCAACCCGGACGAGACCCGGGAGATGGGTCGTCGCGCCCGGGAGGCCTACGACCTGCGGCACAACTGGAAGGTCGAGGTGGAGCCGCTGGTCGAGCGGATCCGGTCCTGGGGGTGAGGATCCGGCCTACCCCTGCTTCAGCTTCAACTTGCGCAGGATCAGGTCCCGGCTGGCGCCATCGAGACCGATGGCGAAGGCCAGGGCGCCGAACAGGCCCGCGACCACCACACACTCGGCCAGCAGCACCCACAGCGGGGTCGGCGGGATCGCCCGCTGGATGGCGAAGCCGGTGGCGCCCACGGCCGCGGCCACGACCAGGGGAGCGGGCAGGCTCCGCAGGTACAGACCGGGCCAGCCCACCCCGAAGTGTCGCGCGGCCAGCCCGGGGATCCACACCAGGTAGGTGAGGAACAGCGCCGCGACCAGGCCCACGCACATCCCCTCGAAGTCGAACAGCCAGCCCCCGAGCAGGGCCAGACCGATGGTGCCGGTCGCCCGCACCACCCACACCCAGGTGATCGGCCACAGCAGGCGCACGCCCATCAGCATCGACTCCACCGCGTGGAACGTCCACATGCCGGCGAAGCCGGCGGACATGATGCACAGCACGGTGTAGGCCACGTCGTAGCCGGGCCCCAGCCAGGCCTCGATCACAGGTCGACCGAAGGCGATCAGGCAAGCGGCCCCGCCGATGGAGAACACGGCCGAGAACCGCAGCGCCCGGGCCAGCACGCGCCGCAGCCGCTCGGTGTCCCCCTCGGCGTGCAGGGAGCTGGCCACGGGCACGAACACCCCGGCCGCGCCCATCGGTATCCCGCCGAAGGCGCGCGGCAGCTTGGTGCCCACGTACATGTACGTGGCCATGGTCGGGCCGAACATCCACGCGGACAGGAACGCGCCGCTCTCCTGGGTCAGCCGCGACGCCACGGTCCACCAGAAGGAGTGGCCGCTGTAGGTGATCAGCTGCTTGAGCACCTCCCAGGACACGGACGACAGGCGCAGCACGATCTCCGGGGCGAGCCACCGCAGGGCGGCCAGGCCCAGCAGGAAGCGCAGCCAGGTCATCACGGCGAACGCCACGCCGAGGTACACGATCGAGGGGTGGTAGACGTTGAACAGGACCACCACCGCCACCACCCGGCCCACCAGTCCCAGCACGTGCACGATGTTGCGCGCGGTGTGCTGCTGCAGGCCCAGCAGGGTGCCCTGCACGGGCATGGAGGCCATGAAGCCGACGATGGCCAGCGCCACCCACCACAGGGCCACCGAGCATTCCTCGGCCGACGCCGGCGTCAGCTTGGGGAACACGTCGTGGAACACGAACGACAGGCCCACGCAGATGCCCGCCGCGAGCACGGCCACGCCCGCGAAGATCGCGCATGCCGTGCTGTAGATCCCGACCGAGGCCTCCCGATCCTCCTGCACCGCGAACCGCGCGATGAAGTACTGCAGGGCCACGGTCATGCCCGAGTCGAGGGTCGACAGGTAGTTGATGAACGCCGCCACCACGGCCCAGGCGCCGTAGTGCTCGGCGCCGAGGTGGCCGACCGCGTACCCGATCAGGAAGACGTGGATCGCGACCACGGCCACGTGTCGCGTCCACTGCGAGAGGATCATGGCGCCGGTGCGCCGGGCGGTGACCTTGCGAGCCATCGCTCGCAGGGTACGCCATCGGGATGGCGCGGGTCAGCCCTCGGGCGGCTGGAGGTCCAGAATCAGCTCCGCGCGAACGAATACCAGGCCCAGAGGAACTGGCTGGCCAGCAGCGCCGCGAGTACCACGGCCGTTCCCGCCTGGATCGACCATCGTGGCAACGCGATCTGCACGCGGCCGAAGGCGACCATCATCGGGAGCACGGCGAGCCGGCCGAGCCGACCCACGATCCAGTACTCGTGCTGGTTCACCACGAGCCCCAGCAGGACCAGACCTGCCGCCAGCGGCACGACCAGCTCCCAGTCCCGCAGCCGGTAACGCCAGGCTGCGGCGGCGGAGGTCGCGCACAGCCCGAGCACGGCTCCCAGCCACAGGCCCTTGGCCCACCCCGATGGGCCCTGGAAGAGCAGCGTGCCGAGCATGCCGTCGAGCACGGGCAGGGGGGAGCGGCTCACCAGCTCCGCGCTCACGTTCTCGGCGATCAGCCAGGTCGGATCCCCGTACAGGCGCAGGCCAACACACCACACCGTGGCCAGGGGCAGCGCGATCAGCAGACCGGGCAGGAGGGGCGAGGTGTGTGCACGCCGTGGCACGTGGTGGAGGAGCCACACCAGGGCGGCGGCCGGCCACAGGGCCTTGTGGGTGATCGCGGCCAGCCCCACCACGATCGCCCCGGACCGGGGCCGCCCGTCCTGGAGCAGCACGAGGCCGGCCAGGAGGAGCGCGATGGCCAGCATGTCCGCCCGGGGGTAGACCACGTCCACCAGCCCCTCGAATGGCCACAGGGCGAACAGCAGCATCGCCCACGCTGCCCGGCGGCGGTCGAGCCCGGCGACCCCGAGGAACCGGTACACGAGCAGGCAGCTCGCCAGCAGGGAGGCCGAGGCGATCGCCATCATCGTGATCAGCGGTGGGAACCGCGTGGGTAGCACGGCGTGGAGCGCGGCGATCAGGGCGTGGTAGCCCGGCACGTGCCAGCGATCGAGGTGCTGGTGCAGGTACAGCCCGTGGAATGCGTCGTGCCGCACGTCGCCGGTGAGCAGGTCGGCTTGAAGTGGCCCCTGCACGTACAGCAGGACGAGCAGGTAGGCCCCACCGATGACGAGCAGCGCGCGGCCGGGGTGGTCAACGCCCATGGACTACGTCCCGTCCCAGCTGCGCGCCACGATCCGCATCCAGCGCACGGCGCCGTACGCGAGCCTGGCGCGCTGTGCCAGGGACCACCCGGCGGACAGCGGCGCGCCGCGCGCCATGGCCCGCAGTGGACCGGAGGCGAGGACCTTGGCCGTGCCGCGTGCGCCGGGTACACCGGAGCGCAGGGCGCGGCCCAGGGCGAGGACCAGCAGGGTCTCGTAGCGGCGGTGGTAGCGCACCATGCCGCTGAAGTGGCGGTAGGCCTCCTCGTCCTCCGCTCGCACGATACCGTCCGCAACCGCGCGTGCGTACAGGGGGGTGCCCGGGAACCACGACAGGGTGAACAGGTTGGGGCGGGCGCCCCGGGGCAGGTCGCTCAGGTAGCGCAGGGTGGCCAGCACGTCCGCCGGCGTCTCGTAGGGGTTGTCCACGATGAAGTCGAGCAGCAGCTCGAGCTCGCCGTCCCGCAGCAGGGGTTCCAGTTCGTCCACCACCCGGCGGGTGGCGGCCACGCTCAGGTCCCGGTCGTAGACCTCCCGCAGCACCCGGTCCGAGCCCGACTGCACCCCCATCTGCACGATGGCCAGGCCCGCGTCGCGCAGCAGGTCGAGCTTGCGTCGGTCGAAGGTGCGCGCCGACACGAACACCGAGAACGGCAGGCCCACCTCGGCGCGGTAGCGCGCGGCGAACCGCTCCAGGTCGTGCAGCGGCCGGCACAGGAAGTCGTCGTCGGCGATGGCCACGCGACGGAACATCGGCAGCCGATCGAGGTGGGCGGCGAGCTCGTCGCAGAAGCGGTCCATGGACTGCAGCCGCAGCGCATTGCGGCCGAACATGGCCAGGTAGCGGCAGTTGTTGCAGTACGAGCAGTGGTGGGGACAGCCGCGCGCACTCAGGGCCCAGAACGTGGGCTCGCCGAACGGGTAGACCACGAAGGTGTCGCGCAGCCGCTGCCGCGTCATCGGGAGCAGGTCACCGTCGAGCAGGTAGCTGTCGTCGAGGCCGAAGTCGTCGTGGGGTAGCCCGTCGAGGTCCTCCAGGGGCGGCCGCGGTTCGTTGACCACGTCGCCGTCCGGACGCCGGAAGGCCATGCCCGGCGTGCTCCAGCAGCGGTCGTCTCCTGCGGCCAGCCGGTCCACGAACTCGACCACGGCTGCGTCCCCCTCGCCGAAGCATGCGCCGTCCGCGTGGCGCAGCGCGTGCTCGGGCGAGGCCACGCAGTGGGGGCCGCCCCAGACCACGGGCACGGACGGGAAGCGGCGGCGCAGGACCTGCGAGACCTGGACCGCCCTGCCGGCGTAGGCGCTGTACACCGCCACCAGCACCAGGTCCACGTCGGCCAGCAGGTCGCCGAGGCGGGCGAGTTCGCGGTGGGTGTAGGGCACGGGGTGCACGCGAGTGAGGAACACCCGGCAGACCTGGTGGCCCGCTCGCTTGAGCAGCGCGGAGATCAGGCGCGAGCCCTCGCTGGACTGGCGGCCACAGACGTTGATCAGGGCGATTCGCATCACGGGTCTCGCGGGGAACGATGGTACCACCGCCCGTGGAGCCGTCGTCGATTCGCGTCGGGGGAGGGGAGAGGAGCCTGCGGGGAGGAGGCCGTGACCGACCCCCTCCCCGCGCCGCCCCGGGTTCAGCGGGAGCTGCCCGGTCCGCTCAGAAGGCTCCGTTGTCGGTGAAGCTGCAGTCCACGAAGGCCTCGTTAACCGCCGTCACCGCGTCGTTGAGGTCGGAGATCGTGGCCCCGTAGGCGTCCAGCGCGCCGGTGTCGCCGCCGATGACCTGGTTGGCCAGGTCGAGCAGGCCGTACACCGTGAGGCCGTCGAAGCCGTCGATGGCCATGGGCATGTACCCCAGCGGGAGGGCGTCGTCGTCGGCGAGCACGCCGGCCTCGGAGAAGTACACGTTGATCGTCAGGGCCACGACCTGGCCGGCGAACACGCCAGCGGCGGTGTCGACCGGGTCGGTGGAGTCGATCGCCAGCGTGGACGCGGTCCCGCCCGCGGGCAGGAAGTCCTCGATGGCCTGGGCCGAGGTGAACGTCGCCGTGTAGGTGCCGCCGACGATCAGGCCGGCGGGGAACACGTCGTCGAAGTTGTCGTCGCGGACGCGGCCCGGGTTGCGGCCGCGGGCGCGGGCGCCCCAGCCACCCTGGGTCTGCGTGCACAGCCCCTCCAGGTTCGGCTCCTCGCACAGGTCGCCGATGCCGTTGCCGTTGGCGTCCCCCTGCTCGGAGTTGGGCACGGCCGGGCAGTTGTCGCACACGTCGCCCACGCCGTCGAGGTCGTAGTCTGCCTGGTCGGCGTTGTAGTCGTCCGGGCAGTTGTCCACGTCGCCGCAGGTGCCGTCACCGTCGATGTCGTCGTCCGCGTCGAAGGGGCAGACGTCGCACTCGTCGCCGGCGCCGTCGGCATCTGCATCGGCCTGGTCCGGGTTGTAGGTGTCGGGGCAGTTGTCCACGTCACCGCACACCCAGTCGCCGTCCGCGTCGTTGTCCGCGTCGTTGGGGCAGACGTCGCACTCGTCTCCCAGGCCGTCGCCGTCGAGGTCGCTCTGG
>CAZXHG010000133.1:0-28025 GCA_964639985.1 uncultured Rickettsiales bacterium
TCTTCGTCTCCTACGTGTTCTTGTTCGCCGAGGAGGACGACTACGACTACTACGACCTTGTCGACGACGACTACGACCGTCGCGACGACGACTACGACGACTACGACCGTCGCGACTCGCGCGACAGCCGTGATTCACGGGACGACTACGACCGAGGCGAGTCGCGCGACTCGCGCGACTCGCGCGGCGGGTACACCTCGAGCAGCACGCGCGGCCGGGACCGGCGTGACGTGCAGGATCTCGACGGCGGCAGGCGCAGCAGCGGCGGACGAGCCACCTACAACGGCAGCCTGGACGTGGCCCACGTCTGCATCAAGGCGTCGGCCGGCGGGGTGTACTACTACCAGGGCTTCTTCAGCTACGGCGGTGACATCGGCATCCACGTGCACCGCAACGTCCTGATCGACCTGCAGTTCAAGGGCTGGACCGCCTCGGCGATCATCAACAACCAGAAGAAGGTCGTGACCCTGATCCCGCTGGCCATCGGCGCCAGCTACAAGGGCATGCGCGGCCGCTGGCACCCGTTCGTCGGTGGCGACCTGGTCTTCGTGCTGTACCAGGTGCACCCCGAGACCGGCGCCCGCTTCGCCCCCGGCTTCAAGGTCCGCGGCGGCGTGGACTTCAAGGTCACCGAGAGCTTCGGCTTCTTCGCCGCGCTCAACATCGGCTTCGCCCACGCCAAGTACATCAAGGACATCGACCGCAACCGGCCGGAGACACAGCTCATCGCCGACGGCACGATCGGGTTGCTGATCCAGCTCTGATCCGTCCCCTCGTCGATCGCACGCGGAGCGTGCGATCGACCATCACCGCTGATACCTGTTCACGTAGCGCGCGTGCTCGGCGTAGCCCTTCGAGAAGTGGTGGCTGCCGTCGTCGATGGCCACGAAGAACAGGTAGTCCACGTCCTCCGGGTACAGCGCGGCCTTGATGGCCTCGCCGCCTGGGTTGGCGATCGGGCCCTTGGGCAGGCCCGGGTGGACGTAGGTGTTCCACGGGTGCGGGTTGGCGATGTCCGAGCGGTGGATGATGCCGTCGTAGTCCTCGATGCCGTAGATGATGGTCGGGTCGCACTCCATCTTCATGCCGATGCGAAGGCGATTGTGGTACACGGCGGCGACGAGCCCGCGCTCGTCCGGGATGCCGGTCTCCTTCTCCACCAGCGACGCGAGCGTGACGATCTCGTGGCGCGACAGGCCCAGCTCCGCGGCCCGCGCCTGCTCGGCCTCGCCGAAGTGCGCCTCGAACTGCCCGAGCATGGCCTCGACGACGTCCTCCTCGGTGGCGTCGCGGGAGAACCGGTAGGTCTCGGGGAACAGGTAACCCTCGAGGTTCTCGGCGTCGACCCCGGCCCGGGCCAGCACGGCCGGATCCCGTACCAGTTCCAGGAAGCGGTCCCCGGACCAGCCGCGACCAGCCTCCTCGATCCGATCCGCGATCTCCAGGAACCGCAGCCCCTCGGGGACCGACAGCGGGTACGTCACCTCCGGGGCGTCGTGCAGCGCGTCGATCACCTCGTCCGGGGTCCAGTCGGTGCGGAACTCGAACTCGCCTGCGCGGATGCCCGGCCCCGCCTCCCGGTGGCGTAGCAGCATGTAGAACCGATCCGCGTCCGTGACCACGCCCTGCTCGGCCAACAGGCTGGCCACGGCCCGGCCAGAGGCGCCCTGGGGGATCTCGATCACCACCATCTCCCCCTCGACACGTGGGGGCGTCTCGAGGAACGCCTTGACCTGCATCCCGACGTAGCCGGCCACGGCCAGCCCGGCCACGACGCCCAGCGCCACCACGCACCCCAGGCGCTTCAGCCAGCGCCCCACACCGCTTCCTTCACTCATGCACCCTCGTCTCCATCGCCGAGTACAATGCCACGCATCATGCCGACCGCCACCATTCTCTCCCAGGGCAACGAGATCGTCACCGGCCAACTCGTGGACACCAACGCCGCCTGGCTCGCCGAGCAGCTCTTCGGGCTCGGCTTCCGCGTGCGCGGCTCCGCCTCCTGCGGGGACGACATCGAGGATATCGTGCGCACCCTGCGCAGCGCCACCGACGCGTCGGACCTGGTCGTGTCCACCGGGGGCCTCGGGCCGACCGAGGACGACCTGACCGCCGAGGCCGTCGCCCGGCTCGCCGACGTGGAGATCACGTTCCACGAGGGCGCGATGGCCCAGGTCGAGGCCGCGTTCCAGCGTCTCAGCGTGCCGATGAGTCCCACCAACCGCAAGCAGGCGATGCTGCCCGCCGGGTGCGAGCTCATCCCCAACCCGCGCGGCACGGCCCCGGGCTTCGCCGTGGAGATCGACGGCGCCCTGTGCTGCTTCCTGCCCGGCGTGCCGTCGGAGATGAAGGCCATGGCCGGCCAGACCGTGCTGCCGCGCGCGCGCGAGCGCTGGATCCTGGACGAGCCGCTCACCGCCACGTTCCGCGTGGCCGGCGTGGGCGAGTCCAACCTGCAGCAGCGGCTGCAGGGGATCGACGACCTCGATCCCCGGGTGCAGCTCGGCTTCCGCACCTACATGCACGAGAACCACGTCAAGCTGCTGCTGCCGGGCGAGGCGGTGGACCGCGACGGCACGGCCGCGTTCGAGCAGGTCCGCGCCGAGGTCCGCGAGCGCCTGGGGCACGACTGCTACTCCGAGGACCCCGACGAGAGCCTGGCCGCGGCCGTGGGGCACCTGCTGGCCCGCCGCGGTGAGACCGTGACCACGGCCGAGTCCTGCACCGGAGGCATGGTCGCTTCGCTGATCACATCGGTCAGCGGTTCGACCGCCTGGTTCGAGCGCGCCTACGTCACGTACGCCAACGAGGCCAAGCAGGAGATGCTCGGCGTGCCCGAAGAGCTCCTGATCGACCATGGCGCGGTCAGCGAGCCGGTGGCGCGGGCCATGGCCGAGGGCGTACGCGCCGCAGCCGGCGCCTCCTGGGGCCTGGCCCTGACCGGCATCGCCGGCCCCACCGGCGGCACCCCCACCAAGCCCGTGGGCATGGTCTACGTGGCCGTGGCCGGTCCGCAGCGCACCCACGTCCGCGAGCTGCGCCTGTTCCGCGATCGCGACCTCAACCGCCGCCTGTCGGCCCAGATTGCGCTGGAGATGTTGCGCCGGGAGATGGCGAGGGCCGGCTGATGGGCGAGACCCTGCGCGCCTTCGTGGCCGTGGCGCTGCCTTCCCCCGTGCGTGAGGCCCTGGCGGCCGAGCAGGAGCGCCACCGCCCCCACCTGCAGGTGGGCTGGGTCCGCCCCGAGACCCTGCACCTGACCCTGCACTTCCTGGGCGACGTGGGCCACGCGCAGGCCGCCCGCATCGCCGCGGCCGTCACCGACGTGTGCGCGCGGCACGCGCCGTTCGAGGTCCGCGCGCGTGACCTGGGCGTGTTCCCCAACACCGGCCGCCCGCGGGTGCTGTGGGTCGGCGTGCAGGACGCGGACCCGCTGGTCGCCCTGCAGGGGGCGCTGGCCGGCCCCCTGGGGCGCTGCGGCGTACGGCTGGATCGCCGGCGGTACCACCCCCACCTGACCCTCGCCAGGGTCCGCAAACCCCTCCGGCGTCAGGGGCTGTCGCACCTCCGTACTATGCTGCAGGAGGTCGCTCGAGACCACGGCGCCATCCCGGTGGAGGAGCTGCTGCTGTTCCGCAGCGAGCTCTCACCGCAGGGACCCCGGCACACGATCCTGGAGCGGGCGGCACTACAAGGTTGAAACCTCGAACCCGACGGGTTAGAACAGCGGTACTGAACATCTGAGCAGTGTCCGATCAACCCGCTCTGTTGTGGGAGTAGCGATGGCGGCGAAGAAGAAGAAGTCGAAGAAGATGCCCCTGCCCGGGAGTGGTGATCTGCAGGGCCGGGCCCTCGATCTCGCGATCAGCAGCATCGAGAAGATGTACGGCAAGGGCTCGATCATGCGCCTCGGTGACGACAACGCCATCATGCCCGATGTCGAGGTGATCCCCTCGGGCTCCCTCGGCCTGGACATCGCCCTGGGCACCGGCGGGATCCCCCGCGGACGGGTGGTCGAGATCTACGGGCCGGAGTCGTCGGGCAAGACCACCCTGGCGCTGCAGATCCTGGCACAGGCCCAGAAGAAGGGCGGCATCGCGGCCTTCATCGACGCCGAGCACGCCCTGGACGTCAAGTACTCCCGCAAGCTCGGTGTGGTCACCGACGACCTGCTGGTCAGCCAGCCCGACACCGGGGAGCAGGCCCTGGAGATCGTGGACACCCTGGTCCGCTCCAGCGCACTGGACGTGGTGGTGGTGGACTCGGTGGCCGCGCTGGTGCCCAAGGCCGAGCTCGATGGCAGCATGGGCGACTCCCTGCCCGGGCTGCAGGCGCGCCTGATGAGCCAGGCCCTGCGCAAGCTGACCGGCACGATCAACAAGAGCAAGACCACGGTCATCTTCATCAACCAGCTGCGCATGAAGATCGGCGTCATGTTCGGCAGCCCGGAGACCACCACCGGCGGCAACGCGCTGAAGTTCTACGCCTCGGTGCGCCTGGACATCCGCCGCATCGGCGCGATCAAGAAGGCCGACCAGATGATCGGCAACCGCACCCGCGTCAAGGTGGTCAAGAACAAGCTGGCGCCGCCGTTCCAGGAGTGCGAGTTCGACATCATCTACAGCAAGGGCATCAGCCGCGACGGCGAGATCCTCGACCTGGCCGTGGCCAGTGGCCTGATCCGCAAGAGCGGCTCCTGGTACAGCTGGGGCGACGACCGCATCGGCCAGGGTCGGGACAACTCCGTGGCGTTCCTCGCCGACAACCCGGAACTGACCGAGGGACTCGTCGACCAGATCCTCGAGATCAAGGGCATCAAGGAGCGCCCCGAGTCCGCGGATGCGCCCGAGAAGAACGCCTGACCCGCCTTAACACGCCCCCTCGTTCTGGTGCATGATCGGATCGATGGCCATGGACATCGACGAGATCCTGCAGATCGCGGTCAACAACGGCGCCAGTGACATCCACATCCGCGTGGGGTTGCCGCCGATGTTCCGCATCTCGGGCACGTTCCGTCCGCTCAAGGACGCCGAGCGCATCACGCCCGAGGAGGCGGGACGCCTCGCCTCGAACGTGATGACCAGCGCCCAGCGCGACCGCTTCAACCGCCACAGCGAGATCGACCTCAGCTATGGGGTCAAGGGGCTGGGCCGGTTCCGCGTCAACGTGTTCCGTCAGCGCATGACCGTGGCCATGGCGATCCGGGCGGTCCCGGCTCGCATCGCCGCCTTCGAGGAGCTGGCCCTGCCGACCGTGGTGGAGACCATCGCAGCGTACACCGAAGGCCTGGTCGTGATCGCCGGTGCTGCGGCCTGCGGCAAGTCCACCACGCTGGCGTCCCTGGTCGACTTCATCAACGGCCACCGCACCGGTCACATCCTGACCATCGACGGCCCCATGGAGTTCGTCTACCGCGACAAGCGCTGCATCATCAGCCAGCGCGAGGTCGGCGTGGACACCCCCAGCTACGCGGCCGCCATCTCCAACGCCATCCGCCAGGATCCCGACGTGATCGTGGTCGGCGAGCTGCTCGACGACGAGACCATCCGCGGGGCGGTCACGGCCGCGGCTCGCGGGCGCCTCGTGCTGGCCACCATGGGGTCGGTGGACGTGGCCGGCACGGTCACCCGCCTGGTCACGGCTCACCCGGCCGAGGAGCGGCACTTCGCCCGCGCCCAGATCGCGGCGGTGCTCAAGGGCGTGCTCGCCCAGCGCCTCGTACGCCGCGCCGACGGCACCAGCACGCAGCTGTTCACCGAGGCGCTGGTCAGCACCACGCCGATCCAGGAGGTGATCGCGGACGAGAAGCGCCTGCACGAGCTGCCCGACGTGCTCATGGAGTCGCACGCCTCCCACGGCACCCACACCTTCGACCTGTCGGTGATCCTGGCCTTCCGCGAGAAGCTGATCACCCAGGAGGAGGCGCTGCGCTTCTGCTCCAACCCCGACCAGTTCGCGCTGCAGCTCGCCACCGCCGAGAACACCAGCGGCTGGCAGATATCCGACGAATACAACAGCTGATCCCCCGTTGACCGCCGTGGCCGGGAAGGTTAGAAAACCGCCCGGAGGAGCCGCGTCATGCACGTGCAACAGATCCGAGAGCGCTTCCTGCAGTACTTCGAACGCCACGGCCACACCGTGGTGCGCTCCGCGTCGCTGATCCCCGAGCGAGACCCGACCCTGTTCTTCACCAACGCCGGCATGGTGCAGTTCAAGAACGTGTTCACCGGCCAGGAGAGGCGCCCCTACGCCCGCGCGACCTCGGTGCAGAAGTGCATGCGGGTCAGCGGCAAGCACAACGACCTGGAGAACGTGGGCCACACCCCGCGGCACCACACCTTCTTCGAGATGCTGGGCAACTTCAGCTTCGGTGACTACTTCAAGCGCGAGGCCATCGATTTCGCCTGGGAGTTCCTGGTCGACGAGCTGGGCCTCGACCGCAGCCGCCTGCTGGCCACGGTCTACCGAGACGACGACGAGGCATTCGTGCTGTGGCAGCGGTACCTCCCCGCCCACCGCATCGGCCGCTGCGGCCGCGAGGACAACTACTGGTCCATGGGTGACGTAGGCCCCAACGGCCCCTGCGCCGAGATCCACTGGGACCTCGGCGAGCACTTCACCCCCGACAACGAGCCCGATCCCTGGGGCTTCGGCCACGACGCGGGCCGCTACATGGAGATCTGGAACCTGGTCTTCATGCAGTACTTCACGGACGAGGCCGGCGTCACCACCCCGCTGCCCGACCCCTGCGTGGACACGGGCATGGGCCTGGAGCGGCTGGCCGTGGTGATGCAGGGCGCGGACTCCAACTACGGCACGGACGAGCTGGCCCACCTGATGAACCACGCCGCGGATATCGCCGGCCTCACCGACGCCCGCGACGCCGAGCAGGAGGTGGGCCTGCGCGTGCTGGCCGACCACGGCCGTGCCGCCGCATTCCTGCTCGCCGACGGGGTGATGCCATCCAACGTGGACCGCGGCTACGTGCTGCGCCGGGTGATGCGCCGCGCCATCCGCCACGGGGTCAAGCTCGGCATCGACCGGCCGTTCCTGCACGAGGTGGCCGCCGAGACCGCGCGCACCATGGCTCCGGCCTACCCGGAGCTGGCGCAGTGGTCCGAGAAGATCGAGCGCTTCACCCTCGCCGAGGAGGAGACGTTCCGCCGCACCATGCACCGTGGCCTGGAGCGCCTCGACGCCGCGTTCGCCGACGTACAGGCCGCGGGCACCGGGATCCTGCCCGGGGAGGTGGTGTTCGTGCTGCACTCGCAGGACGGCTTCCCCCCGGACCTCACCGCGGTGATCGCAGCGGAGCGCGGCCTGGCCATCGACGAGGCCGGCTACCGAGCGGCCATGGAGCAGCACCGCGCGCTGAGCAGCGGCGACACCGGCCACGGCGGCGCTGCGCCGGGCACCGGTACGGGCCTTGCCGGCATCGACAGCGCCTTCACCGGGTACGAACACACCGCGGCCGACGCCGTGGTGCGCGCGGTGCGCCGCGGCGACGACGACGAGGTCGCGGTGGTGCTCGACGCCACGCCGTTCTACGCGGAGAGGGGCGGCCAGACCGGGGACACCGGACGGCTCGAGGCCGACGGCGCGGTCGTGACCGTGACCGACACGGTGCTCGAGGGTGAGACTATCGTGCACCAGGGCAGGATCGAGGGCGGCCCGTTGGCCGAGGGCGACGCGGTACGCGCGGTCGTGCACGAGTCGCGGCGGGACGCGATCCGCCGCAACCACACGGCCACCCACCTGTTGCACGCGGCCCTGCGCGCCCAGCTCGGCGAGCACGTGGCCCAGCAGGGCTCGCTGGTGGCCCCGGACCGGTTGCGCTTCGACTTCAGCCACGTGGCCCGCACCACGACCGAGGAGCTGACCGCGCTCGAGGAGGCGGTCAACGCCGAGGTCCGCCGCAACGGGCCGGTGACCACCGAGGTCACGAGCTACGACGACGCGGTCTCGCGCGGGGCCATGGCCCTGTTCGGCGAGAAGTACGGCGACGACGTGCGCATGGTCGAGATCCCGGGGACCTCGGTGGAGCTGTGCGGCGGCACCCACTGTGCCCGTACCGGTGACATCGGCCTGTTCAAGATCCTGAGCGAGGGCAGCGTGGCCCAGGGCGTGCGCCGCATCGAGGCGGTCACCGGCGAGGGCGCCGTGCAGCACCTGCACGGGCTGGAGGCCGAACGCCGGGCCATGGCCGCCACGCTGAAGGCCCAGGTGCACGAGCTGCCCGAGCGGGTCGAGCGCGTCGTGGCCGAGCGCAAGGAGCTGCAGCGCCAGGTGGACGAGCTCAAGGCCAAGCTGGCCTCCGGCGGCGGCCAGGCCGACCTCTCCCCGCAGGACGTGGACGGCGTGGCCGTGATCGCGGCCGAGGTCGAGGCGGACGCCAAGGTGATGCGCGACCAGGCCGACAAGCTGCTGGACAGCCTCGGTTCGGGGGTGGTGGTGCTGGGCTCCCGCGACGAGCGCAGCGCCCGGCTGGTGGTCAAGGTCAGCAAGGACCTGGCCGGCACGATCCACGCGGGCAAGCTGGTCGGCCAGCTGGCCGCGGACGTGGGCGGCAAGGGGGGCGGCCGCCCGGACATGGCCCAGGCAGGGGGCAAGTCGCCCGAGGGTCTGCCCACCGCGATCGACCGCGTGGCCGAACTGATACGCTCCCGCTGATCCGACCGATCCTGGAACAAGGCCGCCACCCTGGTGTCCTTCCCTGCATGGGAGGTTTCCGATGCGTTCGCTCGTCACGCTGATCGTCTGCTCCGCGACCCTGCTCGCCACCTCGGCTGCCCACGCCCAGAGCACGTGAGGGATCCCCACGGCCGGTCCGGTCGTGGCCCAGATGGCGCTGCCCGACATCGCCGAGTCGTTCCCCGGCGTGGTCGGGGACGGCGTGCAGACCACCCTGCCCGCCACGCTCACCGACGGGGTGGGCCACATGTGGGATATCCAGGTGGACGGCACCGTGGCCGACGGCACGTCAGACTCGTTCGACGGCGCGGTCAGCGTGGCCGTGGACGGCATGGTCCCCAGCTTCTCGGGGTACGCCTCGCTGCAGCGCGACGGCCGCGAGTTCGGCCTGCTGCCCATGGCCGCGACCGGCGGGGTGTACGTGGCGCGACGCGTGTACGTGGCCCCGGACGAGGGCTACGCCCGCTGGGTCGAGGTGCTGCACAACCCCGGCGGGTCGTCATTGACCGCGTCGGTGACCCACTACTTCGCCCTTGGTTCGGACGATGGCACCACCGTGGTCACGACCACGGACGGCGACGGAATGATCACCAGCACGGACCGCGGGTGGGTCACGGACGACGCCACGGACGGCGGCAGTGACCCTGCCATCGCCGTTCTGTGCGGCGACGACGGCGCGCGCGCCACCATCAGCCCGATGCACACCCCGGGCACGGACTCGCCGAGCATCGCCTACTCGGTGGAGGTCCCGGCCCAGGGCACGGTCGGCGTGGTGCTGTTCGTGGCCCAGCGCAACAGCCGGGCCGAGGCCGTGGCCTGGCTGGAGTCGTTCGACGCGTCGTCCGCCCTGTCCGACCTGACCCACCCGGTGGCCAACTTCGCCGGCGGCGGCCGCGGCGCGTCGTTCCGCATGGCCGGGCTGCTGCGCGGCGGCGACCGCGACGCGGTCGAGCTGCGCGCCGGCAACCGCCTGGAGGGCACCATCGTCGAGCGCACCTGGACCATCGACACATGGTACGGCGCCCAGTCCGCGAAGCACGGCCAGGTGGCCGGCGTGCTGTTCGGTGAGCCCGGCGCCGGCGAGGACGTGCTCGTGCTACGCCGCGGCGAGGTCCTGGTGGGCACGCTGACCGGCGAACCGCTGGTGCTGAAGCTGCCCGGCGGCCGCAAGCTGACCCTGCCCGCGGACGGCATCTCCCGCGTGGGCATGCGTGAACCTACGGGAGAGCAGCCACAGAGCACCGATGACGTGGCCGTGCTGCGCCGCGGCGACAGGCTGCAGGGCAAGATCCTGGGGGCGGAGATGCAGATCGCCACGCCCTACGGTGTGGTGACCGTGCCCACCAACCGCATCGCCGGCGTGGACCTGGCCGCGGACGACGGCCGGCTGCACCGCATCACCCTGGCGGACGGCTCCACCCTGTCGGGCACCCTGCTGGACCGGGTCGTGCGCTTCCGCCACGGCAACACCGAGCTGGAGCTGAGCCAGGACCGGCTGGCAGAGCTGGTCGTGCCCGCGCTGCTGATCGAGCCCACGGACGATCCGACCTCGCCCGAGGTGTTGCTGACCAACGGTGACCGCTGGTCGGCTCGGCCCACGGTGGAGACCCTGCCCCTGGCCACGCCGTTCGGCGACGAGGAGATGGCGCTGGGCGAGATCCGGACCCTGTGCTTCACCCGGCCCTCCCTGCGCCAGGTGGAGGTGGTGCTGCAGGACGGCGGCGCGTTCACGGCCCGCCTGCGCGCGGACGAGGTCACCCTGCGGCTGGTCTCCGGCGTGGAGGTCACCCTGGCCGTGGACTTCCTCGACGAGATCGAGGTCCCGGCCCAGGAGAGCGCGGCAAAGAAGGGCGGCCGCCGGCTGCCCATGAGGCTCGGCGGGAGCTGAACCGGGTGGTACACTCCTGACGGACCCCTTCGGGGTCGTCGGAAGGGAGTGCCCGGATGCGTCTCCTCGTCACGCTGCTGCTCACGCTCGCCCTGGGTCTCCCCGCCATGGCCACGGAGGTCCAGCCGCCGTTGCTGGCGCGCGAGACCGTGGACGTCCCGCTGACCGTGGCCATGGGCACGCTGTGGCTGGTCACCGAGCTGAACATCAAGGACGAGCTCAGCGCGCCGGCGTTCGACCCGTCCACGTACGAACACATCGGCCAGGTGGATCGCTCGGCGATCGGCAAGTGGGACCCGCAGCTGGCGGACGTGTCCGACGTGCTGCTGTACGCCTCGTTCGCCGCGCCGTTCATCCTCAACGGCCTCGACCACGCCATCTGGGGCAAGGAGCGGGCCAGCCTGGGCCGGTGGATCTGGACCGACGCGCTGCTGATCCTGGAGTCGGTGTTCATGGCCGGCGCGCTGACCAACATGGCCAAGTGGGCGTTCAACCGCTACCGGCCATTCATGTACATCAAGTACGAGGAGACGGCGTTCTACGACGAGATCCAGCAGACCGAGGGGCTGCGGGACTCGTTGCAGGAGGCCGAGGAGGAGCGGGACGCCGCCACCTCGTTCTGGTCGGGCCACACCTCGCTGACGTTCGCGGCCCTGACCGCGTCGGCCACGCTGCTGACGTACAAGCACCTCGGGGACGACCCCGGGCCGCTGTTCGGACTGTGGGGCGGGACGCTGGCCGTGGGTACGCTGGTGGCGATCCTGCGGGTGCAGTCGGGCAAGCACTTCCCCACCGACGTGCTGGTGGGCGCGGCCGTGGGTGCCACCATCGGCATCGTGGTGCCGGCGCTGCACCGCAACCGCGACCGGCTGCCGCCGGTGGCCATCTCGCCGATCGCCGGGCCCACCGGCGGGGGGGTGGCGGTCACCGCCCTGTGGTGAGTCCGGGCGACAGGGTGTCAAGCTGACACGACGGTTCCTCGCGCACTTGATCTGGCGCAAGCTCAACGCACATCGATCGCGATCCTGGCACGGCCCTTGAAACAAGGGTCAGGGCACGAAGAGAACAAGGGCCGGGCGCAACACAACCTGCGTGCCCACACCCGACCCGGAGGTCATCGCTACAGACCCCGGGGCTCGTGCCCGGACCCACGGCGGCGGCGGGAATCACCCCGCCGCCGTCGACGTTTGGGGCCGCCCTCCAAGGGACGGAATACCCCACCCCGAAAACTCCTAGTTCCAGCCAGTGCACCCGCCCGGTAAGCTGTGAACCTCGCCGAGGAGGAAACGAGCGTGTCACCGATCGAGATGGTCTACCTCGCCTCCCTGGGCCTGGGCGGGGGCTACCTGGTCCTCGCATCGCTCCTCCACTTCGTCGGCGGCGACCACGGCGGCGAGGGCGACGTCGACGCCGGCGGCGCCGACGGCCTCGACATGGACGCCGACGGCATCGACCTCGACGCCCACGGCGTGGACCTCGACGCCCACGGCCTTGACTTCGACGTCGACGGCGTGGACGCCGACGGTGTGGACCTCGACGCCGCCGACCACGACGTGCACGCCATCGTCGAGCACGGCCACCATGGCCTCGACGAGGTGCGCTCCCACGGGGTCAGCTTCTTCAGCCCGCTGGTGCTCTCCTCGCTGCTCTTCAGCTTCGGCGTGATGGGCTTCGTGGTGCACCACTGGATCGCCGCCATCGCCCTGCTCTCCCTGGCCGCGGCCGCGGGCATGGCCGCCATCGGCGGCGGCGGGGTCTACTGGAGCATCAACAAGCTCAGCGCGGTCGAGGGCGGCTCCGAGACACGCGTGCGCTCCCTGATCGGCCACCAGGCCACGGTCTCCGTGGCCATCCCCGAGACCGGATTCGGCGAGATCGTCTACGAACGCAACCAGAGCCGCTACAATGCCCCGGCGAGGTCGCGCGGAGGCGTGGCCTTCCCCCGGGGAGCGACCGTGTTCATCGGCGGCATCGACGGCTCCACCTTCTCCGTGGAGGAGGCGCGGGGCCAGCGCATCAGGCGCCTGGCCCGGCAGCGCGAGGCCGCCCAGCTGCCGGATCCGACCGACCGGGAATGAATCCGCAGCCGCTGCGGTAGGAACGAACGAGTCGAGCCACAGAGCTCGTGGAGGACAGGATGCAAGAAGGACTGATTCTGCTGGGATTCGCGGTCTGTGTATGCCTCGGAGCGGGGTTCGGATCGCTCCTCCTCTACGCATCACGCTATCGCAAGGTGGGCCCCAACGAGGTGCTGGTGATCTCCGGTCGCCGGCGAAAGAGCCTGCTGCCGTCCGGTGAACAGGTCGAGGTCGGCTACCGCATCTGCAAGGGCGGCGGCGCGTTCGTGTGGCCGATCGTGGAGAAGTACGACACGCTCAGCCTGGAGCTGCTGACCCTCGGCGTCGGCACCAAGGACGAGGTCTACACCGTCGAGGGCGTTCCCGTGCTGGTCGACGGCGTGGCCCAGGTCAAGGTACGCGGTGACGACATCAGCATCGGCACCGCGGCCGAGCAGTTCCTCTCCAAGGGTCGCGAGGAGGTCGCCCGGGTCGCCATGCAGACCCTGGAGGGCCACCTGCGCGCCATCCTCGGCACCATGACCGTGGAGGACATCTACAAGAACCGCGACGCGTTCTCCAACAAGGTGCAGGACGTGGCCGCCAGCGACCTGGCCAACATGGGGCTGCAGATCGTGTCGTTCACGCTCAAGGACATCCGTGACAACCACGGCTACCTCGAGGCCCTGGGCAAGCCGCGCACCGCCCTGGTGTTGCGCGACGCCGAGATCGCCCGCGCCGAGGCCAAGCGCGACGCGGACATCGCCAAGGCCGAGGCCGAGCGGGACGCCACGATCAAGAGCGCCAACGCGCGCCAGGCCGGGGAGACCAACCGCTTCGGCGCCGAGACCAAGATCGCCGAGTCGGCCCGCGACTACGAGATGAAGCGCGCGGACTACAACTCCTCGGTCAACTCCAAGCGCGCGGACGCGGACCTGGCCTACGAGCTCGCCCAGCACAAGAAGAGCCAGCTGGTGCGCAAGGAAGAGGTCCAGGTCGAGGTGGTGCAGAAGGAGCAGCAGGTCCTGGTGCAGGAACAGGAGATCATGCGCCGCGAGAAGGAGCTGATCGCCACGGTGCACAAACCGGCCGAGGCCACGGTGTTCCGTGTCCAGCGTGAGGCCGACGCCGAGCGCTACCGGCTCGAAGCGGAAGCCGCCGGTCGCGCCGAGGCCGAGAAGCTGCGGGGCCAGGCCGACGCGTCGGTGATCCAGGCCAAGGGCGCCGGTGAGGGTGAGGCGGTCAAGGCGATGGGTCTCGGGGAGGCCGCCGCAATCCAGGCCAAGGGGCTGGCCGAGGCCGAGGCGATCAAGGCCAAGGGGCTGGCCGAGGCCGAGGCGATGGCCGAGAAGGCCGAGAGCTGGAAGCAGTACAACCAGGCCGCGCTGATCCAGATGGTGGTGGACGTGCTGCCCAAGATGGCCGAGGCCGTGTCCGCGCCGCTGGCCAAGACCGACCGCATCACCATCATCGGTGGTGGCGACGGCGGCGCCGGTGCGTCCAAGCTGACCCGCGACGTGACCGACATCGTGGCGTCCGTGCCGCCGGTGGTCGAGTCGCTGACCGGCGTGGATCTGAGCAGGATGGTCAAGGACGTCGCCGGCATCATCCCCACCAGCGAGCCGGCCGCGGACGAGGACACGGTCGACGAGGCCTGATCCATGGCTGACGCCCCCCCCCCGATCGTGCTGACCACCAGCTCACCCGGGCTCACCTGGCTGTGCGTGCTCGGCGCGGAGCTGGACCTGGAGGAGGCGGCCGTGCTGACCTCTCCCGGCGCGGCCGTCGGGGACCTGGGCGGGGATCTGGGGCGCCAGCTGAGCGCGGCGCAGGTGCTGTGCGAGTCGCCACAGGTGTCGGTGGTGGGCCACCGGCTGGATCCGGTCTACGAGTGGGCCTCCAGCCTGCCGCCGCCGCCCGGGACGACGGCCAGCCGGCCACCGAGGATCCCGGGTCTGGCGGAGAACGCGCTCAGGACGGTCCGCGCCAGCGTTCACGCGCTGGCCCGCTCCGGCCTGCTGCACAAGGGCACGGTGGTGCTGGGGACCGTGGTCGAGGGCGACGGATCGGCCGAGAACGTGGCCCTGGAGATCGCGGAGGAGCGGCGCACGGAGCGTTCCGGCGACGACGAGGTCAAGATCAACGCCGGCGGCCGCAAGATCGGCTGGCAGGAGCTGGGCACGGAGCTGGAGCAGGGCGGGATCCGGGACATTCACGAGCTGGACAAGCTCGATATCGCGGCGGTCGATGAGCGCCCCGATGACGTGGCTACGGCCCTGTCTACAGGGGAGGCCACGGGCGCGGCCGACAGCGGCGGTGCGATCCACACCGGACCCGCCGAGGTCGCTGGCGCGCTCGCCTCGGGGCCGATCTCGGGCGCTGGCCCCCTCGGTACGGGTTCGTCCGCGCTGGCCTACGTCGGTGGCCGTGACAGGGGCGGCTCGATCACGCTGGGTGTACGCACGCACGGCGGCATGGCCGACGTGGGCAGCTCGATCCAGGGCGCCAACCCGCTCGGTGCGGCGATCGAGGCCGGCGTGGCGACCCTCAGCGACCAGGTGGCCTCCCAGGCGGTCTCCCACGCCCTCGGCGACGTTGACGGCGCCGTGTCCCTGGGCAGGATTGCGGACGAGGGCGATCACGCCGGCATCGAGCTGCTGGCCGCAGACTCCGCCGAGATCCCGGTGCTGCAGCTGGAGGACATCGACCCGGTGTCCGCGCCCGCCATCGAGGTCGACGCGGACGACAGCCTGTTCGAGGCCTGGCTGGACAAGGAGCAGGCGGCCGACGACCGCGGCCGGCACAACCAGCCGCGTCCCTCGCCGCCCCAGAGCAAGGAGGCCAGCCTGCAGCAGCGCCTCGGCGAGGCGGCCGAGACCCTGCACCTGTTCCTCGACACCCGCTGCAAGCGTCACTCGCTGACCCGCGACACCGGCCGCATGCTGCGGGCCGGCGCCACGCCCGCGCCGATCATGCGCAATCTGCTGGCCCTGGTGCGGGAGCACGGCCACGACCTGCCGGCCGTACGCGCGGCCTACGGCACCCTGGAGATGGCCCAGTCGCTGCTGTCGCGGGACGAGATGACGACGGTGCTCAAGAAGATCTTCAGTCAGTAGCTCTCAGCCCCGCCTCTTCCGCGACGCCTGCAACGACCGCCGCTCCGGTGGAGGCGTTCGCTCGAACAGGGGCTCCGGCGGGTCGTCGAGGTACTGCGGGAAGAGCTGCTTCTGCCGATCCGTGCGCGCCAGCCGCTGATACCAGTGTTCGCGCAGGGCGCGCTTCTCCGCCTCGTCGAGATCCCCGTTCACACCGTCCCGCTCCACCATCCGCCGCGCCATCTCCCAGATCAGGATCGCGGCGGTCACCGACACGTTGAGCGAGCCGGTGAACCCCACCATGGGCAGGTAGAAGCGACCGTCGGCGCCGTCCCGCAGCGCGGGCGACAGCCCCTCCAGCTCGCTGCCCACGGCCACGGCCAGCCGGTCGGGCAGCGGCACCTCGCCCAGGGGCACCGCGCCCGGCGCCACGTCCGCGGCCCACACCTCGTACCCGTCGGCGTGCAGCGCCTCGAGGCACTCCCCCGGGTCGGTGAAGCGGTGCAGGGTCATCCACTGGTGGGCGCCCTGGGTCACCCGCGGGTGCACTCCGCCCACGTCCGGGTTCTCCACCCGGTACAGGTGCTGCACGCCGAAGGCCTCGGCGCTGCGGATCACCGCGTCGATGTTGTGGGGGTCGTGCAGGTCCTCCACGACCACGGCCAGGCGGGCCATGCGCGAGGCGAGCACGGCCTCGGCGCGGCGCAGGCGGCGGGGGGCGGCGCCGTCGGGGTCAGGTGCCATCCGCCTCGCCGGCCGGGGGCGGCGGCGGTGCGGCCGCGGTGACGGACACCCGCGGCAACCAGCGGGTGGCGCGGCGGGACTGGATCGTGCCGGGGTACTGCTCGATCACCTGCTCGAGATAGGGCACGGCCTCGGGGGACCGGCCCAGGTGATGCAGGCTCATTCCGTAGCGGTACAGGGCACGGCGCGTCACGTTGCAGGCGCCGAAGTCCTCGATCACGCCGCGGTAGCGCCGTGACGCGGCCGCGAACTCCACGCCCCGCTCGTCCGGCTTTCGCTGCTGCACGCCGCGCCAGAAGTAGTAGTCGCCCACCTGTGCCTCGGCGCGCGCCATGCGGTTGAGGCACTTCGTGCGGATGTCGGTGACCTCGGCCAGGTAGTCGCTGTCCGGGAACCGCTGCTCGAACTCGGCCAGGGAATGCAGCGTCAACTCGGTGTACGTCTGGTCCTTGGCCGGGATCCGGTTGGCCTGCTTGAAGTACGAACGCCCGATGCGCATGTGCGCGTAGTCCAGCTCCTCGTGCCGCGGGTGCAGGCGCACGAACTGCTGGTAGGCGTCGACCGCGGAGATGAAGTCCGCCTTCTCGTACAGGCAGTCGGCCACCCGCAGCTCGGCCAGCACCGAGTACTGGTTGAGCGGGAAGTGGTTGCGCACCTTGTCGAAGTTGATGATCGCCTCGTCGTAGTAGCCGCGCTTCATCTGGCGTACGCCCGCCTCGTACAGCTTCTCGGGCGTCTCCTTGCGCGGGCGCGCATCTGCCGCGGGCGCGGCCAGCGCGCAGGCGGTCACGAGCATCAGGATCCGGATCAGGCGCACGTCGTGACTCCTCGGGTCGCGGTCGTTGATACCCGCTCGGGGCTTTGTTGACAACCCTCCGGGTATGATTAGCTTTCCCTCGGGAATCGAAAAAGGCTCCAGACAACAGGATGTTACGAGCACGGGACATCCGGGCGCGAGGGTGGACATGAGCGACGAGAACGACAAGGGCTTCAAGGTCACGGATCGGCGGGTGGTCAACGAGGACGAGGAGGCCGAGGAGCAGGTGGAGGACACGGTCGAGGAGGACGTCGCCGTGGACGAGGCCACTGACGACGCCGCCGACGAGGTCGCCGAAGCGGCCGCAGCCGACGCAGACGCGCCCGCCGAGGACGAGGACCCCGGGCCCCAGATGGGCGGCGACATCCCCCTGTCCTTCGCCACCTTCGTGCTGTCGCTGGGCGACAGCGCCATGATCCACCTCGGGCTGGTCCCGCACCCGGCCACCAACGAGCCGCAGAAGGACCTGGCCGCCGCGCGCCAGACCATCGACATCCTCGGCATCCTCGAGGAGAAGACGCGGGGCAACCTCGACGAGAACGAGCAGCAGCTGATGACCCAGCTGCTGTACAACCTGCGCATGCAGTTCGTCCGCGCCGGTTCTGCGTAGGAGGGTTCCACCATGGCCATGCGCTACGACAAGTTCACGCTCAAGGCCCAGGAGGCGCTGGCCGAGGCCCAGGACATCGCCGCCAACCACGAGCAGCAGGAGTTCGAGGTCGAGCACGCGCTGATCGCGCTGCTGCAGCAGGCCGACGGCGCCGTGCCCCCGATCCTCAAGAAGATGGGCGTGCGCCCGGACCGCCTCGCCGGCGAGCTCGAGGACGCCATCGGCAAGCGGCCCAAGGTGCAGGGCGCCGGTCCCCAGGTGTTCATGGGTTCCCGGCTCAAGGACCTGATGGCGCGGGCCTTCAACGAACTCGCCCAGTTCAACGACGAGTACGTGTCCACCGAGCACCTGCTGCTCGCAGCCGTGGAGGACAAGGGGGACGCCGGCCAGATCCTGCGGGACCTCGGCGTCACCCGCGACCGGCTGCTGTCCGCGCTCATGGAGGTCCGCGGCTCCACCCGGGTCACCGACAAGAGCCCGGAGGACAAGTACCAGGCCCTGGAGCGGTATGGTCGCGACCTGACCGACGACGCCCGCCAGGGCAAGCTCGATCCGGTGATCGGCCGGTTCGAGGAGATCCGCCGCGTGATCCAGGTGCTCAGCCGCCGCACCAAGAACAACCCGGTGCTGATCGGCGAGCCCGGCACGGGCAAGACCGCCATCGTCGAGGGGCTGGCCCAACGGATCGCCGAGGGCGACGTGCCCGAGAGCCTGAAGGACAAGCGCCTGTGCACGCTCGATCTCGGCTCCCTGATCGCCGGCGCCAAGTTCCGCGGCGAGTTCGAGGAGCGGCTCAAGGCCGTGATCAACGAGATCATCGACGCCGAAGGCGAGATCATCCTGTTCGTCGACGAGATGCACACCATGGTCGGCGCGGGCGGCGGCGAGGGGTCGATGGACGCCTCCAACATGCTCAAGCCGCCCCTGGCCCGAGGCGAGCTGCGCTGCATCGGTGCCACCACCCTGGACGAGTTCCGCAAGAACATCGAGAAGGACGCCGCCCTGGAGCGGCGCTTCCAGCCGGTGTACGTGCCCGAGCCCAGCCTCGAGGAGACCGTGGCCATCCTGCGCGGTCTCAAGGAGCGCTACGAGGTGCACCACGGCGTGCGCATCCAGGACGCCGCCCTGGTGGCCGCGGCCAAGCTCAGCGACCGCTACATCGGCGACCGCTTCCTGCCGGACAAGGCCATCGACCTGATGGACGAGGCCGCCTCGTCGCTGCGCATCGAGATCGACTCGTCGCCCCCGGAGATCGACCGGCTGGAGCGGCGCGCCATCACGTTGCAGATCGAGCTGCAGGCCCTGGAGAAGGAGACGGACAGGCCGTCCCAGGAGCGGCGCGACCAGATCAACAAGGAGCTGGCCGACGTGCAGGAGGAGGTGGGCGCGCTCAAGTCCCAGTGGCTGGTGGAGAAGGAGGGCATCCAGCGCCTGCACGCCTTCAAGGAGCAGATCGAGCAGACCCGCATGGCCGCGGAGCGGGCCCAGCGCGACGGCGACCTGAACAAGGCCGCGGAGCTGACGTACGGTACCCTGCCCAACCTGGAGAAGGAGCTCGAGGAGGCCAACCGCCAGCTCGAGGAGATGAAGACCTCCGAGAAGCGCATGCTCAAGGAGGAGGTCGACGACGACGACGTGGCCGGCGTGGTCAGCCGCTGGACCGGGATCCCGGTGGAGAAGATGCTGGAGTCCGAGATCCAGAAGCTGATGCGCATGGAGGACAACCTGCGCCAGCGGGTGGTGGGCCAGGACGAGGCCCTGTCCAAGGTCAGCCGCGCCGTGCGGCGCTCCCGCGCCGGCCTGCAGGACGCCCAGCGCCCCATCGGCAGCTTCATCTTCCTGGGCCCCACCGGCGTCGGCAAGACCGAGACCGCCCGCGCCCTGGCCGAGTTCCTCTTCGACGACGAGAACGCCATGGTGCGACTCGACATGTCCGAGTACATGGAGAAGCACACCGTGTCCAAGCTGATCGGCGCCCCCCCGGGCTACGTGGGCTACGACGAGGGCGGCGCGCTGACCAACGCCGTGTCACGGCGCCCGTACTCGGTGGTGCTGTTCGACGAGATCGAGAAAGCCCACGCCGACGTGTTCAACATCCTGCTGCAGCTGCTGGACGACGGCCGGCTGACCGACTCCCACGGCAAGCAGGTGGACTTCGCCAACACCGTGGTCATCATGACCTCCAACATCGGCTCCCAGGGCATCTCGGCCAACGTGGGCAACCCCGAGAAGATGCGCAAGGAGGCGATGGAGGCCCTGTACGGCCACTTCCGGCCCGAGTTCCTCAACCGCGTCGACGACATCGTGCTGTTCGGCCCCCTCGGCCGCACCGAGATCCGTGCCATCGTCGACATCCAGATGCGCTACCTGCAGACGCTGCTGGATCAGCGCCGCCTGACCATGGACCTCACCGACGCGACCAAGGACTTCCTCACCGAGGTCGGCTACGACCCGGCCTTCGGCGCCCGGCCGCTCAAGCGCGCCATGCTGCGCCACCTCAAGGACCCGCTGAGCCTGCAGATCCTGCAAGGCGAGATCGGGGACGGCGACCACGTCATCGTGGATGTCGAGGACGACCACCTGGTGTTCTCGGCCGAGAAGCGGGTCGAGGAGTAGCTCCACTCGCAGGTAGTTCGGTTGTAGTTCATCCGCCCTCCCCCCGCCCCGACGCGTGCGGTTCTATACTCCGGAACCTGGGAGGAACCATGGGCCGCATCCCCGTCTCGACCATCCTGGCTGCGTTGCTGTTCTTCGTCACCGGCTGCCCCACCGACGGGGTGGACGGCCCGGACGGCGTCGGCGACGACGACGACACCCCATCAACCTTGGACGCGTTCTTCTCCCTGGACGTGCACACCGTCGACATCGTGCTGGCCGACGGCTCGTACGAGGCGCTGCTCGAGCAGCCCTACGAGTACACCGAGGCATCGGTCACCATCGACGACACGGAGCTGGCCTCGGTGGGCGTGCGCCTCAAGGGTTCGGCCGGCTCGTTCGTGGCCCTCGACGGCGACTACCCGGAGATCTCCCAGGACGGCAACGGCAACCCGGGCAAGTCCGCGTTCATCGTTGACTTCAACCGCTACGTCGACGGCCAGGCCTTCCTCGGCCTGGGCAAGCTGACCATGAACAACCTGGTGCAGGACGACTCCGGGATCCACGAGTTCCTGGCCTACGGCCTGTTCCGCGCCTCGGACGTGCCCGCCAGCCGCGTGGGCTACGCCGAGGTGAGCCTCGACGGCGAGGACAAGGGCCTGTACGCGCTGATCGAGAGCAACGACAACCGCGAGTTCCTCGATCACTGGTTCGACACGGACGAGGGCAACCTCTACGAGGGGCAGTACGGCACGGACCTGCGCGAGGGCCAGGCCGAGGTGTTCGACCAGGACCACGGCGACGACGAGTCGCGCCAGGACCTGCAGGACCTGATCGACGACCTGACCGACCTCGAGCCGGGCGAACCGGCCATGACCGCGCTGGACGACAACTTCGATGTCGACGAGTACCTGGCGTTCGCCACGGCCGAGCTGTACCTGGGCCACTGGGACGGCTACACGACCAGCGCCAACAACTACAAGATCCACCACGTGCCCGACGGCCGCTGGTCGTTCGTACCGTGGGGCATCGATCAGGTGTTCGAGGAGACCTTTGGCCACTACTCCGGCGTGATGCAGGGACCGGGCCCCAGCTGGGAAGGGGGCGGCCGGGTGCACGAGGTGTGCTTCATGACGCCCGACTGCGTGGACCTGCTGGCCGAGGCGTTCGCCGACCTGCTCGACCGGGTGGACGACGAGGACCTGATCGGCCAGGCCGGACAGGCGCGCGACGTGGTCGAGCCCTACCTGCTGGCCGAGGCCACGGCCCACGGCGACCCGGAGATGACCACCGCCGCCCTGGACGGCGTGGTGGACTTCATCGAGGGGCGCCGCGACCAGATCGAGGAGTGGCTGCCCTGCCTGCAGGGCGGGTCCATCGACATCGACGGCGACGGGTTCGACGGCTGCACCGAGGACTGCGACGACTGGAACCCCGAGATCCACCCGGGCGCGGCCGAGCAGTGCAACTTCGTGGACGACGACTGCAACGGCGTGCTCGACGACCCGGCCGAGTGCCCCAGCTGCCAGGACACCACCGGCCCGCACGGCGAGGACTACGCCCTGTGCCTCGACGAGCTGACCTGGGACGACGCCCGCGCCCACTGCCAGGGCCGCGGCCAGGAGCTGGCCTCGATCCACGACGATCCCACCTGGGACCACCTCACCTGGGGCTTCATGGAGCTGTCCGGCACCTGGGAGAGCTGGATCGGGCTGAACGACCTCGATGAGCACGGCACCTGGACCTGGACCGACGGCACGGACCTGGACCACGACCACTGGGCCGGGGACGCACCAGTGCCCGAGGACTTCGGCTTCCACTGCGTGACCAACAGCGTGGAGGGCTGGTGGAACCAGCCGTGCGACGAGACCCGCCGGTTCATCTGCGGGGGATGACGATCAGCGCGCCTCGATCGTCTCGCGGAGGATGTCGGGCCGGTCCGTGATCACACCGTCCACGTCCAGGTCCAGCACCTGCTCCATCAACGACTGGTCGTTGATCGTCCACATGAACACCGGCGCGCCCGTGGCCTGGATGTTGCGCACGAAGCGCTCCTTCTTCAGGTCGAAGCCGCTGTTGTCGTGGGGCACGGAGCCCAGGTCGTACGCCTCGCAGCCGCCGCCGCCGAAGGGCATGATCGACTCGGACGCCCAGCAGCGGATCCCCTCCCCCGACATGGCGATGCAGGCGCCGTCCGGCGCATGCTCGGCGATGTCGGACGTGCCCTCGGCGTCGAAGTTGGAGAAGCAAACCCGGTCCATGGCGTCCAGGTCCACGATCTCGTCCATCAGCTGCTCGACCAGGGACGGCTCCTGCTGCTTGACCTCCACGATGAACAGCTGCTCGTCGTGGGCCTCGAGCACCTCGGCCAGGGTGGGGATGGTGACGCCAGTGCCGCGATAGGTGTTCTCGCCCGTGTCCGGGTCCTCGAAGCAGTAGCCCGCGTCGTAGGCCTGCAGCTCGGCCAGGGTGGACTCGTGCACCTTCACCGTGCCGAACGTCTCGTGCTCGGTGTCCTGGTCGATGCCGCAGCCGTTGCCCTCGCCGGTGACCCGGTCCACGGACTTGTCGTGGATCACCACCAGCTCGCCGTCGGCCGTGGTGTGCACGTCCAGCTCCATCACCTCCGCGGCGATGTGGGGTTCGGCCGCCAGATCGAAGGCGGCCATGGTGTTCTCCGGCGCGATGTGGGCGCCGCCGCGGTGGGCGACCACCAGCTGCCCGTCGGGCAGGGCCTGCACGAAGGCGGGGATGTCACGGGAGCAGCCCGCGACCAGGGAGAGGAGGGATGCCAGGATGAGGATGCGCTTCATGACGTCTGGTACCCCGTGATCGCGATGGTGAACAGCACGCCGCCGCCGAAGGTCAGGCTCTGCCGGCCGAAGCCGGCCGAGCCGCCCTGCAGCTCCAGCAGGGGTTCGCCGCCGAAGAACAGCGCCGACTTGCGACCCTTGCCGCGCAGCTCCACGCCGAGCCGTGCGCCGAGGCGCAGGCCGGGCTGGACCACGTCGTGGCCGGCGTTGATGCGGAAGCCGAGCATGGGGCCGAGCCGCGGTTGTAGACCCGCCTTGCCGTCGGTGAGGCCCGGGCCGGGCGACCACAGCAGGAACGCGTCGACCACCAGCAGGAACTGGTGGCGCAGGTAGGCGTTGTAGAAGGTCTCCAGCAGCGGACTGCGGAAGCGCAGCTGCGCCCTGCCCAGCGGCCCGGCGATCTCCAGGGCGGGGATGTCGACGTGCAGGCCGGCCAGCGGCGACGGGGCGTAGGCGGTGAAGCCCACCCCCAGGCTGGTGCCCGCGCCCAGCCCCTCCAGGGCGGTGGCGGGCGCGGCCAGCGCCAGCAGCGCGGCGAGCATACAGGCGCGCAGTGTGTGGGAAACGAGGTCGGTCATGCGATCTCCGAAGGGCGTTGGATTGCCGCCAAGCGTACCAGTCGTGACGCCCCTCGTCCCGCGCGATGCGCCTACTCGATCGGCGGATCCGCAGCCCAGAAGTCGTTTCGACCCCAGCACTCCATGGAGCCGTCGGTCGCGATCGCACACACGTGCAGACCGCCGGCATCCACGGACACGAAGTCCCCGGAGGGCACGTCGTGGAGTTCCCAGTCGTCCTCGCCCCAGCAGTACAGCATGCCGTCGCTGCGGATCGCACAGCTGTAGTTGTCGTCGACCGAGATCGCGATCCACGAGTCGTAGGTGGGCCCGTCGCACTCGCCGCTGCCGTTGTCACCCCAGCACTCGACGGAACCGTCGGTCTTGATCCCGCAGCTGTGGTCGTACCCCGCGTCCACGAGCACGAACTGACCGGACGGGTCGTTGGCCTGCCCGAAACCGTTGCTGCCCCAGCACTGTACCGCGCCGGTGTCCGTGACGCCGCAGGCGTGGGACCAGCCAGCGGCGATCTGGCTGAACGAGTCCGCAGGCGGTGACGCCTGGCCGTAGTCGTCCCTGCCCCAGCACTCGGCGCTCTCGTCCGTGGCGATGGCGCAGGAGAAGTAGGCGCCGGCCGAGGCCTGTACGAACGAACCCGCGGGGGCTTCGGTCTCGCCGTAGGCGTCGCGGCCCGCGCACTCCAGCGACCCGTCGTCCATCACCCCGCAGGTGTGATACGCGCCCGCGTCGACCTGCACGTACGACCCGTCTGCCAGCGAGGTCTGCCAGTACTGGTTGTCGCCCCAGCATCGCAGGTCGCCGCTGTCGAGCAGGCCACAGGTGAAGCCCCGGTTGGGGATGTCCTCGTCCAGGACCTGCGGGTAGCCGGCCGTCACCTGCTCCCACACCAGGGCCGCGTCCACCGGCAGCTCGGTCGGCGGCTCGGCCGCGCCGAAGTCGTTGCGGCCCCAGCAGACGATGTCGTCGTCGGTGTTCATCGCGCAGGCGTGATATCCGGCGGTGTCCAGCGCGGTGTGGTCCCCGGCCGGCGGGACGTCCACGTCGTAGTCGTCCTTGCCCCAGCAGTGCAGCATCCCGTCCGACCGGATGGCGCAGGAGTAGTCGCGGTGCACCGAGATGTCGATCCAGGTGTCGAAGGTGGGCCCGTCGAGCTGCCCGTCGCCGTTGCCGCCCCAGCATTCGATGGAGCCGTCGGTCTTGATCCCGCAGGAGTGGTCGTAGCCGGCATCCACGACCTCGAACTGGCCAGAGGGCGGAGTGGCCTGCCCGAACCCGTCGCTGCCCCAGCAGCTGGCAGCCCCGCTGACCGTCACTCCGCAGGCGTGTGACCAGCCGGCATCGACCTGTGCGAAGGAGTCCGCGGGCGGTGACGACTGCCCGTCGGTGTCCCGTCCCCAGCATTCCACGCTGTCGTCCGTGGCGATGGCGCAGCTGTAGTAGCTCCCGGAGCTGACCTGGACGTAGGTACCCGCCGGTGGTTCGGTCTCACCATAGGCATCGTAGCCCCAGCACTCGAGGGTGCCGTCGGTCTCGAGGCCGCAGGTGTGCCCAAGGCCCGCATCGAACTGCAGCCATGTCCCGTCCGGGGGACTGGCCTGCTGGTACTGGTCGTCACCCCAGCACACGCCGGCGGAATCGTCGAGCACCGCGCACGTGAACCCCCGGTACGCCTCGGTACCGCCGCTGCCGTCGGTGGTCACCGAGGCCCAGACGAGCCCGTCGTCGCCGTCGAGCTCGACCGGCGGCTCGCCCGCGCCGAAGTCGTTGCGACCCCAGCACACGATCTCGTCGTCCGTGTTCAACGCACACGCGTGCTGCTGCGACACGGACAGGGCCACGTAGTCACCGGCGGGCGGGTCGTCGACCCCGTACTCGTCGTCCCCCCAGCAGTACAGCATGCCGTCGCTGCGGATGGCGCAGGTGTAGTTGTGGTCGGCGGAGATGGCGATCCAGGTGTCGTACGTGGGGCCGTCGCACTCGCCGGCGCCGTTGTCGCCCCAGCACTCGACGGACCCGTCGGTCTTGATCCCGCAGGAGTGGTCGTACCCCGCGTCCACCACGTCGAACTGGCCGGTCGGGTCGTTGGCCTGGCCGAAGTCGTTGCTGCCCCAGCAATCGACCGCGCCCGTGTCGGTGACGCCGCAGGCATGGGACCAGCCAGCATCGACCTGGGTGAACGAGTCCGCGGGAGGCGACGCCTGGCCGTAGGTGTCCCGCCCCCAGCATTCCACGCTCTCGTCCGTGGCGATGGCACAGGAGTAGTACGCGCCCGACGTGACCTGCACGAACGAGCCTGCTGGCGGCGAGGTCTCTCCGTAGTCGTCGTATCCCGAACAATCGATCGAGGCGTCGTCCATCAGCGCGCAGGTGTGGAACGGTCCGGCCTCGACCTGCACATAGGTCCCTTCGGCCAGCGAGGTCTGCCAGTACTGGTTGTCGCCCCAGCACTCCAGCGTACCGTCGTCCATCACGCCGCAGGTCCACGCTCGGTAGTAGGAGGTCGACGCCCGGCCGCCGGTGGACAGGTCGCTCCACACGAACGACCCGGTCCCACACTCCCCGTCGTCCCCGTCCAGATCCCCGTCGCAGTCGTTGTCCACTCCGTCTGCGCAGTCCTCCGCGTTGCCCGGGAACGCATCGGGGTCGGCATCGTCGCAGTCGTCGTCACACGTGGCGTACCCGTCCGCGTCCGCGTCGTCGTAGTTCAGATCGGGGTCGTTGTCGTCGCAGTCCACGCCCAGTTCCCAGCCGTCACCGTCGAGGTCGGGTGGTCCCTGGCACTCGGGGTCGTTGCCGTCGATGGCGCCGTCGCAGTCGTTGTCCCCGCCGTCCGCACAGTCCTCGACGTTGCCCGGCCAGTTGTCGCCGTCACCGTCGTCACAGTCCGCGTCGCAGAACAGCACACCGTCGCCATCGCCGTCGTCCTCGTCCGCTGGCACGTTGCCGTCGCAGTCGTCGTCCAGCCCGTTGCACACCTCGGCCGCGCCCGGGTGCACGGCGTCGTCACCGTCGTCGCAGTCGCCGTCGCACACGAGGCTCCCGTCACCGTCGTCGTCCACCTCGTCGCCGGGCACGGTGCCGTTGCAGTCGTTGTCCACGCCGTCACACAGCTCGGTGGCCCATGGATAGGCGGTCGGATCGGCGTCATCGCAGTCGCCGTCACAGACCATCGCGCCATCCCCGTCACCGTCGGTCTCCGTGGTCGGTACGACGCCGTTGCAGTCGTCGTCGAGGCCGTTGCAGTCTTCGGCCGCGTCGGGGTTGATCGCCGGGTTGCCGTCGTCGCAGTCGCCCCCGGTCTGCACCGTGTACGGCGGGGTCGCCCCGCACAGGCAGTGGGAATCGCCCCCGTCCCCGTACCCGTCCCCATCAAGGTCCGGGAAGTACTCCTCACACCACAGCGCCTCCTCCTCGTCGATGTCCCCGTCGCAGTCGTTGTCGAAGCCATCACACATCTCGCTGATGGCAGGGCTGGCCAGGCTGGCCGTGTCGTCGCAGTCGCCCCCACACTCGCTGTACCCGTCGAAGTCGTCGTCGGTCTCGTCCGCCGGGACGACGCCGTCGCAGTCCGTGTCCACACCGTCACATCCTTCGGCCGCCCCGGGGTACACACCCGCGTCGGTGTCGTCGCAGTCGTCCGCACAGGCCACGTACCCGTCGCCGTCCGAGTCCAGCTCGTCGAGCCCGGCCATGCCGCTGCAGTCGTTGTCCTCGCCGTCGCAGATCTCGGTCGCGCCGGGGTAGGTGTCGGCGTTGGCGTCGTCGCAATCCCCGTCACAGACCATCACGCCGTCACCATCGGCATCGACCTCGTCCGCCCCGGGCGCTCCGGAGCAGTCCGTGTCCACGCCGTCGCACACCTCGGTCGCCCCGGGGTAGGCACCCGCATTCGCGTCGTCGCAGTCACCGTCGCACTCGGTACTGCCGTCGCCGTCGTCGTCCACGTCCTCCTCGTGCTGGACCCCGTCACAGTCGTTGTCGACACCGTCACACGCGGCCTCCGTGGCGCCGGGGTTGATCGCAGGATCGGCGTCGTCACAGTCCACGTCGGAGTCGTACCCGTCGCCGTCCGCGTCCTCCGGCCCGGTGTCGTCGTCGCCCGTGTCGTCGTCGCCCGTGTCGTCGTCGCCCGTGTCG
>CAZXHG010000134.1:0-28012 GCA_964639985.1 uncultured Rickettsiales bacterium
CGGAGCCTCGAGATGTTCACGTCGTGGTTTCCTGGAACGATGGTCACCGGCGCGATGGCTTGCAGGCGACGCAACCAAGCGGCACCCAGCTGGAATTCGGTGTCGAGCGCGACGTTGGTCAGGTCACCGGTGACGACGATGTGATCGGGTGGCCGCTGGGCGAGGTCGGCGCATAGCGCCTCACGGGACTTCTCCGAGTCGCGCCGGTGATAGAAGATCCGACGCAGCCGCCACAGCTGGTAGGCCAGGTACGCGGCGGCGGAAAGTCCCACCAGGGCCGCCACTGCGATCTTGACCGGGGACAGCGCTGACGCGTTGTCCCTCCGATGGAACAGCAGCCTGTTCAACCGCTCCCGGCGTTCCGGGTCCTCCAATATCGGGCGGAGCTTCACGAGCACGGCGGTCGGCGGGCCCGAGAGCAATACGAAGTCCCAGAAGACACTGCGGAGGTTCTGTCGGGCGTCATAGACATGGATGTCGGACAGATGCGCTATCTGGGTCATCAACTGGGTCTCCCATTGGGGCGATCCTCATCAATCATGGACACGATACCGAAGCGGTCGGCACGAGGCCAGAACCGCCGATGGCCAGGGTCTCCGTGCATGTGATAGACCTTTCTTGCCGGCCCAGGGGTCGGGGCGGTGCAGGGGACACCCAGTCAACTACAGCTCCGCGGCCAGCGCACGCCAGCGGAGCGGAACGTAGGAGGGCCAGGCGATGGTCGAAATCGGCGGACTCGAGGACATCATCATCGGGGAACTGATCGAAGGAGCGCCGGAGGCTGTCGAGGCCGCCGCGGACAAGCTCGAGACAGGCCTGGCCAGCCTGGCCGAAGGTGGCGAAGACGGTCTCGAGCAAGTGATTCACGCAGCGAACGAGCTGGCGACCGGGATCATGGAGGTCGGCGAACCGGGCGTCGAGGACTTCCTCGAACGCTCCAAGGAGCTCCTCGAAACCTCGGGTGTCTTCGACGAGATCGCAGAAGTCGCCGGGGCGGCCTGGGAAGTGTTCACCGAGGTGCTCGAAGCTGCGATCGAGGGGCTGGCCGAGATCCCGCCCGAGGAATTGCAGCGCATTGCCGTGATCGTCGTTCTCGCTGTGTTCGCACCCGAGGTGTTGCTGGAGAACCCGGAGCTGCTCGTGCGCTTGCTCGCAGGCGCAGAGGTACCCGACGCCCTCGGGTAGGAAACCGGGATCCCAGCACCGAACGTGGCGCGCGGTCGACCACCGCGCGGGGAGGAATATCCATGTCCGACACGCTCACGGTCCAGGCCAGCGACCTGCCCGCGATCACGAACAACCTGCGCACCGAAACCCTGCTGCGCTTCGAACTCCAGCGAGGGGCGCTCGACCAGTTCCTGGCCATCTCGCTGGATCCGGACAGGCCTCATCGGCGCGAAGCCGTGTTCCACCGGATCGAAGGCTTCGTCGAGCTCGACGACGAGGAGGTGCTCGAACGCACGGTCAGCCTGCTGTCGGGTCTGGCGACCCGGCAGGCACCGCTGGTCTACTGGATCCACGGCGATGGCCGGCGCTACCGCATCCTCTACGGCAGCCTCGAATCCAAGGACGGCAGCGCGGCAGGCGAGGATCTGCTTCGCCATCTGCGGGCGTTCTACCAGGGCAGCGACATCCGCCCGGAGCACATGCACTCCACCGATGAGATGCGCGAGGACCTGCGCGGCCGACACGCGGTGGCCAGCCTGACAGGCATTCCTTTCGAGCGGGAGGCCACCCCGGTCGAGACACGGCTCGACGAAGCTCTGGCCGGTCTGGCCAGCATCCCGTTCGACCTCGTGCTGGTCGCACAACCCCAGGACCCGGTCACGACAGAAGCCCACGAACGCAACCTGTTCGACCTGTACAACGTCATCCACCGCCTCACGAGACAGACCATCAGCGAGGGGGCATCCAAGGCGTTCAGCGAGTCGTTCAGCCGCTCGTTCAACCAGACGGTCACCGAGGGGGGGTCCCGCTCCATTGCCGACGGGATCTCGCATAGCGTGGCCCATTCCGAGGGGGAGGCATGGGAGGACCGCAAGGGCTCCCACGTGGCCGCCGGCGCAGCCGGCACTGTGATCGGTATGCTAGCCGGCGGAGCGCTGGGCTATGCCGGCGGCCCCCTGACAATGGCGGCTGGCGCCAAGATCGGGGCGATGGTCGGCGGGATGGCTTCGAGCGGACTGATCCGGATGATCGATCCGCCCAAGACCATCAACCGATCGACGACGACAACCGATGGAACGTCACGCACCGAGACCGAGGGGCAGTCGTGGAGCAAAGCCCTGGGCTGGTCGGAATCCGACACCGCGGGCGTCACGGATCAGCTGTCGAAGCAGGTCAGCTCTGAACACGTGAACCGCGAGGCGATGGCCCTGGAGCGGATCCTCGACGAGCACCTGGAACGTATCCGCGAGGGTCGAGGCCTGGGCATGTGGAACACCTCGGTCCATGTGGCCACCGCCAATCCCGCCGACCTGCCGGTGGTCTGTTCCGTGCTCGAGGGCGCCCTCCGTGGCGACCGCACCCATCTCGAGCCGATGCGCTGGCAGCGCTACCAGGAGCCCGATCGCGCGTTGCGGTACCTCGCGGCTCTGGAAGCGCCCCGGATCGGCCTGCCCCCAAGCCCGGTCGCTCCGGGCTTCGAACAGCTCCCCACACGGTTGACCAGCCACGAACTGGCCTACTGGATCCGGCCCGTCGTTCGCGAACTCCCGGGCTTCACGCTCCGACCACCCATTGCGTTCAGCCGCAACCTGCCCGATCCGGAGCGGCCTGATCGCGCCGGCCGACCCACGCGCACGCCAGGCGCAACCCTGGACCTGGGAACGCTTGTCCACAGAGGCGAGCACATCGCCAGCGAGCGCGTGGCTATCGAGATCCGCGACCTCTGCGGCCACGCCCTGATCGCCGGGTCGACGGACAGCGGCAAGACCACAACCACGAAGCGATTGCTGTGGGGGCTGCAACAGCTCGATCCACCTGTACCGTTCATGGTGCTCGAACCGGCTAAGTCCGAGTACGGGGACCTGTTCGATGCGCTCGAGAGAGCGGGCCGGCGCCCGGTGAAACTCATCGCCGGTGTTCCAGGACCGCAAGGGCTCCACATCGATCCGCTCCAGGCCCCCCGCGGCGTGCCCCTGGGTAGGCACGTCGACGGTATCAAGGTGCTGCTGCGTTCCTGCTTCGCCATGCAGGAAGCCCTGCCCCAATTGCTCGAGCGAGTGCTCGTCGACGCGTATCGACAGAAGGGTCTGGGTGACTTCGCTGGGATCTACGGTGACGATGCTCCGGAATGTCCGACCCTGGCGGACATTGCCGGCAAACCCGAGCGCATCGCTGAGATCGTCAAGGAACTCGGGTACCACGCGATGGGGAAGCAGGGATTCACCGCCGCGCTACGCGTCCGCGTGGAATCACTGGTCTCCGGTCTCAAGGGGGTGGTCTTCCAGCCGGAATCGCAGCGATTCGAGGATCTGCTCGAGCGGCCGGTCTTCATCCAGCTGTCCGACATCAACGAGCCCGACGTCCGGCGGTTGCTCATGGGCACTGTGCTGCTGCGCGTCTATGGCGCGCGCGAGGCTGCATGGCGCCGCGCGGCTGGCGACCTCCAGCCTACCAGCGCATCGCAGCGTCTCCGCCACCTGCTCGTGATCGAAGAGGCCCACCGCCTGGTCCGGCGGCGTGGCAGCCAAGGGCCAGGTACCGAGCTGATCGGCGAAGTCAACACCCTGGTCTCCGACGCCCTGGCCGAGCTGCGAGCGTATGGCCAGGGCATCCTGGTGGCCGAGCAGAGCCCGTCGATCCTGGCCCAGGCGGTGATCCGCAACACCAACCTCAAGCTCGTCCAGCGGCTGTTCGCTGCAGACGACTGCCGCGCGGTCGGTGACGCGATGGGCCTCGACGAAGAGGAGCAGCGGGAATTCCGCCGGCTGCGCACTGGCGAAGCGATCCAGTTTGGCCCGGGCATGGTCCGGCCAGTCCACGTAGCCGTCGAACCGATCGAGTTCAAGGAGTAGAACGATGCCCCCGATCATCGAATTCACCCTGTCCGAACGGCGACTCGCAGTCCACGTGACCGCGCGTGGTGGCAAGAGAACGCTCGTGCCCGACCGCTCTTGCGAGCCGGCGCGCCAGTGGCGTCCGGTTGTCACGCTTCCCGATGCCCTAGTGAACGCGTTCACCGACGCGGCACTTCACCTGAACATGCGCGAGGCGGGCGACGACAGGCACGCCGACCTGCGGGCGTTCGCACAGGCGATCCGAAGCGGTGAAATCACCTTGCGCATCGCCGGCCCGCCGCGGGAGCTCGGCGTATGTGACCTCTACCTGGCCGTCGAGTTCAACCTGGAGTGCGGGCAGGACGCGGGCCAGGTCCGCCTGGAGCCCGACCGCGACGGGGGTCCCAGCATCTACGACACCATGGGCGTCGACCTGAGCCTGCAGCCGATCGAGAGGATGGCCGAGGACGAGTCTCGCTACCGCCAGTTGATGGCGCAAACAGGTGGAAAGGCCCAGACCGCTGGGCCGTCCTCCAGCGCTAACGCAGCGTGGCAACGCCTCGTCGAGACGAAGCGAATCCGCATGGGCGTGCTCGGCGACACCGGCATGGGCAAGAGCACGTTCATCAACGGGGTGCTGAGACGACCGGGGTTGCTCCCCGAGCACATCGATGTGTGCACGGGCGTGGTCGTGGAGCTGCAATACACGGCGTCACGCGAAGACGAGTGCTTCGATGTGAATCTACTCGCGCCGGACGAACGCGACGCACTCTGCCTCGAGGCATGCAGGCACGCCGAGGCGTTGCTGTCGACGGGAGGCCCGGGGGGCGAACTGGAGCGGGTACTCAAGCGCCCCTTCTGGAAACGGTTCACGAGAGACCGAAACCTCGTGGGGGATCTGGCCGATGGCCTCGCTCGCACGATCTCCTCGAGCGAACCCACCCGTCCCGCGCGGATCGACGAGAAGAACGAGCTCGCCGAGAAAATGGCTGCAATTGAGGATGTATGTGGGCGTGCGAGAAGCGATGAAACCAGGAAGACCGGGACTCGGATCTGGGATCTCTCTCAAATCGCGAAGTACGTCCAGGCCCGGATCGAGATCGACCGCTACGGCGGAACCAAGCTGAATGGATGGCCCCTGATCACGCAGTCCCTGACCGTGCACCTGCACGAGCCTCTGCTTCAGCACGTGGTTCTAGTCGACACCCCCGGCCTGCGCGACCTTGACCCGGTCCGAGCTGGGCGCACGACAGACGAGTTGACCCACCTCAACGGCTGGATCTACCTCGTCGACGCAGAGACCAAGGGCGGCACGCCGCAACTCAAGGGCATCCAGGAGATGCGAGAACGGGTTCACGTGCCACACGGCATCATCGCGGCCAACAAGATGGACATGCTCGTTGCCCAGGTCTCGGGCCGAGGCATCGACCAGTTGTTCGCGGCGCGCAAGGCGGCGCTCAGTCGCCAGGGCTGCCCCGTCGTGCCGTGCGCGGCCAAAGCCGCCGCATTTCTACCGCTGAGGCGCCCTGATC
Organism: uncultured Rickettsiales bacterium; assembly: GCA_964639985.1. GTDB lineage: Bacteria > Myxococcota_A > UBA796 > UBA9615 > CAYRNR01 > CAZXHG01. The sequence goes on from CAZXHG010000134.1 coordinate 5,534, forward strand.
GGGAGCGGGATCTCGACAGGGCTGGAAACACGTGGCGGGACAAGCCATGGGGTTGGCAACTCGTCCGGGGACGGGTTCCAAACATGCCGGTGGAATCCCGGACCGACATCATCAACGCAAGAGCCGCCGCCGCCTTCGATGGCAGGATCACGACCGAGGAGACAGCCTGGCGCACCCTCGTCGACTTCCAGCTGGACAGCTCGGAACTCGTCAACGTCGTTCGTGAACTGTGCGACGTGCTCGAGGGCCAGGTGATCGCCTACCTCGTCCGGCAACACCGAAGAGTTCTCGCGGGCAGCATCGAAACCCACCGCGGGATCGTCGCGTCGGAGCTTCAGAGCATCGAGCGCCAGCTCAACGCCGTTAGCAGGCGCAAGGAACTCAACGCCCTGTTCAGGGAGCGAGACACCGAGCGAGACGGACTGTACAGACAAAAGGAACAGCATCAGGACGAGATCGAGCGAGCCCGTGGTGGGACTCGCCAAGCCCGACAGGGATATCTCTCAGCTGCCACAGGTGAAGGGCAGAGGCTACGCAACGCCCTCGAAACAAGGACAGAAAACGCCATGGACGCAACTGCCGAGTGGCAACTACGTGGCTGGGTGGACTTCTCCATTCACGGTTTCTTCACCGAACCTCTGGCGACCATGGCGGGCGCGCTCGTCGAGGACTTCGGCGAGGACGCGGTTCGAATATGGTCCAAGGTATCGTTCCTGGACCCGGACGACCTCAAGCCGATCGTGGGTGAGCGCATCCAGAACTTCAACCTGGAGAAGACCTTCAGCAGCGTCAAGGTCTTCGAGTCCCTCTGGGAGAGCTTCAACACGACCAAACAACGAGGTGTCAGGCGAGCCAGGGCCACCGCGGAGGCACTTCAGATCTTGCTGCTGGGTGATAGCCGCGAGCTGGACAAGCTCCGCACCGATTCGATTCGTAGCGACGACAACGACATGGTCCCCGGGCTGAAGAAGGTGCTTGAGGCTTCGAAGACGGCGACCGAGGGCCGCATGCCCACCCGTCTCACGCTGATCGAGGAGGGACTCACCGAGTTGGCAGACCGCGAGATCTCCCGTCTCGACTCCCAGATCGAAGCCAAGACCCTGGAGATCAAAGGTCTCAAAAAGCAGATCGAGGACGCCGAGAACAACATCCACAAGCCAAGGACCGCCCTCGAACAGGAGCGGAAGGACCGGCAGTCCAGCCTGGCGAACCTCGATCGTTTTCTCGACTACCTCGGATTTCCACACGAAAGCGCCAACTCTGATGCCGAGGTCGCGCAATAGTCAGACGAACGGAGTAGCCGATGAATGGTGACGTGGACCTGAATCCAAGCCCCGGAAATCTCGACCTGATTCGCGCTTTCGGCAAGGCCTGGGCCAACTATGACGGCCAGAAGTCCTGTGAACAGCCTGGGGAGACGCTTCGGCACGATTTCACAGCCTTGCTCGAGACTCTGCTCAACCGTGGCCCGTGGGCGGATGGCTCATCTGGCGACAGACTACCGCTGGTTTTCCGTGGCATCGCCCCCAAGGGCGGCAAGGACAGCGCTTTTCGTCAGCGGTTGCTCCTAGTCCAAGCACCTGCTCCGTTCCGAGGTGCCGAGTTGACGGGATCGGGGCACTCAGGCGCGAGGGGGCAACGTTTCTACATACGGATGGACATCGCTCCGCAGGTCGGTCACCGGGGATCGTCGAGGCCCTGGACCCAGGCAGGCTATCTGGGCCTCTACCTGCTGCTCACACCGAAAACCAACAAAGACGTCAAGGCCCGTATTTCGAGCGTGACGAAGGGAACCAAGACCTGGGAGCAGGGATTCCAGGAGTTATCCTATTTCCTTTCAGACGGCCGGGCCGCCCCGGTAGAGAAAGGTCCCACTGCCAGCGAGAGCGGTCTCGCGGTAAGGTACCTCAATTTCACGTCAAAAGACCTAGCCACCCCGGAGGCATGGTTAGAAGACGTCACGCGGGCGCTGCTTCAGGCTTGGTCGGAAACCAATGAACTGTACACCGTTCACGGCGATGATTTCGCGGTAAAGCTCCGCGCCATCGGTTTCCACAAGCCGGGGGAGGCGTTGCCGAGCGAGGGCGAGATAGCAGCCGACCTCGACGCATCGGGGACAGCCCCCAACCTCGTCCATGACCTCGAGCGTCACTTCCAGGCAGCACCGGCTGTCGTCCTGCAAGGTCCCCCAGGCACAGGCAAGACGTATACGGCACAGCGATTCATCGAACACCTGGCGGCCACGGGCCGCAACACGACATCAGACACACCGGCGATCAAGGACTTGACGTCCTGTCAGTGGGCCAACCTGCGTGGCAGACCGGCCGACGAGTGGCGAGACCTGCCGGTTGTATGGGACCTGGTCCAACTACACCCCGGCTACGCATATGAGGACCTGATCCGGGGAATCGGGACGGTCGAGGCCGACCAGGGTGTCATGTTTGCCCCGCGCGACGGCGTACTCGTCGAACTAGCTCGAGTCGCTGCGGAACGCGACAGACCCACCGTGCTGATCCTCGACGAGATCAACCGCTGCAACCTCGCGACCGTGCTTGGCGAACTCATCTTCCTGCTCGAGAAGGACAAACGTGGCCAGTCGGTGACGCTGCAGTATGGCCGGGCGGGCGTGGACTCCCCCCCCGCACAAATCACGGATTCACTTTGCCGCCGAAGCTCTGGATACTCGGCACGATGAACACCGCGGATCGTTCGATCGCCATGGTGGACTACGCTGTCCGACGCAGGTTTCGCTTCGTGGATGTTCCGCCCGACACCACCGCAATCAGTTCGTACTACGCCGACCGCCAGGAGCTTCCGCCAGCGGATCGAGATCTGGCGGGTCGCGTCGCGCAGAAGGCGTTCACTGCCCTGCGGGCGAATCTGGCGTGCGATGCCAGGATCGCCATCGGCCCCAGCTACTTCATGGTCGGCGGCGGTTCGCGAGACACGAGTTGGTGGACATGGCGCAGCCGATTCGCGCGGAAGCTGGTCTTCGAGTTGGTCCCCCTACTCCGCGAATACCGCCAGGAAGGATTGCTTCCGGAGAATCCGGCTCTGGTGCTGGATGCGACCACGCGCATCCCACTGGAACAGGACGCGGGGGACAGCGGCGCCGCCGTACAGTCGGTCATCGATTGGATCGACAGTCAGATCGAGACTACGGACCAGAACGCTATCGAACCCGAGCCGCCACAAGCATCCGAGACCATCTACCTGAACGTCGCCGATGTGAGGACCTACATCGAGACGACCCGTACAATCGGACGGGGTAAGTGGTCCAAGGCCCAGAAGCACGCGGTCCACAACGACGGCAAGCTGTTGCTCGAACGATTGCGCGGCTTCGTCGCCGAGGCAGCCGATCAACTTGGACTATCCAAGACGACCAACGCGGGGGGAACGCTGAGGCTTGGCGGTGGCGCGCCTGCCCAGTACCTGTGGGCCGCGCGGTTCGACCCCCACGCCAGCAGTCAGCACCACAGCCCACAGCTCTACGTCCTGCTGAATGAAGTCGGCATGATCTGCACTTTCGGATGGGGAAAGGACGCAAAGCCACAGCAACCCGAGGTGCTCGCACGGTTCAAGTCCGCCATCGACGCGGACCCGGATACAGGACATCGTCTACAGGATCTGGCTGCCAGCGGCGCCCTCCTCCTTTCCAGGTGGACCACGCACCCGCGACCCAAGTACAGGCGCCTTTCGCCCGATGAGTGGAGAAGCATCGAGGGCGGTGCCATCGAGTTCCACCACAGCTGGGATCAACTGGGTGACACCATCGGCGGTGGCACCCTGGCCACCGTGGTCGACAACCTCTCGAGGCTTCTTCCCCTGTTCGAGCTCGCGACGCAATGCCAACGAGCGACGGCGGAGCCACCGCCCATCCCGTGGGACGGTGCTCTGACCACGTCGACAGCACAGCGTCTGGCGGAACTGAACCAGCACCTTGTCGAGAGTCCCGCGGTCGTGCTGCAGGGGCCGCCCGGCACGGGGAAGACCTTCACGGCGCTCCGTCTCGTCGAGCACCTCATCCGGCGACACCGGGAGTCGGCCGCGCTCACCATGGACGACTGCCGATGGTCGAGCCTCCGGAATCGCGGCTCGGATGCCTGGCGCACGCTCCCGGTCGTCTGGGATCTAATCCAGCTCCACCCGGGGTACGCCTACGAGGATCTCGTGAGGGGTATCGGAACCCGCCCAGGCGAGAAGGGTATCCTCTTCGAGGCCAGGGACGGACCACTCATCGAGCTCGCGCGTGTGGCCCAGGAGAGGGGTTCTGAGCGGCCGACGCTCATGATCCTCGACGAGATCAACCGCTGCAACCTCGCGTCGGTGCTCGGTGAGCTGATCTTCCTGCTCGAAGCCGACAAGCGCGGAACGCCGGTGACGCTGCAGTATCCATCAGCCGGAAACAGCGCTGTTGCCGGACTTCCGCCCATACGACGCGGTGACCGGAGCTTCACGCTGCCGCGGAACCTATGGTTCGTTGGCACGATGAACACGGCGGACCGGTCCATCGCCCTGGTCGACTACGCCATCCGGCGCCGGTTCAGGTTCCTGGATATCCCTGCCGAGCACCCGGCCAACTGCACCAGCTTGACCGACTACTACATGGCCGCGACGAACATGGGAAAACACCGGCAGCGCGCCCTCGACGTGGCCCTTGCAGCCTACAAGCGCGTGTTCGACCTGGTGGACGATCCTCGTCTCAGGATCGGCCCGAGCTACTTCATGGTCGACCAGGCCGGTGGTCTCGAAGGCTGGAACGGCTGGTGTGGGCGCCTCGCCGACCGCATCCTGTACGAAGTTGTTCCGCTGCTCCGCGAGTACCGGGCCGACTCACTCTTCCAGGTTCCGTTCTTCAAGCCGGACAGCACGACCGACGCTATTCCCCTGAAGCCACCGGATCCGGGTGATATCGCGCGACACGCGGCGATCGTGAGGAGTTGGCTGGTATCGCTGGACCGGCCGGGGGTGAGCTGAGGTGATTGAAGTCGCTACGATGGAGGCACCCGCTCAGGACTCCAGCTCCGAGGGGCTCGTCAGGGAACTGCTGCAGCTCACGGACAGTGACGAACCACCTCGGGTGGAACTGCAGGAGAATGGACGACCCATCAGCCTGTGGTTCGCCTCGGAGGACGATGCCCACGGTGCGCACCGGGCGCTGGGCGAGTGGTTCGACCGGGCGATCGGGCTCAAACTCGTGGCCGTCAGCACCCACTATCGGCCGCAGCGACACTCCACCAGCGAGGAACGATTCGAGGTCAGGGTATCCCCGGGAACATGCTGTGGGTATGCCCCGGTCCATCTGCCCGCGACGTCGACACAGGGTCACGACATGTCCACCGTCGTCCGCGTGAAGCCCAAACTGTCCGACGCGCGGTGGCTGGATCTGATTTCGTTGGCCGAGGGATGGAACGAGGTCCCGACGCAAATGGACGTGGACCTCGACGCGGGCGAGGACTGCCCTCTGGTGTCCATCGCCCTGGCCTTCCTGCGTTCACTGGCTCAGTTGCTGGGGATGGACGCCGAGGGTGCCCCTTACGTGGGCAGCACCGGCCTTCGGCGACTCCACGTCAACCATCGGGAGGTGCTACGCGGCCGGATCCGGGGCAGGCCTGAACTTCCGTCCTATCTGCGCTATCTCGCCAGCGGCCGACCGCTCCACATCCCGTGCCGCTACGCGGCACACCGGATCGACAACCCGTACAACCAGGCGCTGCGCTGGGCGTTGCATCTCGTGCGAGGGATAGCTTCCCGGCTCGGTTCCAAGGCCTCGAAGCTCAAGCGCCTGCTATTGTCCGGGCAGGAGAACCGCGGGCTGCCGGGGTATCAACAGCTTGACGACGCGTTCTTTGGCGTGTCACTCGAACCGTGGACACCGGGGAGGCTGCGGCTCCTCGACCGATTCCCCGGAACGTTTCAGTCCTACGAGACCAGCGGCGCGCTGCCTCTGGCGCGCTGGTTGATCCAGAACGCCGGCCTCGGGGACGACCCGGGCGACCATCGCTCCATCTCGTTCTCCTACACGGCCTACTCGATCTTCGAGCGCGCGTTCGCTCGAGTGGTGCGTCGACATTCGTGGCCATTCGAGTACATCGCCGGTGAACAGTTCGAGCAGCCTGATTGGCGCTTCAGCATCGGCGACCGTGTGTCAGGCCAGACCGGCGTGGTGAGCAAGAAGACCTTCTCTCCCGATATCTACCTTCCCGGCAACGACGAACTCCTGCCGCTGATCGCCGATACCAAATGGAAGTTCGCGTTCAGGCCCGAGGTGGCCACCGCCGAACCCGTGACCGACGATGCAGCCGAGGACGACGACGATGGCGATGGGCTGCTCGATGTCCGCTTCAACCTGAAGCTCCGGAACGAGGACATCTTCCAGGTGACCTCCTACGCGTATCTCGCGTCGCTACGCAAGGCCGCGGCAGAGGGAAATGGCAGCCCCGGAGCAGTTGTGAGCGCGCTGGTCTACCCCACGGACAGGACGGACCTGTCCGAGGATGTCGTCAAGCCACGCAAGCTGAATTGGTTGCCGGACGAGGGCGACGACGAACCCGACATCCGCGTCCACGTGGCCCCCTGGCGTGTGGGCGGTCCCGATGTCGAGGGTGACGCGCGGCGCGTGCTTGATGAGTTGAGGGGATTGCGGCGAGTGCCGTAGACGTGCTGGTCTCCCGCAAGACGCGACGTCGCCAGGCCAAGTCGTTTCTTCATCCGACCCGGTTGCGATGCAGAGCACAAGGTCGATCACGTGTAGTGTAAGAGACCCGGGAGGAAAAACATGCGGATCATCGAACCCAGTGGTCCTCAGCGTCAATTACATTTCCCCATCGACGACAATTACATCTCCCCAGTTCCGCAGGGGGGCTTGGGGGGGCGCAGCCCCACCAGTGAATCGACTGCCGACTTCGCGAAAGCGGAGTCGGCTACTACTTTGGCCGTCTCGGCCGACAGCCCGCAGGGCAGCCCCCCGGGGGGCTGGCGCCCGTTAGTTGTGACTGCCTGATCCGTCATCACGACTCCTCTCCATCGGGATCGCCTTTGGGGATCTTGTTGCGTTCACGGGCCTCCTCGGCCCGCCGACTCGGCCCGGTCATCTCCAGGATGATGGCGTGGTGCACGACGCGATCGATGGCGCACGCCGTGGTCATCGGGTCTTTGAAGATGCGGTCCCACTTCGAGAAGACGAGGTTGGACGTGATCATGACGCTGCGGCGCTCGTACCGCTCGGCCAGGAGAGTGAAGAGCACCTCCATCTCCTCGCGGTCCTGCTGGATGTAGCCGATGTCGTCGATGATCACGACGTCGAAGCGGTCGAGGCGGCGGAGCTCGGCCTCGAGTTCCAGCTCACGCTTGGCCACCAGCATCCGCTGGACCAGCCGGTACGCCGGCGTGAAGAGGACGGTGTAGCCGCGCTGCACGAGCTCGTGGCCGATGGCGCTACAGGTGTGCGTCTTGCCGCGGCCGGGCAGGCCAAAGGCCAGCACGTTCTCGGCGTGCTCCACGAAGCCGCCACCGCAAAGGCTCGGCAGCTGTCGACGGATCTTGGTCGGCAGCTGTTTCCGGTCCAGGGTGTCCAGGGTCTTGCCGTGCGGCAGATTCGAGCGCTTGAGGTTGCGCGCGATCCGTCGGCGCCGGCGATCCTCGATCTCCTGTTCGGCCAGGTAGCGCAGGCCGTCCACGAAGCTCCAGCCGTCTTTCTCCACGCGCTGGGCGACCTCGTCGTAGTGCGCGGCAAAGGACGGCAGCTTCAGCGTACGGAAGAGCATCCTCAGGCTCTCTGGGGAGGTGATCGACTCGGTCATCGGCCCGCCCCCTCTCCCACGCCCAGGAGTTCGTCGTAGCTCGCCAGATCGGGCTGTGGATCGGGGAGGTCGGGGACCGTCGGTCGATCCGAGCTGACCAGCGGTTTCACCCGGTCCGACCGTGGCACGATCCCGTCGTCCAGCAGCAGCTCCAGGGCGGCCTCCACCTCCGACTCCATCGTCGATGCCGCCAGGTGCAGGATGCGCAGGTATTCGATGTCCGTGCGACGAGTCGTCTCACAGGCTTCGGCGAGGACGTCGTAGGCTCGACGGAAGACGATCGTGGGGAAGAGGTCCTCGCGGTAGCGGTACTGGTCGAAGGCCCCGGGTTTGCGGACCAGCGACCAGATCACGTGGCGGTAGTTGATCTTGTGGCCGTTGCGGCCCAGCAGCCGCTCCACGGACAGCTGCACCTGGCCGGCGTACCGGATCTCCAGGCGGTCCTCGTACAGCCGTACGGCGACTCGTTCGCCGATCAGCCGCGACGGCACCGAGTAGGTGTTTTGCTTCACCCGGATCGTGCTCCAGGGGCTCACACCGACCCGCTCCTCGGTGTAGTCGGGCAGCCGCCTCACTTGCAGCGGCCGCATCACCGCCAGTTCCTCGGCAAGCCGCTTCGAGCGCAGCTGGTTGGCCTTCTCCAGGGTGTCCCACAGCCACAGCTCGTACTCGTGGATGCTCTCGAAGTCGCGGCTTCCACGCAGCAGCAGGTGCTGTTCCAGGCGACGCTTCAGGACGCCGTGGAGGGCCTCGGAGTCACCGTTCTGGTTGCTCTTGCCCGACTGGATCGTCCGCGGCTTCATGCCGAGGTACTTCATCAGCGCCGCGTACTCGGCGTTGAAGGCCCGCTTGTGGCTCTCGCCCTCCTTGGGCTTGGGTGGCTTCTTCTTCCGCCGTGGATCGTGGGTCGCAGCGGTCGAGTTGTCCGTCTGGTGCCAGATCGGACGGCAGCCCAGCCGGAACACGGCCTCTTGGATGCCGCGACGGAGCGCCGCCAGCGATTCCGACTGGCACACCGTCGCCCACTCCCAGTTGCTGTACGGCAGCACGGGGTGACACAGCATGTGCGGAAACGGCTCGCCGCCGATCGTGATCTCCAGCTCCGTGGCCCACGTGAAGTCCGTCTGCATCGACTCGCCAGCACGATGCTCCTGGGGGAAGAAGACCTCCTTGTCCGGCCCACACAGGGCACGCCACCGCTTCACCCGCCGCTGTAGCGTCCGGACCTGGCCCGGCTGGTACTCGCCGGGCCGCTGCTCCAGCAGATGCTCGAAGAGCGCCTTCGCTTCCAACTCCGGCGCGTCCTCGAGCATGAGCTCGACATCGGGCCAGTCGGCCTCGAATGGGTCCTCGCGGGTCCGCCACGTGTGCTCGATCGGGATCTGGGACGGCACCTTCCCCGCCTTCCAGTACTTGCGGCCCGTCTTGCGGTCCATCCCGGCCTTCATCGAGGCCCTTCCTATCCGCCCGTGCTTGGACATCTCCTCGAACAACCTCCTCACCTGAGCGTCCGTGACTGTCCGCACCTGATCGCCTCCTTGCTCAAGGAGGTATCGGGTGCGAGCAGCCACCGCTGAACGTCCCCTCAGGATGGGGAGAGATGGTTGCCGTCAGTGGGGAGGATTAATTGTCGCTGAGCAAACCCAGTGGCGCAGACCTGCGCTCTCTCGTCGAGTCCGCTACCGTCGAAATCCGGCTGTGCGCGCCGCACCTTCACTCCAGCGCTATCCGGGTGGTCACCAGCGCCCTTGCTCCAGTTCCGCGGGAGGACAGGCCAGAGGTCTGGCTCATCACCGACCTGAGCGTTTGCCTTCACGAGGCGCCACATGTCCTCGCCCACGCCCTGGACGAACTTCAACAGACGGCTTCCGTACGCTGCTATGACCTCGTCGATTTCCACGCCAAGTGCTACATGGCTGACGACAAGCGAGCCTTCATCGGGTCGGCCAATCTGACGATGGCAGGGTGGTCATCTGGGCGAGAAGGGAATGTGGAGCTACTGGCTGAACTGCGAACGTCAAGAGAGGTCCAGCAGCTACGGGTTGCTCTAGACAAGTGGACTGCGAACCAGGAGTGGCAGTCCATCGATGAGTGGATTGAGGCGCTCGCCGAGACCAAGGTACGGCGTTGGTGGAAGGACACAGGTAGCCGGCAAGGTCGACAACATCGACAGAATCCCTGCGCGGCCGCTGGAACACGAATTGCCAAGCAGAAAGAGCCCGGACAGGACCGGACCTTCTCCGAAGCGGCGCCCAAGGGGTTCGACGGTCGACTTGGCGCCTATGTGACCTCTGCCGACCAGGAGATCTTCGAGTGCTTCGTGAAGGAACTTCGCAGGCTGTTTAGCGGCCGGATCGGATTCGTCCACGCCGAGAGCGGTGGCAGGTGCTTCAAGGTCCTCAGGGAGGGGGAAGCAGCGACCGGTGAATCGGATGAACGTCTGAAGGGCCGGCTGAACATCTGCGTGGCGCGGGTGACCCACAACCAGGTCCGAATCGAGGTCTTCTGTGATGCACAAAGTCAGCATGCCAAGCGCTACTGGGCGGATGATGTGAACCACGTTCGCGAGCACGTGGCCCGATTCGCGACGTTGGGGAATTCACCCCCAGGCAAGTGCAAGCGCTACGGTTTCGAGATTCTGCGTAGAAAAGGGAACATCAAGGATTTGAGGCCATCCCTGGCCAAGGCGAAGACCACAGCGAGGTCGGTCTATGAGATTGCGAAGATGCGGGGGAACGTGCCTTCGGTTTGACCACAACAGAGGTTCACCTCCGCCGGGACAACCTCCGCTTCGCCGCCCGCAGTCGGGCGATCTCCAGATCGAACACCTCCTGCACAAGCGGCAACAGGCTGTGCTCCGCATCGAACCGGACATCGTCCGGCAGATCCTCCACGACACGCCATACCTGTTCACGCTGTCGCTTCAGGACGACCATCGTCTTCGTGATCGCTACGACGCCCTCTGAACGCTTGGCGTAGCTCGTGTGAGCCTGGGCCAACCGGGCTTGCTCGACACGTTCGACGGCCTCTGCGATCTCCTTGTCTTTCAACAAGCGAAGAAGATCCGCCGCCAGTCCTCCTGCATCATCGGCGCTGAGCATTCGGGGACGACCTAGCGTTTCTGGAATGTCTTGTCGGCGAGACCCTCGATCATCTCGATGGCTGCGCGTCTGGATTCGGCGTCCGCCTCCGGGATCATGGAGATCGTCACTGTCAGCTTGCTGACGAGCCCCAGAGCGATATCCCCTCGAGTCTTCAAATCCTCGTGCTCGACCTGCATGGCCTCGATGTGCTTCTCCATCATGGACACGATCTGCCGGGTCTTCGCATCGATTTCGGCCACGGCTGCCTTGGATTTCTCCCGGATGTTCGCGATCTCGACGATGCCCTTGCCGATCGCCAGCACATCGCCGGCGATCTTGATGCCTCCATCGATCACCTGCCCGACCTGCGCTTCGCTCAACTCGACCTGTGCGTTATCGGAATAGAGCGTGGCTGCAGGCTCCTTCCTCATCGGCAGTCGGGGTTTGGACACGGTCGGAAGGTCGAATTCGTCATCTCGCTTGCTCATGGTGCCTCCTCGGCGTTTGGCCCGGAAATCGCGGCGTTCTCCAGCTGGGTCATGAGTTGGGCAATGCGGGACCTCTGGTCAGCCACCGCCTCCAGGTCGGCCGCAGCACGCGCACGCCCCTTGACCTCCTGCGCTCTGGTCTCGTCCAGAAGATCGTCGTAGATCGACCGGACGAGTTTCCTGTTGGCGTCCTCGATCTTCACGATCGTCTTCGACCGCAGATCCTTGAGCACTTCATCCCGCCAGTCCTCGACTGCCTTTTCCAGTTCCTTCTTCATCTTTGTCTGCCATCTCTTGGAGTCGACGACGTACACGACGACCTCGATCACGATCTGCAATGCGCCAGCCAGTCTCTGGACCGCGCGCTTGGTGAACGTACGACCGATCTGGTTGTAAACCTCCCGGCTGAACGTCTTGCCGAACAGGCGGCCCGCCCGGCTGACCACCATCTTCACCAGGTTGCCCGTTCCTGCGGCCATGCCCCCGACCCCCCCAAGGCCCTTGAGCGCGCTGCTGATGGCGGCACCGCCGACACGCTGGACGATGGCTCGACCGAGGTTGATCGCAAACCGCTTTGCCGCGTCCGAACGCACTTCCACGCTCCGTTCGAGGCGCTCGACGGTCGTGTTGGCGATGTCCTCCAGTTCCCTGTCCAGCCGCTGCAACTCCTCATCGATCAGGCCTTCCACGATCCTGGCTGCTCGCTTGGCCTCGAAGGGCATCGCGTGTTCCGTCAGCCACGCCGCGCAGCCCTCCTTTTCGAGCCACTTGTTGGAATCGTCGACCTCCTTGATCAGACGGGAGAGCATTTGCTCGGCACCACGACGCATCGCGGGCTCGACCCGCGCGGACAGCCGCTCGGTCGAACGGGTCACGGCCTCCATGGACTGATCGCGCGCCTCGCTCACCATTTCCAGTTGCTGACGGATCTCCTCGGTCTCGGACTCGCTGGCCTCCGCCCGCAGCTGTCGACGTTCAAGCGCATCATCCGTTTCCTGGAGGAGCTGGCGGAGCATCTGTTCGAGCTTCTGCGCGACCACCGCCTGCCGCTCAGGGGCAATGACGATCTCCTTCACATCCCGCCACATCGCCTCGGTATCCGGGGGTGGTGAGATATCGGGCACGGGCTCATCTTCGGCCGTGGCTGTCGTGCTGAAGACGATGTGCATCCGCGGTTCTCGCTGCAAGCAATCCACCGCGTTGTCATGGATCTCGCTCACCCGCTTCGAATCCGCGGTGGTTCCCAGCGGAGCTCGGTTCACGACCAGGACAATGGGGATTTCGGGATCGTCCTCGAGAGAAGACTGCACGACCTCCAGCAGGTCCTGGTCCTCCTGGCCAAAGCCGGTCCGGTAGCCAGCGACGAACACCACCAGGTCACTGCTGGGGAGGAACTGTCGGAGCACCTCCTCGTGACGAACCATCACCGCGTTGTACCCGGGCGTATCGAAGACCTGAAGCCCATCGAATCCCTCGGACGAAGGACTGCTGGTCACCTGCAGCCTCAACAACACATCGATGGGCTCTTCGCTCTGTTGCAGGAACACGTCGCGATCGATCTCCTGCTGGGTCGCGTCGCGGTAGATAGCGGTGAACCGAGTGGGCTGTCCGTCGCGAAGCGCGACGTGCGTCACGGCAGCCGTGGTCGGGCTCGCAAACGCCGGCAAAACAGGGTCGGCCAGCAGGCCGTTGGCCAGTGTGGACTTGCCCGTGCTCGTCTCGCCGACCAGCGTGACGTAGCTCCGGGGTTGCCGCACGCGGATCGAGAGCAGCCGCGCAGCGACCAGCACGTCGTCGAGGCCAACGACCTCCAAAAGGTCGCACAGGTCTGTGGCGATCGCGGCATGTACGTCAGATAGCACCTCAGTCATGGTCTCACCCCAGCACTTCCCGGTAGTGGAGCAGACGATCGCTGTCCGCTCGAAGAGCCCGGACCGCCTCCGCCTTTCCCTCGATACCCACGGCCATCGAGTTCGTGCGCTGGTCTCGCTCTCTCCGATAGCGTTCTTCCTGGGCGGCCTGCCACGTGGACAGCCCCTGCTCCAGGTGCTCGCGGAGATCACTCGCCTGCTGCTTGAGGTCCGCCTTGGTGCCACGCACGAATTCATCGATCGCCTTGTCAATCAGAGGCTCTGCATTTCCCGCGCGTACTCCTGTGATCCCCTGCTTCGCCTTGCGGCCCAGGAACCCACCGAGGACGCCGCCCAGCACACCGCCGACGATGCCACCGATCACGCTTCCCGCCGGACCGCCGATGAACCCGACGGACGCGCCGACCTTCGCACCGAGCACGCCCCCTCCATACCCCGCCCCGACCGCGATCCCTGCACCACCAACGGCAGGCAGCAGGGCTTCGAGCTTGGTGCGCTTCTTTCGGTTGACGGACTGGGTGGTGTCGCGCCGCACCGCATTCCAGGCATCCACGTCGTCGTAGCTTTCCTGCAGCTTGTCCACGAGCAGAAGACACTCCTCCTGAAACTCCCCGAAAACCTCTTCCAGGGGGTCCTCTTGCTCGTCCTTCAGGGCCCTGGCCAGCTGAGGCCCGTCCACGATGCCCGCGCGCATCTTGGTGCGCATGACGTTGCGAAGGGCCGACCTCGTACTCTTGCGCCACGAATTCAGCCGGGCCAGGTTCTCCATCTCGAACCGCTGGATGCGTTCGCTCGCCTTTCGCCGTTTGTCTTCGATGTCAGCGAGGTATCCGGCGAAGCGCGACGACTCCGCCTGTATGCGCTTCTCGAAGGTCGCCGCATCGGTTTCGAGATCAGCTATGAGTTTCGCGATGATCGAAGTCGTCGCTTCGATGTCCGCCGTGATGGCCGTTGCAATGGACTGCTCCAGCATCTGCGGCCAGCTCGCCCCGAGTTCCTCCAGCGCCGTGGCGACATCGTCCAGACCGGTGCTGGCCATCGCAACGGCATCTTCCTGCAGCGCCGCTCGCCACGCCGCGTATACATTGACCACCTGTATCCCGACCTCCCCGTCTAGGTCGATCCGGTACTGTCGAGCGATCTCCCGGAGCCGGTCGGTGTTGTACTCGCGGCCGCTGCGGGCCTCAGCTTCGGTCTCGTCCGACCACCGATTCTGAAGGAACAGCGCAAGGGGCAGGCGTATCCAGTTCGCCGCCACGAAGAGCGACTCCGACCGCGTGAGCGGTGGGACGGTACGCAAGAGAAACACGACGCCCACGGATTCACGCAGATAGGTCTTCGTGGTCTCGAGGTTGGCCGGGGTCAGACTTCCCATGCCCGGCAGGTCCACCAGCACCATGCCCTGTTCAAGCATCGACCGATCCGAGGTCAGGACAACACGGTCCACACCGAGCTCGTTACCCGGATTGTGTTCGTTGTGCAGGAACGCCACGAGCGCGTCCTCGCGCGCGGGCACCTGCACTCGTCGACCGTCCTTGAACCGGACCTCTGCCGTGCCGTCGGGCCGCGAGGAGAACCGCACCTCTGCCGGGACACACGTCGTCTCATCGGCATCGATCGGGAGGACGGGCGCGCCAAACAACACCGCGTTCAGCAGCGTGCTCTTACCGCACCCCTGCACGCCGGCGACAGGCAAAACAAAACGCTTCGCGCCGAGGTGTTTTCGAAGCTCTTGGTAGCGTCCGGCGGTGCGAAAGGCCTCATCGACATCGTCAGCACAGCCATAGCGGTCGATCAATGCGGCCAGTTCAGCGTTGGTCAACAGATCGTCGAGCACATCTCGGAACACCATCGCTTCCACTTCACCCTCCCAAGATCCGTCGGTACCAGGGTCGGCCCAGGTGGACCAGAGCGGTCTGCTGCTCTGCGAGGCGATCCTGCTGCGCACGAATCAGTTCGAGCATCTCATTCATGGTCTTCGTCTGCTGTTGAAGCTGCTGATCATGCTGCGACAAGGTGTCCCGGACTGCGTCCACCGACCGCCGGACAGGGTCGATGGACGCCAAGCAGGTCACCGTAACCTCGGCCAGTTCCTTGCTGATTCCTGTCTCCAACGCCGAAAGGCGTTCCGACAGCGCGCCTCTCGCTGCCTCCAGTTCAGCCCCTCCGGCCATCTTGTCGATAGCTACGTTGAGTTTGCGACCCACATCGCCCAAGGCGTCGCCGCTGGCGAGCGTTGGTAGTCGGCGTTCGACGGCCTCGAGGGAAGCTCCCAGCGCCACCACATCCGCCGCATCTGCGCGGCTGTCGACGCGGGAGCCGAGATTCACGAGCTGCTGTTCGACCTGGTCAACGGCAGAGTCGCGTTCCTCGCGAACCAGGCGTTCAAGCGCCGAGATGCGCTCCAACAACTCGTCTTTCGTGGCCGTCAGCCCATCCGCACCAGCCATCTCGCCGGCGATCGCGGTGAGTTTTCGGTCCAGTTCTTCCAGATCTTCGCTGCGAGCAAGCGTTGGCACTCGGCCTTCGACCGCCTCCAGGGAAGCCCCCAGCGACTCGATGTCCGCCAACCCGGCACGGCTATCAACCCGGTCTCGCAGGATCGTGAGCTGGCGCTTGATCCCGTAGACGCTCTCCGAAGAAGCCCTGGTCCTCGCGTGCTGTTCCATGGACTGCAGCTTTGATGTGATGGCCTCGCTCGTTTCCGCGCCAGCGGCGAGCTGTCCGGTCAGCGCGTCGAGCACGGTGTCCTGCTGGACCAGACGTGAATCCTGATCTCCGATGCAGGTCTTGATTTCAGATAAGCCGCCCGCCAGCGCGTTGATGGCGTCCAAGGCGGCAGCCTGGCTCTTGTCGGTTTCGGTATCGAACTTCGAGTCGAACGCTGCTAGATCGCCAGCCAACGTCGTCTTGAGCGTGTCGACATCCTCCCGCGTTGCCAGCCCGTCGTTGGCGGACTCCAGGTGATCGACGATGCCCTCCAGTGCTTCGGCCTGCGCCAGGCCGGCTAGCTCGGCCCGCAGCTTCTCGAGCGATTCAACAACACTGTCGACGTCGACCCCGGAGCCGTCTTCCAACGCGTTTTCGATGGCTTCCGACACGGATTCGGAGATGGCGTCCCGGATGGAGTAACCGATCGACCTCACGATCGATTCGACAACAGCCTGCGTCTCCTCGTCCACAGCGAGTCGTACATCTTCGATCATCGCGCCTACCTCCCCATTCCGGCCAAGTCATCGACCGCTCGGTTGAGCCGGACCCAACCGGTCAGCGCTCGCGCAAGTTGCCTGGACACCTCGCCGCCCGCCGGCACCAGGCCGTCGATCGCCTGCTTCCACTCCATCTCGTCTGCCTGAGTCCGGAGCTGCCCACCTTCACGCAAGAGCCGATCGCCGAGCACCGTGTAGGAGAGCCGCGGATCGTTCACGAGCATACCGGTACATCTGCCACCGAGCATCCTGGTCATGTCCACGGCCTCTCGCAGTCCTTCGGCCAATGTCTCCGTATTGAGCAGAGCCTGGATGCTCTGCACGACGATCACGACGCGGGTCTTCGCCGTGATCCGCTGGTGGAGCGCCGAGCGTTCCAGCTCGCTTCGCGTGGCGCCGGACTGCACGACATCCAGCATCACGAACATCGATTCAGGGGCTCGCGCAGAGGCGGCGCGCGACCACCGGGGGATCGCCCGTACATCGTTGGCGGACTCGTCCACCAACGTCAGTTCATCGATCCCACCCCTGTTCTGGACCGTGACGGCCCCATTCTCCGGCCGTACGTCCGTCGGAACCACACCCTCCCAGAAGCGGGTCACGAACCTGTCCAGACTGTCCGCGTCCCAGCTCCAGACCACCACACGCCGCGGCCGACCGCCGCCTCGCCGCAAGACCGTCTCCCTCGCTTGGGCAAAACCCCTGGCTCGTATTCGATGACCAAGCCCGAGCAGCAACGGGACATGTGCGGGTACGGACACGTAAGCCCACCCATCCAGCCCAGGCGAGTACCCCGCAGCCGTAGATGACCGGTCTGGCTCAGCGCTCGAGATGCTCTCCTGCACCTCGGAAACCAGGTCACCGATACGTTGGATTACATCGACCCGCTCCCGCGCCTCGATCACGCTGTCTCTCTTCGCCTCCAGAGCTTCCAGCCGTCCACGGAGCCTGTCACACACCCGTTCAACTGCGGAGTCCACCGACGCGGCAATCGCCTGCGACGCGAGCTCTGCCCACTCGGCCTCGTAGAGAGTTGCCTCCCTGGCGTGCTCCCGAAACAACGCCGCGTCGACGGTCTTCTCCACATGGTGCTCGACATCGTGGCCGCTCTTCATTCCTAGCAGCCGCCTGAAGAAAGCCCCGACACCTGGCTTCTTCTTTCTCTCGGTCCACCTCCGCGTGTTCGTCCGGGCCTTCACCGCTCTCTTCTGATGCCGTGGTTTCGCTTTGGAGAGGGTGTAGTCCTCTGGCCTCATGTCCAACTCGCTCGCGATCGACTCGATGCGGGCTCTCGCGTCGTCCAGCACTTCCTCAAACGAGGCTGGGACAGCTCGCTGCCACTGCTGCAATTCCAGTTGCAGGTTCTGGACTCCTGCGACGCTCTTGTTGTTGATCCCCTGGAGCTTGCGGGCGAAGTTCTGCGCCCAGTTGCGGGTGGCCACAGTATGGCCCCCCAGCTGGCCGTCGACATCCTGCGCGAGTCGGTTGAGGCGGGGGCCGATCTCCGCGAGTTTCTCTGACTCTTCATCCAGCGCTGCGGCGGTTTGCGAGGGGTCTACGAGCTCCTTCTGGCTCCCCAGAACCCGGGTGAGCACATCCCTCAGCTGCCGTCGGCGTCCCAGATCGATGGCGGGTTTCAGGCGCTCCAGGCGCTCCCCGATCCCCTTGCTGAGCTCTGGGAGTCCCGACTCGTCCAATCGCCCCTTCAGGGCATGGTGCGCAGACACCTGGTACACCTCGGGCGCCTCGCCTGACTCGGACACGTAGTCCGAAACAAGCTTCTCCAGCCGCAAGCGGTGTTTGGCCGCAACCTCGGCCTTGTCCTCGACAACCTCACCGCCGAACCCGAGCTTGGGCTCGACCGAGTCGATCATGGTCTGCACCATCAACACGGGTTTGCCTTCAGCAACGATCCTGTCCATGCGCTGCTTGATCTGAGCGTCGGAGTTGGCCTTGGCCGTTGTGGCAAAGACGACCATGTCCACGGTCGGCAGGAACAGCTTCATGGTCAGCGCTTCGTGATGATCCAGGCCGTGGGCGTCCAGTCCAGGGGTATCCACCAGCGTGATACCGGGATCGAGCATGAACGCAGGGCTTTCGAGATCCACCTGTTTCACGTCCAGCTCATTGCGTGGATTGAACCGCTCGTCGGCAACGCATTGGAGCTGCTCGCTGATGCCGCTGGTGATGCTTTCCGGGTCTGCCTCTTCGAAGTGCAGGGTCGCCTCGGTTCGCGCGCCTCGACGGCAGACAACCAGGCAGTTGGAGCTTGGAGGGACACCGCACGGGAGAAGCGGCTCACCAAACATGGCGTTGATCAGAGTCGACTTGCCCGCGCTGGTGATGCCTATCAGGCCCACGCGGGATCGAGCGGCGCTCCATTGGCGCTGGCGCTCGGTCAATTCGTCGATGTCACCGCGGAAGTAGTTCTCGACGGATCCCGATCGGGAGAACGCGTCGATGGCTTCCCCAACGAGGACGTCGAGTGACCGTGGTTCGGCGGACTTTAGTGACATCGGCGATATCGAGCCCCTCCTGGCTGCCATCGTGTCGGCGCTCCATCCGCTTCGTCCAGGTGGACTACGGCGGTTGGATTTCGTCCTCCAGTTGCGTGAGGATTTTTTCGAGGCTCTCCGCGTATGCGGTGCTCACCCGCTCGAGGAGGGCCAGCTTCTTGCTCACCGCGCCTCCTCCTTGCGCTGCGACTGCCGGCACGACCGAGCCACGCCTCAGGCTTCGATACCGATCCGCCCGGCCGACGGCTGCCTCGTCGTCGATGAGGGCTTCGTGGACAGGATGACTGGCAAGGCGGAGGCCGACGCACTCGTCTTCCGGGTCGCTGTAGGGTCGTAGATGGGCGCATGTCGGCTGTACTTTGAAGACGTCCCGAAGGCACTCCTCCATGGCCAGATGCTGGTCGCGATCGACGCGGTAGCCGGGGCTCTTCTTCATGCGGACCTGACGACTGCTGGAGAATCCGACTTGCCCAGGTCGCCAGACCCTTTCTCTCCGTCGTGGGGTTTCGCCTTCCTGGATTTCGATCTCGACGTCCGCTGGACGTTCGGACGCCAGCCAATCGGGCAGTATCAACTCTTGAACCTGGAGGTAGTGACGGTAGCGAGGCACCACGCTCTGATCGACCTGTGACACCACCGTTGGACCGGGGCGAAGGTCGAACGAGAAGTACTCGATCTTCCGGCCGGATCGGGCGGTCGCGGAGAGCGCATCGGGAAGGTCCTTGTTCTTCGCAAGAGCCGCGTGCTGTTTCGGATCCCAGAGCACGGCGCGGAATCCTTGGAAATCTCCCTGGCTGGTACCTGCGATCTCCGACTCTGGCCCCGCAAACCGATTCGTGGATTGGCAGAGCAACAACAGGGGGAGCTTCGAGGTCTTCATGGCTGTGAGCGACGGCCAGACCAGCACGGCGATGCGCTCGCTCTGGCTCCACACCGGTGGCCCATCGTCTTCCCTGAGGATCTGAAGATAGATGCCATGACCAAGATCCCTGAATTTCCGCCAGATCGAGGCCTGGTTCGCCATCGACTCCTGCTGGGCCACGCAGAGGACGAGAGAATAATCCTCGAGCGCGTCCGCGGAGTTGCCACCGCAGGCATTCTCGGACCACTCCATGAACTTGGGTTCGTTGTCCGGGATTGCAGGCAGTGACAGCTTCCACCAGTTGATCTCGGTCAGATGCCGATTGACGTCAGGGCCGAGGCCGGTACCCGTCCCATCGAGGTCTCCAGGGGTAGCCGGCAGCTCGATCCTAAGCGACGCTTCAGCGTTTCTCGGACGGCTCTTCGGTCCCAGGGCACGCTTGCTCCAGTTATGGGAGCCGATGTAGACGACAGCCTTGTTGTCCCTACGGACGAGGTAGACCATCTTGGTATGCATCAGGGAAGCTGGAGCCGACTGCTCGTTGCGGTCCTTGCGCAGCTTGGGATCGAAGAAGTACTTCAGCTTGGGGTCTTCCTGGTCGAGCTTTGCCTGCAGCTTGAGGAATGGCCAGAAGCCGCATCCACAGTCCATCGTCGCGATACCGAATGACTTGGGATGCTCGAGCGCTGCGAGCAGGCGGTCTTCGCCGCCGACCTGGATACCCGCCTCCGATACGTACGCAACTGCGAACCGGATGAGTAGGGCCTGGTCGAGATCTCGCTGCAGCAACTCCAAATAGTCTGTCGAGACAGGCCGACAGCTCACCAGTGCCAGTGCCATGTCAGTTCAGCCCCAACGCCTTGAATGCCGCCTGCCGAACGTCGCCGAGGGAGATCGGGGCCACACCGTGGTTGAGTGCCTGCTCAACTCCACGCAACGGGCATCTCCAAAGACCGATTTTGAAACCCAGGCCCTTGTTGCCGATGGCCTCCCTGGCCTCCTTGCGGCTGGTGTTGACGGAGCACAGACCTTCGACGTCGATGCGCGGCGGCCGCCCCGGCGCAGGATCGATGGACACCGGTCGAGCATCGTTGGCCACTACGAAATGGCCTTGCTCCGCGTCAAACATCACCACCACGTGATGGTCAGCGCGGTCCACGGCGTTCTGCAGGAGGCCGAACAGTTCTCGCTTGCGGTATCGGGTGATGAGCTTCCGCTCCTCCGCGTACTGCTCGTGAGCCGTCTCCATTAGGACCTCGAGTCTTCTCCTTCGGAACACATCGATCTCCTGCTGGATGGCCTGGGTGTCCATGGTCATGCTCAGCCCCCTGAACCAAACCGCGACGCCACGACGTTGACGAAAACGCGTGTCAACTGCAGGAAGCTGAACGCATCCTCCAGACCGTGGCCCTCGGCCACTTTTTCACTCTGGACTGCGTTCGCGTGAAAATACTGGTTGCGAATTCCTACACAGGCATCGAGTACAGACCTGGCCTGTTTCAGATCCTGCTTCCGCACCCCTCTCTTGGAGCTCATCACCCGAAAGAACTCCTGACCTAGCTGACCGAGAGTCATTTTCTCCACAGGCCGGCTCCTCGCACCTTCTCCCTCGGCAACGGGCGTCTGCGTCGGCACACCACCTTCCCGAATCAGCACCTTCAGGTAGGTCTCGAGGATATCTACGGCACAAATCCTGAAACAATCCGCGGGCCGACGGCTATAAATCGCGCTCTCCGCTCGTGCAAAGGATACCTCTATCCATCTTGGAGCTTTCGAGATAAAGAGTAGTGCGGGCAGTTCAAGGACCTCCCTTCCCTTGACTGTTGGAACCAACCTGTCACCGCGAACGCTGAGTAATCCAAGGCCGAGCAGCAACTTCAATCTGGCGTTCTGAATTGAGTTGTTCGTGCTGATATCCTCGGCTTCGAGCTCTTTGCCTTCCATAGTCCCGATTTCGAACACAGCCGGCCGCACACCCAACTCTAGCAGCTGCGATACCATGGGCGAGTCGGCCTTTGCCACGGTGGCGAGTGTCTCGCGGAGGTCTAGTCCATACCCGAGTTGGGACGCCATCTCCTCTCCTGGGGTGGCAGCATCAACACCAGCTCGCGCGGCGGCCCTGATCTCCATCTCCATCTTCCGTAACTCGTCCTCGTCGAACAGGACATCTATGGCCTTCGTCGCATACGCCAACGTCACACCGATACACGCCAACCACGGACCCAGCACGACTACGGTACGCTGTCGTGCGAGGATCAGCGATTCAGCTGCAGCAACCGACAACGGCCCGTCTCCGTCCGAAAACGGCAGACCCAGGCTGGACACTAGTCCGCCAACAAGGGCCACTGGTATTGCGCTGGCAACGGCAGACGCGATCATCAGCAAGAATCTCAAGGAGCGAATGCGTTTGAACGCCACACCACTACCGGAGTAGAGAATGAAATGCCTATAACGACTGCATATCACCGCAAGACTGACAAGCACCAAGCAGCTGGCAACCAACCACGAGAGGAGGATATTTGCCCCACCAGCCATTGATTTCAAAACGTCGCCAGGGATCATTTTCTCCGTGGAGTCCGGAACCGTGTAGATCCGTCCGCAATATTTGACATAGTACAGTCCGCTGTCGGCGCCAACTAGAGATGCCC
>CAZXHG010000135.1:0-27865 GCA_964639985.1 uncultured Rickettsiales bacterium
GCACTTCCCGCTTGCCGCGACTGCCGTGCCAGCCACGAGGACTCGTTTCAACCTGTGAAAGAGCATCAACCTTCGAGAAGCAATCTAGGCCGCTGGTTCCGGACCGTCAACGAGCGATCGCGAGTGAGTTCGGGGAGGCGGAAACCGGCAATATCCATGGGTAGTTGAGCGCATTTCTTCTTTCAAAAAGATCGAATCCGCAGCGGGGGGTGGAATCATCGAGGAAGCGATTGGGAGACGTGCTGCGATCGGGGTCGCGGACCCGGATCTTTCATGGGAAAGAGATCCCTCTTTCTTCGTTGGTCGAGACTACGAACGGGGCGACGCGCGTGTTCGTCAGAACGTCCGTTCGGACTCAGTAGTCCTCGGGCAGCTCGACGTCGAGCTGGTCCACGAGGAAGGCCCACATGTCGGCGTACTCGTCGATCACCATCTCGGTGGGCATGCCGCCGCCGTGGCCGGCGCGGGTCTGGATGCGGATCAGGACCGGGGCGTCGCCGGCCTGGGCCGCCTGGGCCGCGGCCGTGAACTTGAACGAGTGGCCGGGCACGACGCGGTCGTCGGTGTCCGCGGTGGCGACCAGCGTGGGCGGGAAGGACGTGCCCTCGCGCACGTTGTGGTAGGGCGAGTAGGCCAGCAGGGCCTGGAACTCCTCGGGATCGTCGGCGCTGCCGTAGTCGTCGACCCAGTAGCGGCCGGCCGTGAACTGGTGGAAGCGCAGCATGTCCATTACGCCCACGGCCGGGATGGCCGCGCCGAACAGCTCCGGCCGCTGGGTGATGGCCGCGCCCACCAGCAGGCCACCGTTGGAGCCGCCGAGGATGCCGAGCCGCTCGGGCCGCGTGTAGCCCTCGTCGATCAGGTACTCGGCCGCGGCAAAGAAGTCGTCGAACACGTTCTGCTTGTCGAGCTTGGTGCCCCCCTGGTGCCACTCCTCGCCGTACTCCCCTCCCCCGCGCAGGTTGGCCACGGCGTACACCCCGCCCATCTCGATCCAGGCCATGCGGGTGATGCTGAAGCGCGGCGCCAGCGAGATGGAGAACCCGCCGTAGCCGTACAGCAGCACCGGGTTGTCGCCGTCGAGCTCCAGGCCCTTGCGGTACACGATGAACATCGGCACGCGCGTGCTGTCCGCGCTCTCGTAGAACACCTGCTTGACCTCGTAGGCCTCCGGGTCGATGTCCACCTCGGCGGCCTTCCACAGCGTGCTCTCGCCGGTGATCAGGTCGTAGCGGTAGATGCTGGGCGGCGTGGCAAAGCTGGAGAAGCGGTAGAACACCTCGGTGTCGGTGCGCCTGCCGCCGAAGCCCCACGCCGCGCCGATGCCCGGGAACTCCACGTCGCGCACGTGGCTGCCGGCCACGTCGAACATGCGCACGTACGTCACCACGTCCTTGAGGTACGTGCACACGAACATGTTGCCGACCAGGTCCACGCCCTGCAGCACCCACTCCGTCTGCGGGATGATCTCGCGGAAGTTCGCCGGCTCCGGGTCACGGGTGTCGATGGCGATCACCCGGCCCCGGGGCGCGTCGAGGTCGGTCTTGAAGTAGAACACCGGCCCGTCGTTGCCCAGGAACGAGTACTCGTTCTCGAAGTTGTCGATCAGGGCCACGGGCATGCCGTAGGGCTCGGCCAGGTCCCGGTAGAAGATGCGAAAGCGGTCGTCCGTGCCGGTCTGGGCCGTGATCACCAGGTAGCGGTCGTCCTCGGTGACGCCGCCCCAGAAGCCCCACTCCGGCTCGTCGGGCCGGTGGAACACCAGCACGTCCTGGGCCTGGTCCGTGCCCACCCGGTGGTAGTAGATGGCGTGGTTCAGGTTCAGCGCCTGGAACTCCTGGCCCTCCTCGGGCTCGGGGAACCGCGAGTAGAAGAACCCCTGGCCGTCCCGGGTCCAGGACACGCCGCCCCACTTGAGCCAGCGGAGGTGGTCCGGCATGGCCTCGCCGGTCTCCAGGTTCAGCAGCAGCCACTCGCTCCAGTCGGACCCCGCCGAGGAACGCCCGTACGCCAGGTAGCGGCCGTCGTCGGACACGGTCCAGCCGCGCAGGGCCACGGTGCCGTCCTCGGACCAGGTGTTGGGATCGAGCACGACCCGCGGCTCCCCGTCGAGGCTGTCGACCGCGAACAGCACGTTCTGGGCCTGTAGTCCGGTGTTGTGGGAGTAGAAGTACGTGTCGCCGCGCCGCGCCGGCGAGGAGTACTTCTCGTAGTTCCACAGGGTCTCCATGCGCTCGCGGATCGCCTTCCGCTCCCGGATCCCCTTGAGGTACTTGTTGGTCACCTTGTTCTGGGCCGCCACCCAGGCCGCCACCTCGGAGGACTCGCGCACGTCGTCCTCCAGCCAGCGATACGGATCCGCCACCTCGATGCCGTGGTACTCGTCCACGTGGTCCACGGTGCGGGTGTCGGGGTAGTTCCAGCCCGATCGCCCGGCGTGGGCCGGCAAGGCGGCGACGAGCAGGGCGGTGGTGAGGCACAGGGCGAACGCGTTGCGAGTCATGCATACCTCCGGGAGGGGTTCTCTTATCGCAATCCGGGGCCCTGCGCTACGATGGATGCGCCCGGAGGGACCCATGCGCTGGATGATGGTCGTGCTGCTGTTGCTGTGCTGCGGCTGCGAGGAGGAGATCCCGGACGATCCGGTCGAGGACCCCGATCCCTACGAGGTCCCCGACGGCGCCACGGCCGGCTGGTACGACACCACCGGGGCCCCCACCACCTTCCCCGACGACCTGCACACCGAGGACGACGCGAGCACCGCCACCGGCCTGCGGGTGGCCTTCGACGACGAGGTCGAGGCCGCCTTCCGCGCCACCATCCCCTCGGACTTCGGCCTGTTCGAGGCCCTGGTCGAGCTCGACGGCTTCGGCACCACCGCGGGCGTGATCCTGCGCTTCACCGCTGCCGTGGATCCGGCCGCGGCCACGATCCGCTTCGTCGCCCTCGACGCCTCGGCCGAGGAGGTGCCGTTCGTGGTCGAGAGCACGGACGAGGGCGCCACCCTGATCCTGATCCCCGAGGTCCCGCTGCGTCCTGCCACCCGCTACGGCGTGGCCGTCACGGGCCTGCTCGACATGGCCGGCGATCCGGTGTGGGCTGCCCCGGACCTGCACGTCCTGCTGCACGGCGCGGCCGAGGAGCCGCGCTTCACCCGGTTGCACGGCCGCTACGCCGACCTGCTCGCCGCGATCGACGCCGAGCCCGACGCCCCGTGCGCGGCCACGGTCTTCACCACCCAGTCGCTGTTCGACGAGGACCTGGCCGTGGCCGCGGTGCTGGCTGCCGCGACCCCGGCGCTGACCGTGGATCCGGCCTGCCCCCTGGTCAGCACGGTGTACCTGTGCGACGGCGTGCTCACGGCCGACGACTTCCTCGGCGAGGACCAGCACTTCTCGCTCGAGCCCGGGGCCACGCCCGTCGCCGAGCAGCGCTATGACATCCCGGTCGACCTGTACCTGCCCGGCCCGCCCGCGGACGGCCCCTACCCGGTGATCGTCTACGGCCACGGCCTCGGCGGCACCCGCGGCGAGGGCCACGGCTTCGCCCGCGACGTGGCCGACCTGGGCCTGGCCGTGCTCTCCATGGACGCGCCGTCGCACAACGATCACCCGACCAACCCCGACATGTACGAGCTGCTATGGATCTTCGAGTTCTTCGGCCTCGGCCTGGAGGGCAGCTTCGACATGCTGCGGCTGCGCGACCACTGGCGCCAGGCCGCGTGGGACAAGCTGCAGCTGATCGCCACGATCCGGGCCGGCGTGGACATCGACGGCGACGGCGCCGCCGACCTCGACGGCACGCGCGTGTTCTACTCGGGACACTCGCTAGGCGGGATCATGGGTCCCCAGCTGCTGGCCCTCGACGACGACCTGCCCGCGGCCGAGCTCAGCGTGCCCGGCGGACGGGTGTCGGACATCGTCTACCGCGGCGAGATCTTCGCGGCGTTGATCGCGGTGATGTCTCCGGAAGGCACGGCCGAGGGCGACGTGGCGCGGTTCTTCCCCTACCTGCAGGCCACCATCGAGCGCGGCGACGCAGCCAACTGGGCGACGCAGGTGCTGACCGGTGAGCGCGACGTGCTGGTGACGATGGTGATCGACGACGGCATCGTGCCCAACGAGTGCAACCGCATCCTGGCCAGCGCGATGGGGCTGGAGCACGCGCCGCCGTTACTGCAGGAGGTGTACGGTCTGACCGTGCTCGACAGCCTGCCGGTATCCGCCAACCTCGAGGGTCGTACGGCCGTCCTGTACCAGTACGACGAGAAGTACCAGGACGAGATGCTGCAGCCCGCCGACCACGAGGACGCCCAGGACAACGACCTGGGCGTGGCCCAGCTGCACCACTTCTGGCGCACGCACCTGGACGAGGGGGTGGCCGAGGTGTTGGATCCCTACGAGGTGCTGGGGTTGTGATCGGGGGCCACCCGTTCACCGCACGGTCGCGACGCAGACCTCGCCACCGGGGTGCTCGAACGACGAGGCATCGAATCTCGGCGGCCCCATGCGCCGGCGTGGATCGCAGCTGACCCCCCAGGGCTCCTTGGGCATGCCGAGGAAGTTCGTCTCCAGGGAGCCGTTGTCGTCCGTGTCGTGGATGAACGTCACGGCGTAGGTGCCCGCCGGGATCGAGGGAAAGCGGCAGACGGCCTCGCCGTGTGCGGGCTTCACCCGGTTGGACGCGACGTAGGTGTCGCTCGACAGCCAGCTCTCCGCGTCCTCGTACAGGGTACAGACCACGTGTCCGTCGTCGGTCTGCAGGCCGAGCACGCGAACCTCGATGGCCGAGTCCTGGGCCAGCGCGGCCGATCCCGCGACCATGGCTACTGCGATGGCCCACGCGTAGAACGGAGTTCTCACGTCTCGTCTCCTGCAACTGACCTCTACCCGGTATCCGAGTCGTCCCGGCCCCAGCGCTTGCGGTCCTGGTCGTACGTGTGGGCTTCCCGTGCCAGCTTGACGGCGAGCACCAGGCCGAGCAGCGCGCCGATGACCGCGCCGATCACCACGCGACCGGTCGCCGCCTCCGGCGTATCTGTCATCATGCGCTCCATCCCGGCGGCGGTGTAGCGAGACCCCCGCCACCCCCACAGCAGACCGAGCAGGCCGCCGCCGCCCGCTCCGACCGTCGTGATCACCGTCAGGATCAGCACGGCCGTGCGATCGAGCCATGTCGGGCGCGTTCGTTCTCTGTTCGGGGGGCCCGCCGATCTCCGTCCTCCCGGTACTCCCATGCCGTCAGCATAGCAGCCCGGGTCCACGGTGGACCTACCCCCCGGTCCCCGAGTACAGCAGCGGCAGCAGCGACGAGCCCTCCATCAGGATCACGGCCACGGCGGCCAGCAGCACGACCACCACCACGGGGCCGATCCACCAGATGTGGTCCGAGGCGAGCAGCTTCTTGATCAGGGGGGGCATGGTGGGATCAGTTTCCGGTCGGGTCGGAGGGCTGTCAACCAGCGCTACTGCGCCAGCTCCTTGGACACCTGCAGCGCGTCGCGCTGGAACCAGCCATCCGGCGACGGCGCGCCGCTCGCGGCCGCCTGCTCCCTGGGCGCGGCCACCGGCTCCGCCTCCACGGCCGCGTCCTCCGCGTCCGCCGCGCCAGCGGCCCAGGGCTGCCAGCTCCGACCACTCCGCTTGCGGCGATCGTCGATCTCCTCTAACACCGGCCGCTCGGGCG
Organism: uncultured Rickettsiales bacterium; assembly: GCA_964639985.1. Lineage (GTDB taxonomy): Bacteria > Myxococcota_A > UBA796 > UBA9615 > CAYRNR01 > CAZXHG01. The sequence goes on from CAZXHG010000135.1 coordinate 5,686, forward strand.
CGGCGGCCGTGGTGGCGTCGGCTACGGGCAGGCCCCAGTACTGCTGCTCCATGGACGTCAGCACGGCCAGCGGCACCACCACCTCGCCCGGCCCCATCGGCAGGGCCAGGGTCAGCTCGTCGTCGGCCAGGCTGCCGCGCAGCACCGTGCCGGTCTCCAGCTCGACGATCCACTCGCCGTCCGCGTCGTCCACCGGCCGCGCCGAGCGGCACTCGGAAAGGTACGGCGAGAAGGTGCCCAGGTCGTTCTCCAGCACCAGCCGGGAGGCCTCCGCGTCGACCAGGAAGTCGTCGCCGTGGGTGGTGCGCACCCGGTACACCGCCTGCTCGGGCCACACCTCGCCGCCCTGGGTCTGCAGCCGCTGCAGGTCACCGGTCGGCAGGTCGATCTTGACGTCCTCGCCGCCCACGGCGATGCCCATGCTCAGCTCCGGGTCCTGCCAGCGGCCGGCCAGCTCCGAGCCGTTGCGCAGCCACACCTGCACGTAGCCGTCCGAGGCCTCCAGCTCGCCCCCCTCGACCGGCACCACCTCGCCGATGTCGGCCAGCGGGATCTCCAGGGTGCCGATGCCGCCCTCGAGCGACAGCACCGCTGTCTTGAGCGGGCCATACAGCACCTGGCCGTCCGACAGCGTGACCCGGACCGACGCGTCGTCGGGCTGGCCGCAGCCGCCGAGGGCGAAGGTGAACAGTGCCACTGCGAGGGTGATGGTGATCGTGCGTGCCATGGTGTCCTCCTCGGGCCGCGCCCCGTGTTCTCGTCGGCCTCGGGGGAGTAGGACACCGGAGAACCGGATCGGTTCCCGCCCTGTGCTAGGTTGGGTGCCGATGTTCCCCAGGATGCACGCCGTCGCCCTCCTGACCCTGGCCCTGCTGCCGGGCTGCCGCCCCCTGGATCGCTGCTGCGACCCGAAGGCCGTGGCCCTGGCCGAGGGGACCCCGGCGGCAACGGCCGAACCGGGCGTGCTGCTGTCCTTCGACGACCAGTTCATCGACCAGTGGGCGGCGTTCGCCGACCTGGTCGAACCGCACGGCGCGCGCGCGACGTTCTTCGTCACGCGCATGGACTACGTGGACCCGCCCCAGCTCGAGCTGCTGCACGACCTGCAGGCCCGCGGCCACGAGATCGCGTGCCACGGCCACCGCCACCTGCCCGCGGCCGAGTACGCCCGCGAGCACGGCGTCGACGCCTGGGTGGCCGACGAGCTCGAGCCGTCCCTTGACGCATTCGCCGCGGCCGGGTTCGCGCCCGAGTCGTACGCATTCCCCTACGGCGAGCACGACGACGCGACCGTCGAGGCTGCGCTGGAGCACTTCGACCACGTGCGGGGGGTGGTGTACGTGGGCTCCATGCCCGAGGTGCGCGACATCGACGCGGCCTACCTGCCGGCATCCGAGCTGACCCGGCGCCGCTTCTCCTGCGCGGTGGACATCGACGCCCGCTACGGGGTCACGGCCGAGCGCCTGGACCGGGCCCTGGACCGGGCCGCCGAGCACGGCGAGGTGCTGTCCCTGCTGGGCCACGAGCCCGCCGCGGACGCCGCCGGCCTGCAGACCGACCACGACCTGCTGCTGCACGTGGTCGAGGGGGCGGCCGAGCGCGACCTGGTGTTCCACCGCTACACCGACGGCGGCGCACCTTGACACCCCGACCGGTGCCCTCTATCAGAGGGGAATGGCAACGAAGACAACCAAGCCCAAGAAGCCCCGCGCCGTACGCTGGCCCGCGTCCACGGGCCAGGTGGTGGTGCCGGTGGACACCGCGGTCTACCCCCTGTCCGTGATCCAGGGAGCGGCCTACGCCCTCACCGACCGGGCGTTCATCCTGCTGACGCCGGGCGAGGGCACCGTGGTCGAGGTTGCGCTGACCGGCCGCGACGACCTGGACGAGGCCGGCCTGCGCGCCCTGGGCGGCGAGTTCGCCAACACCCTGCTCGACCAGGCCCTGCGCGCCACCCTGGACGACAGCGGCCGCAAGATCCGCGAGTACATCGTGGCCAAGGCCCACTTCTTCCACGACCAGGGCGGCTCGGACGTGCAGAGCCTGCTCGACGCCACCCTGCTCGAGGCGTTCGACGACGACCCGCTCGACATCGCCGTGCCGTGGGAGGAGAAGTATGGCGACCCGAAGGCCGATCCATGAGCCGTACGCCTCCCCCCCCGCGCGTGGAGCTGCCCGCGCCCGAACGGCCCGCGTTCACCGGCGCGCTCGACACCTCGTTCCGCTACCGCCGGCTGGGCGAGCGCGTGGTGCTCACGGGCGACACCGGCGAGTGGCTGGTCACGGACGCCGCGCGCTTCGAGGCCCTGGTGGCCAGCACCCTGGACGCGGACGATCCCCTGCACGGCGAGCTGGCCGAGCGCGGGTTCGTGCTGGCCAGCCGGGACGTGGAGGCCGCGGTCGCGCGCTACCGCGACCGGCACGCCCACGTGGGCCGCGCCCCCTACCTGCACATCGCGGTCGTCACCCTGCGCTGCAACCAGGTGTGCACCTACTGTCACGCCAGTCGCGAGCCCATGTCCAACCGCGCGGCCGACATGGACATCGCCACCGCACGCCGGGTGGTGGACACGATCTTCGCCAGCCCGTCGCCCCAGATCGCCATCGAGTTCCAGGGCGGCGAGCCGCTGGCCAACTTCGAGACCGTGCGCTTCATGGTGGAGTACGCCACCGAGCGCAACCTCGACGAGCGGCGTGACCTGCAGTTCCTGCTGGTGTCCAACCTGTCGCTGCTCGACGAGGACAGGCTCGCCTTCCTGCTGAAGCACGACGTGCTGCTGTGCACCAGCCTCGACGGCCCGGAGGCGCTGCACGACCGCTCCCGCCGGCTGCGCGGGGGCAGCGCCCACGCGGACGCGGTCCGCTGGATAGAGCGCATCAACCAGGCCTACGTCGACATGGGTCGCGATCCCGACCTGTGGCACGTGGACGCCCTGCTGACCACCACGCGCCACAGCCTGGGCCATGCCCGCGAGATCGTGCACGAGTACGTGCGGCTGGGCATCAAGACGATCCACGTGCGCGCGCTCAACCCCATGGGCTTCGCCTCCAACACCTGGGCCGAGATCGGGTACACGCCCGCGGAGTTCACCGCGTTCTGGCGCGAGTGCCTGGACCACATCCTGGAGCTCAACCTGCAGGGCGTGGAGATCATCGAACGGGGCGCCGCCCTGTTCCTGGCCTCGATCCTGACGGACGAGCCGCACGGGTACGTGGACCTGCGCTCCCCCTGCGGGGCGGGCGTCGGGCAGGTGGCCTACGACGTGGACGGCACGGTGTACCCCTGCGACGAGGCGCGCATGGTGGCGCGCATGGGCGACGACGTGTTCCGCCTAGGGGAGGTCGGGGAGGACGCATTCGGCGACCTGGTCGGCCACGAGACCGTGCGCAGCATCGGCATCGCGTCCACGCTGGAGGCGCTCCCATTCTGCCGCGACTGCGCCTACCAGCCGTACTGCGGCGTGTGCCCCGTGCACGACTACGTGACCCAGGGGGATCTGTTCGGCCACCGGCCGACCAATGCCCGCTGTCAGCTGAACATGTTGGCCTTGGATCACCTGTTCGATATATTGGCAGAGGGGCGGGGAGACATACGGGCGATCCTACGGCGCTGGACCATCTCCAAGCCGAGGACGACGAACCCGGGAACGGCGTGATGGGTAACGACGACAAGCAGGGCAAGGTGAAGCGCACCATCCCCACGCTGAAGCGCAAGGCGAAGCTGTTCCTGCAGAGCGAGGAGGGCAAGCTGGCCAAGGGCAATGCTGCCGTGGCCGCGTCCTCGCTGCTGCTGCTGGGCGCGGCCCTGCCGGGCGAAGCCGAAGCGGCCGCGGCGTCGGATCCCGGCGCAGGCGACGCACCACCGACACCGCCGGACGACGACGGCCTGGTGATGGTGCCGCCCGAGGCGGAGCCCAACCACTGCTCCCACGCCTCCCACGGCTCCCACGGCTCCCACGGCTCCCACGGCTCCCACGGCCAGTGGTGATCCGGGGGCCGGACCCACCGGCTTGACCGACTCCGAGCGGATCCTCGTCGTCACCCGGCGCTGCAACCTCGCCTGCTCCTATTGCCCGGTCGACCAGCGAGAGGCCGACCTGCCGGTTGATCTGGCGCAAGCTCACGTACGCCGCGCCGTGGCCGAGGGGATCGGACGCATTCGCCTCACCGGGGGCGAGCCCACGCTCGCGTGGCCCACGGTCCAGGCCGTGATCGACGAGCTGGCCGCGGCGCACGCGGCCGGGGGCGCACCATCCCTGGAGCTGTGCACCAACGGCCTCGAGCTCGACCGGGCGCGCCTGCGGGCCCTCGAACGGCCCTGGCTGCGCGTGGTGGTCACCGTGGACGGGCCAGCCGACGCCATGGCCGCGGTCGGCCGCCGGCCGGTGCCCCACCTCGAGGCGCTGCTCGCGCTCCCGGGCGCGACCGTGACCCAGACCATCCCGCCACACCGCGCCCACGAGGCCCTGGGCGACCTGCTGTACCTGTGGGCGCGGGGCGCGCGTCGGTTCAACGTGCTGCCCGCCTACTACACTCGCTGGCCCGCGGCCGCGCTGCGGGATCTGGACGAGGCGCTGGCCTCGATGGCCGCCTTCCTCCACCCCCGCGTGGCCGATGGCCGCGCCCGGGTGGCCAACCTCGACCGCGGCGGCTCGCTTCCCCTGTTCAACGACGCGCCGTGCGTGGACGTGGACGGGCGGGTCCACCGGACCAACCTGGTGCTCACCCCCCTGGCCTCGCCGACCCTGCTGGACGAGCTGACCGGCGACGGAGCCCAGGCCCCTCCCCTGCCCCCGGACCTCCGTCAGCGGCTGGAGGCGGACCTGCCCGCGGCCGTGCGGCGGTCCAACCAGCGGGTGGACGCGCTGCTGCACCGCTTCGTGCACCAGCTCCGCGCCGGCCCGCCGCCGCTGCACACCCCGCGCCGCGCGCGGCGTCCCGAGCGGCTCGAGTTCCACATCGAGTACGGCTGTGACAACCGCTGCGCGTTCTGCAGCGAGTCCGACCGGCTGGCGCGCTGGCGGGACCACCCGGTCAGCGCGCGGGAGATCACGCGCACGCTGCGTTCGCATGCGGCCGCGGGCGGCCGCCACGTCAACCTGACCGGCGGCGAGCCCACGGCCCACCCGGCCTTCGCCTACGCCCTGGAGCTGGCCCGCGGGCTGGGCCTGCGCACGTACGTCGGCACCAACGGTTCCCGCCTCGCCGACCCCACGTTCGCGGCCCGGGTCCTGCCCTGGCTCGACGAGCTGAGCCTGTCCCTGCACGGCCCGGACGCGGCCCGCCACGACCGCCTCACCGGCCGGCCGGGCAGCTTCGACGCGCTGGTCGCGGCCGCGGGCCACGCCCGCGCCCACGGCCGCACCTCGCTGATGGCCAACGTGGTCGCCACCACGCGCAACGTCGACGATCTCGCGGCCACCCTGTCCCGCTGCGCGGACCTCGGCCTGCGCCAGGTGCTGATCTCGTCCGTGGCCCCTGAAGGGCGGGCCCTGCCGGCCTACGGCGAGCTCGCCGTGCCCCTGGCCCGCTGGAAGACCCTGGCACCCGACCTGTGCTCGCGGGCACACGCCCTGGGACTGCGAGCGCGCCTGTTCGGCCTGCCCCTGTGCGCGCTGGGCGAGGTGCGTATCAAGAGCAACGACCTGTACTTCGACCCGCGCGTGACCGTGGAGCGGGCCGCGGGTCCCCGCGGTTCGGTCCGGCTCTGCACGATCACCACCCGCCACCCCCGTCGCGGCCGGCGCAGGACCCGGCGCTGCCGCGGCTGCCACTACCGCGGGGTCTGCGGCGGCGTGTTCGGCGCCTACCTCGACCGCTTCGGGGACGCCGAGATCGAGGCCATCCATGGCTGAGCCCCACGCGCTGGTGCACGACGGGCTGCCGATCATGGCCGCGGGCCTGCCCGCCATGGCCGCCCACCTGGGTGACCACGGCTTCCCCTGCGAGGTGCGCAGCCTGTTCGCCGAGCGGCGGGCGGGTATACAGCAGCCGCTGATCCACGGGGACCTGCGCCTCGTCGGCCTGTGCGCCCACTGGTTCGATCAGCTGCCCTCGGCGCTCGCGACCGCGCGGCAGCTCCGGGCCGACGGCTTCGAGGGCACCGTCGTGCTCGGGGGCTTCACGGCCAGCCTGTTCGCCGGGGAGCTGCTGCGCGAACACCCGGCCGTGGACGCGGTGGTGCGCGGGGATGGCGAGCAGCCCCTGCTCGAGCTGGCGCGACAGCTGGACCGGGCGGTGCCCGACCTCGGCGCGGTCCCGAACCTGGCCTGGCGGGACATCCGCGAGGGCCCCATCGCGTACGTGGCTGGCGGTGACGCCCTGGACGCGCTGAGCTTCGGCCGCCTGGACACCGTCCTCCACCTGGACGCCCACCTCGCGGCCTCCTCCTGGCGCGCGATCACCGACGGCAGCCCCGGGTTCGACGGCGACCTGGAGCGCACCTTCTACCTGTGCGGCGGTCGCGGCTGCTCCGTGGACTGCGCCACCTGCGGGGGCGGGCGCGCTGCCCACCGCGTGCACTCCGGCCGCAGCGAGGTCTGCTGGCGTTCTCCCGGCCGCATCGCCGACGACGTGCAGCAGGCCCTGGACCTGGGCTGCACCTCGATCCACGCCTGCTTCGACCCGGATCCCAACGGCCCCCACTGGCATGTGGTCATGCGCGAGCTGCAGGCGCGCAGCCTGCGCCCGGCCATGGTCTTCGAGAGCTTCGCCGTGCCGGACGACCGCTTCCTCGAGCGGTTCGCCGCCACCTTCGACGGCGGAATCGTCGTGCTGTCGCCCGAGACCGCCCACGAGGCGATCCGGCGACGGATCCGGGGCTTCGCCATCACGGACGAGGCCCTGGACCACGCGCTGGCCCGGATCGTGGAGCTGGGACTGCACGCCCAGGTGTTCCTCGGCTGGTTCACCCCCTTCGAGGACCTGGCCGCCCTGCACCGCACCCGGGCCTGGGCGCGGGAGCTGCCCGACCGCTTCGGCGCGCAGGTCGAGGTGTTCCACTTCCCCTACTCCACCGACCCGGGCTCGCCCCTGGCACGCAACCCCGCCCGCTGGGGCGTGCGCTGCGCGCTGACCTCGGCTGCGGACCACCTCGCTGGCCTGCGTGACCTCGATCCGTGGATGGACAACCTGCTGGGCCACGAGCCCGCGGTGGGCGAGGCTGGGGGGTGGCGGGCCGTGGGCCTGGGCCTGGAGCTGGAGCGGGCCTGCCGGCTGCAACGGCCCGGGCTGTACGCCGACATCGCCCGCCGCGCCGGCGACCGCGTGGACGCCTTCTTCCTGCGGCTGGCGCGGCGCCTGCTGCAGCGCCTGCCCGCCTCCGAGCTGCGCCGCGACCGGCTGGCCGAGCTCGTGGCCCAGGCCGCCGAGGTGGCCCCATGACCGAGCGCAACCTCGAGCTCAACCTCGGCCGCGCGTGCAACAACCGCTGCGTGATCTGCCTGGACCTGACCGCCCCCCGGGAGTCCCGGCGCTGGCTGCCCCTGCAGCGGGCCGAGGCCGAGCTGGAGCGGGCCCGGCGGGAGGGCACCACGAGCGTCGGCCTGCTCGGCGGCGAGCCCACGGCCCACCCCCAGGTGCTCGAGATCGTGGCGCGCGCACGCGCGCTGGGCTTCACCCGCGTCGCGCTGAGCACCAACGCGCTGAAGATCGACGACATGGCCCTGGCCCGCGCCCTGGTCGAGGCGGGCGCCACCCGCTTCACCGTGTCCGCGCACGCCCACACCGCCGCGGACGAGGACTACCTGTCCGGCCGCGCGGGCAACTTCGCGCGCAAGCAGCGGGCCCTGGCCAACCTGGTGCAGCTGCGTCGGGAGGGTCTGCTGCCGGACAACGTGTCGGTCAACGCGGTGCTCACCACCCGCATCGCCGGGGCCATGGCCGGGTTCGCGCTGCACTTCCGCCGGCTGGGCGTGCGGGACGTGCGCTTCAACCTCATCCGCACCGACCCATGCCCGGACGTGGCCGAGGAGCTCACCCCCCGCCTGGCCGACCTCGGCCCGGCCATCCTCCGCACCCTGGCGGTCAACGCCCGCGGCCTGCGCATGGACATCAGCTGGGGCGACCTGCCCCTGTGCACCTGGCCCTGGGAGGTGCTGGCCGAGCCACGGCTGGCGCGGGCCGCCATCGGTGAGCTGCGCGATCTCGAGACCTGGGTGGCCGTGTTCCGCGCCCCGCGCGACGCCGAGCAGGACGCCTCGCGATTCCGCTGGACCGAGCGCAAGCGCAACGCGCTCAAGGTGCAGCCCGCGCCCCCGTGCGACCGCTGCGGCGCAGCCCTGGCTTGCGAGGGGGTGTGGCGTTCCTACCATGAGCTCTTCGGCGCGGACGAGCTGTCGCCCGTGCGGCCGCTGCCCGCGTGGCTGGAGGAGGTGCTGCCGTGAGGTCCTGCGTGGTGCTGTTCGGCCGCCAGCCCGTGCCCGGCCTGGCCAAGATCCGGCTGGCGCCGGAGCTGGGCATGGACGGGGCCGCGGCCGTGGCCGGCGTGATGCTGCAGCACGCGCTGGCCCAGGCCCGCGCCGCGGACGCGGACGTGCACCTCTCCCTGGCCGAGGCCCCGCGGGACGAGGCGTGGGCCCCCCTCGACGTGGCCCTCTCGGTGCAGGCCGACGGCGACCTCGGCCTGCGCATGCAGACCGTGTTCGAGCAGCGATTCGCCGAGGGCTACGGCCGCGTCGTGCTCACCGGCACCGACATCCCCCTGTGCGCCACCCGCCACCTGCAGGCCGCGCTCGACGCACTGGACCGGGCGCCGGTGGTGTTCGGCCCGGCCGAGGACGGGGGCTACTACCTGGTGGGTCAGAACGCCCCTGGCGTGGACCTGTTCCGCGACATCCCCTGGTCGTCGGAGCACACGATGCGCGCCAGTCACGAGCGCCTCGCCGAGCTCGGCCTGGACTACGCGCGCGTGAAGACCCTGCCCGACGTGGACACCCCGGACGACCTGCGGCGCGTGATGCGGGACCCGCGTATGGAGGCCTCGCTGCGCCAGGCCCTGCACGACGTGATCTCCCTGGGAGGACGACGATGATCCGCCGGATTTCTGACTGGGCCTTTACACACGCGGGTGCTATGTTTGTAGGCGGCGGGACTGGTGGTGACGCCGTCGGATGCGGGTTCGGCGGCTCCGAAGGGACAATCGATGCGTGGTTCGCGTTTGTGGCTCCTGGCCCTGCTGGGCCTGTTTGCCTGCTTCTCCTGGATCGCCGGCTGCGCGGCCCTGGGGCCGGACGGCAACGACGGGTACGGCGGAGAGGTCAACGGCGGTGACGACGACACCGACGACGGCGCGGACGACGACGACGACGCGGACGACGACGACGACGCGGACGACGACGATGACGGCGACCCCGAGCCGGAGTTCAGCGAGATCGTCATCTACATGAAGCCGTGCGAGGTGCACGGCACCACGCTGATGGACGATCTGGACATCTCCCTGCCCCAGGACATCATCGACTTCTGCGACGCGGGCCACGCGATCGTGGACGGGGACGTGACCATCGACAGCACCCGCATGCTGAACCTCGATGGCCTGGATTGCCTGTGCCAGATCAACGGCGAGCTGGTGATCACGGACAACGGCCTGCTGTACGACATCGACGGCCTGGCCGAGCTCAAGTACGTGTACGGCTCGTTCACCATCGAGGACAACGACGGGCTGGTGGACGTGGACGGGCTCACCACCCGCCTGCGGCTGGTCAACGGGGACCTCACGATCAAGAACTCGCCCGGCCTGCCCGACATCGCCGGGTTCGGCGTGCTGACCGTGGTCGGCGGCGACTTCACCCTCGAGAACGACGACGGCCTGCTGGACGTCAGCGGCTTCGCCGGCCTGCAGAGCGTGGGCGGCGACTTCACCATCACGGCCAACGACCTGCTGGCGCAGGTGACCGGGTTCGACATCCTGCACCAGGTGTACGGCGACGTGGTGGTCACCGCCAACGCCTCCTTCCCCGGCGCGGACGCCCAGGCCCTGGCCGACTCCATTGCCGTGGTCGGCGGCAACCTCGAGGTGTGGGGCAACGCGCCCTGACCGCGACCCGGCTCCACCCATGACTCCCCTGCTGCGGTTCGGAACGATCCTGTGTGCGCTGGGTGCGCTGCACGCCGGCTGCGATCCGGGCGATCCGCCCGCGGACGACGACGCCACCCGCCCGGACGGCGATGACGACGACGACTCCGCCGCACCGCCCGACGACGACGACGACGACACCGCTGCACCGGCGACGTTCTCGGTGTGCCACGAACCCGGCGCGGACTACCTGATGCTGCAGCCCGCCATCGACGACGTGCCGGACGGCTCGACCCTGGTGGTCTGCGCGGGCACGTACCCCGAGGACCTGCGGCTGGAGGGCCGGACCCTCACCATCACCTCGGTGGAGGGCGCGGCCGTCACCACCATCCAGGGCAGCGGCCTCGGGCCGGTGATCCAGGCGCAGGACGCGGACCTGGAGCTGGTCGGGTTCACGGTGCGCGGTGGTCTCGACGCGGTCCTGGCCGGGGGGATCCACGCCGAGGACTGCACCCTGGTCGTGCGGGACTGCACGGTCACCGACAACGAGGGCGAGACGGGCGGCGGGCTCGGCGCGTTCGACAGCGCGGTGACCGTGGAGGACAGCGAGTTCCTGGCCAACGTGGCTGGTGGCGAGGGCGGCGGGCTGTGGCTGTCCGAGTGCACGGGCACGGTGAGCAACGTGCTGGCCCAGGACAACCAGTCCGCGGCCGGCGGGGGGCTGGCCCTGCGCGACGGCGAGCTGACCGTGGCCGACAGCCGGTTCGTCGACAACGAGGCCCACGCCACGGACGAGTACGGTGGCGGCGGCGGCCTGTGGGTCTACGGCACGGCCACGGTGCACGGCAACCTGATCTCGGGCAACGAGTCCAATCGCTACGCGGGCGGCCTGTTCCTGCTCGGCGGGGCGGGCGAGGCGTACGACAACGAGGTGTCGGGCAACTACAGCAGCAACGACGGCGGCGGCGTGTACCTGTACAGCTCCGCGGACTGGCTGCACGACAACCTGATCACGGGCAACGAGTCCGGGGACGACGGCGGCGGCCTGCGCACGCGCATCTCCCACGCGCTGATCAACGACAACACGTTCTCGTTCAACGTGGCGAGCTCCGATGGCGGCGCGGCCAAGCTGTCCCACGCCAAGAACACCTTCGAGGACAACTGGATCGAGGGCAACGAGTGCGGCGGCGAGGGCGGCGGCGTGGAGCTGGACAACGACGACACCGACGTGCGCGGGTGCACGTTCGTGGCCAACGTATCCACCTCGCGGGGCGGCGGCCTGCACGCCTGGGACAACACCGAGCCCCTGTGGATCGAGGACTGCACGTTCACCGACAACTGGTCGGACACGGACGGCGGTGGCCTGGCCGTGTACGACGAGGACTTCACCGTGACCCTGCGCCGGCTGTGGTTCGAGCACAACCACGCCAACCGCGGCGGCGGGCTGTTCGTGGGGGACGCGTTGGTGGACGCCGCGGCCCTGGTGATGGTGGACAACAGCGCGGACAGCAGTGGCGGCGGCGTGCACATCGACGACATGGAGGGCACCCTGGCCAACGCCACCATCGTGGGCAACGAGGCCGGGTCCGGGGCGGGCGCGCGCCTGGACGACGTGGCCGCGCTCGAGGTGGTCAACGTGATCCTGTCGGGCAACACCGGTGGCCAGGGCGTCGAGGCGTGGCAGGTGCCGCTGCGCTGGGCCTACAACGACGTGTGGGACCACGCGGGCGGGCACTTCTCCGGGATGGACGATCCGACGGGGGTGGATGGGAACCTGTCCGTGGACCCGCTGTTCCAGGACCCCGACGCGGACAACTACGACCTGCTGGCGGTCAGCCAGTGCGTGGATGCGGGGGATCCGGATCTGCTGGACGCGGACGGGACGCGCTCGGACATGGGGGCGTATGGCGGGCCGGAGGGGGACTGGCCGTGATGACCCCACGCGGGGACCTTGGCGCAGTAGGCGATGTGAATCCCACCTTCGGATAGCGTGACCTGATCCAACAGCGCCTCCAGCGTCTCACGCCGCTCCTCCGCCGGATGGGACTCCCAGGCTCACAGAGCCGCCGCCCAGAAGCGCTCGGGAACGATGTCCTCGAGGCCGGGTAGCTCGACGCGACCGGGCAGCGCGGCGAGGGACTGGTGGACGCGGTCGCGGCGGGCGAGCAGCGGGCGGTTCATCAGGCGGGCGTCGTCCGCGTCGTTCCATGACCTCACCGTATCGCCGGTCGTGTTCGATGGGGCTTGCATCCGGTCCCCCACGCACTCCCCATGGTCGATCTTGAGGGTTGGACAGGATTGGACTATCTTTCCACCTGTGCCCGTGTCCATACGACCTCGAGGGGAACGATGAGCAACAACGCCATGACCGTTCAGGAGGTCGCCGAGTACCTGAACGTCGATCCGAAGACCGTCTACCGGCTCGTGAATCGCGGGAAGCTGCCCGGCTTCAAGGTCGGCGGTAGCTGGCGATTCCAGAGGGACGACCTGGACGGATGGATCGCCAAGCAGAAGCAAGCCGCTGCCGACAGGGCAGGAGGCGAGCGATGAGCCAGGCAGCCCCAGGAGAGAACGGTCTGGCGCTGTCGGTGCTCGAATCGCACCTCTGGGAGGCCGCGAACATCCTGCGCGGCAGCCCCGTAGACCGCACCGACTGGAAGAGCTACATCCTCCCGCTCCTGTTCTTCAAGCGCATCTGCGACGTGTGGAACGAGGAGCACGCCGAGATGGTGGAGACCTACGGCGAGGACTTCGCCGACGAGCACCGCTTCTGACACGGAGTTGCTCGTGTTCGACGTCCCGGCCGCCGACGGACCTGTCCAGGTCGACGGTGACGGCTTCCCGCTGCGCATGGGTGACCGGACCGTGCAGGCCTCCGAATCCCAGATCCAGACGCTCAAGCTGCACGGCCTCGCCGAGAGCTGGGAGAGCAGGCCATCGCCGGCCGGTATCTCGGATCTCGACGGGGATCTGATCGCCCAGGCACGGCGCGGCGCCGGGCGCGAGGCGTGGTCCGACGAGGACTACCTGCTGCAACGCAAGCTCGCCGACCGGCGGGGAACGGGGATCGCGCTGCGGCGCGCGGCCGAGCTGCTGTTCGCGGCCAACGGCCCCGACCACCCCAACGCCGGCGTCCGCGTCTTCCGGGTCATCGGCACCGAGCGCAAGCTCGGGGTCGAGCACAACGTCGAGGAGCGGCCCCGCATCGAGGGGCCACTTCCCGCGGTGATCGAAGAGGCGGTCGAGGTCATCGGTGGACTCCTGCGACGGCCCTCACGGCTGTTCGGTCTCCGCTTCCGGCAGGTCTCCGAGTATCCGGAGTTCTCCTGGAAGGAGGCGCTGCTCAACGCCATCGCCCACCGTGACTACGGGATCGAGGGCAACACCACCGAGGTCTGGCTGTTCGATGACCGTATGGAGGTCGTCAGCCCCGGCCAGCTCGTGCCCGGCGTTCGTCTGGAGGATCTGCTGGCGATGCAACGGATCCACCGCAGCCGCAACCCGCGCCTGGTGCGCGCGCTGGTCGATCTGGGCGCCGTCCGCGACCAGGGCGAGGGCATCCCCCGGATGTTCGCGGAGATGGAGGGGATGTTCCTCCCCGAACCAGCGATCGACTCCGACCGTCGTTCGTTCAAGGTGGTGCTGCGCAACACCCCCACGCTCACTGCCGAGGATCGCAACTTCGTCTCGTCCCTGGGCCCCGGGGAGCTGTCCGAGCAGGAGTTCCGGACGATGCTGGAAGTTCACCGCCACGGCAGGGTGGACAACGCACGACTGCGTTCCCTCACGGGGCTGGACACGCTGTCTGCCAGCCGCCTGCTCGTCGGCCTGCGTGACCGGGGACTGTTGCAGCTGCACGGCGCCGGTCCCTCGAGCTACTACACGCTCGGTCGAGCGGTGACATCGGATCGAGTAGACCCGGGCACGGATCGATCGGAAAAGCCCGTCGATCGAGTAAACCACGCCCCCGATCGAGAGGAGCTGGCTTCGGACCGAGTAGACCTTCCCGAGGAGCTGCAGCGGTCCGTCAACGAGCTGGGAGTCCGGCCCCGGCGTACCAAGCTGAGAGCCGTCATCCGGGATCTCTGCGCCTTCCGGCCATTCACCACGGCAGAGCTCGCCTCGATTCTCGGCTTCAGCCGTCCGTACTTGCTGGTCCACCGCCATCTGACACCGATGTGCGAGGCGAAGCTCCTGGAACGCACTCATCCGGAGACGCCGAACCATCCCGAGCAGGCCTACCGCTCCACGGGGGCCCCACCGGAGTGACGGCCCCGCCACCGAGCAACGACCACGTCGACGGACCGGATCCTTCGCTGCTGTTCCTCGATCTGGAGCTGACCCGCGGCGACAGGCTCGTCAAGATCGGCGCGGTTCGCGGATCGGACACCCTGAACAGCGCGCCGGATTCGGCGGCCTGGACGCGGCTGGCGGAGATGGCTCGAGGCGCGACGGCCCTGGTCGGCCACAACCTGATCGCCCATGACCTGGACTGGCTGCGACGACATCGGGGTGATCACCCCGTGGTCCAGCCCCCGGCCGTGGACACGCTGTGGCTGTCGCCCCTGGCCTTCCCGGAGCGGCCCTACCACCGCCTGCTCAAGGAGGACAAGCTCCTCCGGGACTACCTCCCGGATCCGCTCGCCGATTGCCACCCGTGCGGCCCTGCTGCCCGGCGAGGACGTTCCACGAAACACCGCCTGGGAGCAGCTGCGCACATCGCTCGCCGGACGTGCTTGCGTAACCGCGCTGGAGGATCTCCAACTCGAGTCCGATCGGCTGCTGCCGTTGGCTCATGTCGGTGCCTGGCTCCACGCCGACGTACCGGGATCGGTGGTGCCCTTCTGGGTGACACGAACTTACCCGGAGGTCACGGATCTGGCCCTGAACCTCCGGGGCTCGACTTGCACACGACCGGACTGCGCCTGGTGTGAGCAGAGACGAGATCCTCGCACCCTGCTCCGCCGGTGGTGGGGATTCGAGGACTTCCGCGCCGAGCCGGCGTTGCCCGATGGCGGCAGCCTGCAGCGAGCACCAGTCGAGTCTGGGCTTCGTGAGGAGCCGCTGTTCGGGGTGCTGCCCGCAGACCGACCTCGTCAGGAGCCCGCGATGGGCAGCCGTGCTCGCACGCGGCGCCAGGCCGAGCCGAGGCCGCGGCGAGCCGCAGCTGTCAGCTGTTGGCGGCGCGAGTTCAGGGTGCCGGTCGCCCGGGACCAGATGGCGTGAGCGTCGTCCATTGGCAAGCCAAGTCCGAGCTGGCGCAGCGCTCCGAAGGTGCGGCCGTCCACGATCGCCACTGGGAGCCGCTCGGAAAGGGAAACGGCCACACCCGAGGTCGCGTCCCCCGCCCGATCGACCACCGCCATCAGCCCGGCGCGCGTGATCACCACCCGCTCCAGGTTTCCGCCCAGCTGCTCCTGCAGTCGCTGGATCATCTCCACGGCGGCGGATCGCTCGACCTCGGTGTCGTCGGGGAGCGGGTGCACCACGGCGCCACCCACCTGCACGTCGTCGGGGACCGGCGGAACGATCGGATCGCCGGCCTCATCGTCCAGTCCGCCTCCGACCGCAATGCGGCCGGGGTCTTCATCCTCGTCGACGCCGTCGTCCCCCAATGTGGCCAGCGCCACATCGATCATCCGCTTGTTCAGTCCGACGACGTCCTCGCCGCCCTCCTCACCGATCACGCTGGAGAACAACGCTCGCTTCCCCCCGAGTAGCGCCTGGATCTTCTCCTCGTAGCTGTTGGCGGTCACCAGCAGCACCACCTGGGTCGTGCGCCGCTGGCCCAGCCGGTGGATTCGCCCGATGCGCTGATCCAGCTTCGCGGGATTCCAGGGCAACTCCAGGTTGATCAGCGCGTTGGCCGCCTGGAGGTTCAACCCGACCCCGCCGGCGTCGGTGGAGAAGAACACCGCGCAGTCCGGATCATTTTCGAAGCGTTCGATCACGGCGCCACGCCGCGCCGTGGGCACACCTCCGTGCAGATGCACCGTTCCCAACCCCAGGCCACGAGCGACCTCCTGGGCCATCTGCGTCATGCCCTTCCACTCGGAGAACACCACCACCTTGGCCCCCTGGTCGACGCACAGCTCATCCAGCAGGCGCTCCAGCTCGGAGAGCTTGGGCGATCCCTCGGTTTCGCCGTCCACCAGCCCCGCGGCGTCACACGCCCTCCGCGCCGTGGCCAGCGACGACAACAGCCGCTTCTCCTCCGACGGTGTCAAGGGACGCTTGCGCGCGATGTGGGCCAGCTTTGCCGCCACTCCCAGCGCCTCGTCGTGCAACAGCTGCTGCGTGGGGGTCAGCTCCACGTCCCGCTGTTGCTGCACCCGCTCGGGGAGCTGGTCGGCGACCAGCGAGCGCTCCCGCCGTAACACCACCGGCTCCAGCCGCCGCCGCAGCGCCGAGAGGTTGCGGTAGCCCAGCACCTTGCCCCGCTCGTCGGTGACGTGGAACTCCAGCAGGAAGCGCCACAGCGGCCCCAGTACGTGGGGATCGACCACCTGCATCACGCTGTACAGGTCCTCCAGGCGGTTCTCCAACGGGGTGCCCGACAGCACGAACGCGAAGCGGCACGGCAGCGTCTTGACCGCGGTGGCGGTCTTGGTGCGCCAGTTCTTGATCCGCTGGGCCTCGTCCAGAACCAGCAGGTCCGGCGCGAGCAACTCGGCGAGGGCGAGGTAGTCCCGCAACACCAGCTCGTAGTTCATCACGGTGAACGGAGCCTTACGGCGGTACTGGGCCCGGCGCTGCTTCACGCCGCCCTGGATCACCTCGACGTCCAGATCTTCACGGGCCACGTTCCACCGATCCCCCTCGGCCATGAGCAGTTGATCCCCCTGGCGGCCTGAGGGCCAGCCCTCGGCGACGCGTATCCCCCACTTCCGTCTCGCTGTAACCGCGCAGCCCCGGATTGCGCTGTCGCCGTGGGATAGGCTGGGTCGAAGCAGTTGAGGAAGGTGGAGGTCCGGAGTAGCCGCTCCGGACCTCCTGAGGCCGCCGCAGCGATCAGAGACGGCCCCATGGGGGGAGCGTCTCCGATCGTGCGGCTGTCGTCCAGCCTTCCGGTTTGGACGCAGCGATCGATCCGCCCTACCGCGAGTTCGAGTGCGCCTGGTGCGGCACGCCCGTGGCGATCTGCAAGCCCTGCGATCGGGGCCACCGGTACTGCAGCGACGAGTGTGCCGAGAAGGGGCGCTGTGCGTCGGTTCGTCGCGCTGGCCGGAAGTACCAGTCGACGGCCGCGGGCCTCGCCAATCACGCGAAGCGGCAGCAGGAGTACGCGGCCCGTCAGGACGCGAAGATGACGCATCAGTCTTCCGCGGAGCCTGCGCGCTCGGCGACGCTGGATCCTGCGCCGGCGCCGGTGCCGGTGGTCACGCAGGAGGTCAGCGATGCCCGTGTCGATGTCGCGCAGCGTACGGATGCTGGGTCTGGATGTCTGGCGTCCGGGCTTTCCGATGAGCCCGGCCGAGATGCGGCTTCGTCTGTCGCTGGAGCTGTCGAGCCCGTCGTTGCTGGTGGAGACGCTGGAGCTTCACGAGGGTCATCGGTGGTGCGTTGTGCCTTCTGCGGTCGGCTTGTGCGTGCCGTGGTGGGTGGAGGACGCGGTGGCGAGCGCGCGGAGCGGTCACGCGCGGTGGGTCGAGCTGGAGCTCGCGGTCCACCGGGATAGCCCCGGACGGATCGTGCCTGTGGGGCGCGGGGGAGGGTGACCGATGGAGCTTCGTCACGTGGATCCAGCCGGGCTGGACCTGTCGCTGGCCCGGCTGCGCCAGCTGCCCGAGGCCGCGGTGAAGGCCAAGGAGGCGTCGTTTCGGAGCAAGGGTCAGCTCAGCCCGCTGGTGGCGGCGTCCGACGAGGACGGGCGGCTGGTGCTGGTGGACGGCTTCGTGCGCCAGCTGGCCGCGGTGCGCCTGGGGCTCGAGTCGGTGCTGGTGGAGGTGGTGCAGCTGTCGCCGTCGCAGCGCAAGGCACAGGTGTACCTGCGCAACCGGGAGCGTGGGCTGCAGCTGATCGAGGAGTGCCGGCTGGTGCGCGAGCTGGTGGAGGTGGACCAGCACAGCCAGGTGGAGGTGGGGGATCTGCTGGAGCGGCACAAGAGCTGGGTGTGCCGTCGGCTGTCGCTGAGCCGTCAGGTGAGCCCACGGCTACTCGAGGACCTGTCGCTGGGGTTTCTGGGGGAGGGATCGCTGCGGAGGCTGGCGCAGTTGCCGGTGCGCAACCAGGAGGAGCTGTGGGCGGTGGCGCAGCGGGACGGGCTGAGCCCGCGGGACACCGGGGCGCTGGTGGAGCTGTGGCAGCGGGCGCCGGACCCCGCGGCGCGCGGCTACCTGCTGGAGCACCCGGCCGAGGCGGTGCAGCGGTCGCGCAAGCCCCCCGAATCTCCGCTGGACCCGCGGCTGGGCGCGGCCGGTCGTGAGCTGGTCAAGGGGCTGGTGGCGTTGCAGCAGGTGAGCCTGCGGATCCAACGCCGGGTCAAGGACGGTCTGGGCGAGCTTCCCCCCGCGGGACGGCAGCTGGTGCAGCAAGCGCAGCAGCGGGCGGCCGACAGCTGCCGCGCGGCGCTGGACGAGGTCGCGTCATGGCTCGACGCCGAGGGAGGTCCCTGATGAAACCCGAGGAACGGGCGCGGCGTCGCGAACGGATCCTGAAGACCTACGCCGAGACCGGCAGCATCAAGGCCACGCACCGGCAGCTGGGCTTCTCCATCGGCTCGATCCGCCGAGTGCTGCGGGGCGAGGACCAGCTGCCCACGGTCCGCCACCCGGCCAAGCGCCCTAGCAAGCTCGACCCCTTCAAGCCGATCGTCAAGCGCCTGGTGCTCGAGGATCAGCTGACGGCCGTGCTGGTCCTGGAGGAACTCCAGGAGCTCGGCTTCGACGGCGGCTACTCCACAGTCAAGCGCTACGTGCGCACGATCCGGCCGTCGAGCCAGCCGAAGGTGACCACCCGGCTGGAGCACCCTCCGGGGGCCGAGGGCCAGGCGGACTGGTCGCCGTACTCGGTGCTCGTGGGTGGCGAGCCCACGGTGGTGCACGGCTTCTCGTACGTGCTGCCGTTTTCGCGCTGGATGTACGTGCGTTTCACCCTCGACGAGCAGCTCGAGACCCTGATCGCGCTGCACGACGAGGTGTTTTCCCTGCTCGACGCGGTCCCTCAGCGCAACAGCTACGACAACATGACCACGGTGGGACGCCACGTCGGTCCAGGAAAGGTCTGGCTCAACCCGCGCTTCGAGGTCTACGCCGAGCAGTATGACTTCGACATCCACCTCATCGACCCCGGCCAGCCCAACCAGCACGCGTCCGTGGAGCGGCCCTTCCACTACGTGGAGAACAACTGCCTGCGGCGGCGCCGCTTCCGCTTCGACGATCTGGACGACCTCAACCGCCACGCCACGTGGTGGTGCGACGAGGTCGCCAACGTCCGCACCCATGGCACGACCCGCGAGCGGCCCATTGACCGGTTGGTGCGGGAGCGCACCTACATGAAGCCTCTGCCCTGGCGCCGGCCCGAGCCGTACCGCGATCTGTCCCGGGAGGTCGGGACCGACTACTGCGTGGCCGTGGACACCAACCGCTACAGCGTCCCGCCGCGCTGGGCGGGCTGGCCGGCGACGGTGCGGGCCTACGCGGATCGCCTCGAGATCTACGTGGACGGCCAGGTCGTGTCGGTGCACGCGATCTGCCGCGACCGCCACCAGCGCCTCGTGCTGCCCGAGCACGAGGCCGAGTACAAGAAGTGCACCCCGTCACGGCGCCTGCTCGAGCAGGCCTTCGTCCGGCTGGGCACCGAGGCCGAGACCTACTACGAGGGGCTCAAGGCCCACCGGGGCCGCGGCGCCGGCTACCACCTCAAGCGCATCCTGGCCCTGGCCGACCGCCACGGGACCTCGGTGGTCACCGGCGCCATGGCCCACGCCGCCCGTTACGGCAACTACAGCGCCGACGCCGTGGCCCGGGTGATCGCCGGCAAGGGCCTGCGGCGGCCGACCGCCGCGGCCCAGCAGGAGATCCCCATGCCGCCCGAGCGGGTCCGCCGCTGGCTGGAGGGGCTCGACGTCGAGGGGCGCGATCTGGACGACTACGACCGGATGCTCGACCAGCTCGGCGATCGCAGCGGCACGGACGAGCGGGACGACGCCCCCGAAGGAGGCCCCGATGAGCCGTAGCAAGGACATCCCACCGACGGTCATGGACGAGCTGCGCCGCAATCTCGAACGACTCAAGCTCAACGCCATGATCGAGCATCTCGACGAGGCGCTGGAGACCGCCGCCACCCTCGAGCAGGGCTACATCACCTTCCTCGCCGGGCTCGTCGAACACGAGGTCCTCGCCCGTACCGAGGCCACGGCCCGGCGGCGGATCAAGGCCGCGAAGTTTCGCGAAACCAGGACCTTCGATTCCTTCGACTGGACCTTCCAGCCCCACCTCAACGTCAAGCTCGTCAAGGACCTGATGGACCTGCACTTCATCTCGCAGGGCAGGTCGGTACTCATCCTCGGCAGGCCCGGGACCGGAAAGAGCCACCTGAGCATCGCCTACGGTCACCTCGCCGCCCTGCGGGGGCACACCGTCCGCTTCTACTCGGCATCCAAGCTGCTCACCGAGCTGTACGCATCCCTGGCCGACGCCACCACCGAACGGCTGATCGCCCGCCTCGCCCGACTGGATCTACTCATCATCGACGACATCCGCGCGGTCCCCGCGCAGCCTGAGTACGCCACCTTGCTCTTCGACCTGGTCGAGGCCCGACACCTGCGCAAGGCCACCATCGTCAGCAGCAACCTCAGCGTCAAGCGCTGGGGCAAGGTGCTGGGCAACCCCACCCTCACCGCCTCCATGGTCGACCGCCTCATGGAGCGCGCCCACGTCATCAACATCCGCCAGGGGCGCAGCTATCGCACCGACGGGCCAGAGGCCCCGCCCCCGCAGGACCGGCCCGACGAGCTGCTGGAGCGGGACAAGGCCTGAGCTGCTTCGCTCCCGGACATCGTGTCCAAAAGCCACTGCGACACGAACCCGGAGGGCTGATGGACGGCCGTCGGCGCCATGGACTTGTGGACGGGCGGGGCGAAATCGAGGCCCTCGTGCCCCTGCCGTGCCAGGAGGCTGGACAGCCGCCCGGAGCCGTCTCGACAGGCCCGCCCACAACCCCACTGCGCCTCAGAGCCGCCGCTACGCGGCGACTCTCCCGCCTGACCACAGCCCCGACGATGACCATGAAAATGAGATTTTTCTGGAACAGAGAACAGGGAACCTGCGGCCCTTGCCGGTGCCCAGGCATCACCGTCTGGAGACGTCCACGGAGCCTGGGCTCAATACGCGCTACAACCAGGGGGCTGGCGACAGCGTCCTCGGACCCCCGATCAGCAACATCAGGCGCCAATCGTTGCACCGGGGCAGGGTGCGATGAGCGCCGTTGCACTCCACCACCGCCAAGGTCGCCAGAACCGGCTGCAATCGACCGTCACAGCGGACACTACGAGACTCCAAGGGGGATCGGGTGGACGTGGCCGGGGGGATCAAATCAGGGTGGGCGGTGAAGCCAGATCGGTGAAGCGCTGGATCTCCCGGGCCCACTGGTGCTTCAGCGAGGCTGGGCAGACGACCAGCGTGGTCTTCACGCCGTCGTCATTTCGCAGGCAGACCGACGCGGCGATGGCCTGCAGCGTCTTGCCCAGCCCCATGTCGTCGGCCAGCAGAGCCCGGCCGTTCGCGGCCAGGAACGCCACACCCTCGACCTGGTACGAGTACAGCTCGGCGTGGACACCCGCGATCCCATCTCGGGCGATACGTTGGAGCAGCTCGGTCCGCCGCTGCTCTCGACGTCGTCGGTCGTCCATCCGGACGGCGAACTCGTGGGCGTCATCACCCACGTCGACGCCGAACCGGCGCGCTTCCCGTTCCAGCTGATGCAAGGCTCCGGGGAGCTCGCCCGTGAGGAAGCCGGCGCCGTCCAGTGCGCGGTCCAGGACCTCGGACAGCTCCGGCGCCTCCTCCGCGGGACGTCGGACGCGAACCCGAGGAGCGTTCGCGCACTCCCAGTCGAGGTAGACCACCGGCACCGGCGGCTTGCGCCACTTGCGCCCCCCGCGGCGGCGCTTGAGCTTGTACAGGACCGCCTCGATGTGCTTGCAGGTGCCCAGCTGGTTGGTGGCGA
>CAZXHG010000136.1:0-5673 GCA_964639985.1 uncultured Rickettsiales bacterium
CCATGATTCTGCTGCTGCTGGTGGTGTGGTGGCTCGACCGCTACGAACGTGAGCCCCTATGGATGGTGGGCGCGACATTCTCCTGGGGCGCGGTGGGCGGGGTGCTGCTGGCGATCGTGTTCTCCCTGGTGATGGATACCTCCCTGTCCCTGGTGCTGGACGGCCGCATGGAGGAGGCCGCCGGTCCGGTGATCGTGGCTCCCTTCGTCGAGGAGCTGACCAAGGGTTGCATCCTGCTGTTGCTGCTGCGCCACCGCATGTTCGACAACGCCACGGACGGGTTCGTGTACGGCGCCGCCGCTGGACTGGGCTTCGGCATGACCGAGAACTTCATCTACTTCTCGATGAGCGCCATGGGCGGCGACCTCAGGGAGTTCATGAAGGTGGTGTACCTGCGCACCCTGTTCTCGGCGCCGCTGCACGCCTGCGCCAGCGGCATGTTCGGCGCGGCCCTGGGCCTGGCCAAGTACCGACGGTTCCTGCCTGCGAAACTGCTGATCCCCCTGGTCGGCCTCGGCGCGGCCATGGGCCTGCACTTCGCCTGGAACGGGCTGGCGGTGACCTCGGAGATGCTGCAGAGCGGGGTGCCGATGATGGTGGCGTTCATCGGCCTGCCCGTGGTGATGCTGGTGCTGCTCGGCCTGTTCCAGCTCAGCATGCTGCACGAGAAATCGATCCTGCGCAGTGAGCTGGCCGAGGAGGCGCGCACCGGGCTGCTGCCCCGCTCCTACGTGCCGATCCTCAGCTCCTGGCTGAGGCGGTCCCGCGCCGGATGGTTGCCCGCGGCCATCCCCCACCGACACTTCGTGGCCCTGTGCACCCGGCTGGCGTTCCGCAAGTACCAGGGGGCGCGGGTGGCGCAGAACAAGCGCTACGACTACGACGAGGAGGTGCGGGTGCTGCGCCAGGAGCTGCGGGCGCTGCTGGAGCGGGCGTCGGAGGTGGAGAAGGGCTGAGGTCCTATTCGGCCTGCGCGGCCGCCTGCTGCGTCGTACTCCGGTACACCCCGATCACCGAGAACCCACGCAGGTCCTCGTCGTCCCGCGCCACGATCTCGATGACGTTGTTGCCGTCCTCCAGGGTCACGGGCAGGTCGAAGGTCGCCGACGATCCGTCCGCGCCCACGCCCTGCACGGCCTGGTAGTAGACCTTGGTACCGTTGACGTACACGTAGAAGTCGCGCACCGAGGTGTTGTCACGCACCGTGCCCTGGATCTGCACGGTCTCGCCCTCCACCACGGTCCCGCCGATCCGGGACTCCAGCACGACCACGGGCGGTGAATACGACAGCCACGGCTCCAGGGAATTTCCCAGGGAGGCAGCGCTGCCGGCGCTCTTCAGCTGGCCGCTGTCCACCCAGCCGTGGCCGCCCCACGGCAGCGTCACGCGAACCAGGTCGCCCGCCCTGCCGTCGGTGGTGATCACACCGTCCGCGGTGGCCACGCGCGGCGCGTCCGCGTGGGCGCCTGCCAGCACCGGCGTCGGCACCTTCGTGCGGTAGCTCTTGCCCTGATTGGCCACGGTCACGGGCTCGGCGTACAGCGGGATCTCCACGTCGTCGGCCGAGAACTCCCAGAATCGCTCGTCACCGACGGTCATCTCCAGCTCGAGCACCTCCCCCTCCGGGGCGTCGGCCACGTCGAAGTGCAGGGTCATGCGCTCGGTCTCGCCCGGAGCGAGCGAGAAGTGGCCCGTGCCCTCGGTGAGGAAGAGGTCCGCGCCGGAGCGGTTGGAGATCTTGACGATGCCCGACGGGCCGTCATTGCGGTCGTCGTCCTCGGCCGTGTCGTCGTCGCTGGCCTCGCCGTCGTCCGGGGAGAGATCCACGCCGGTCTCCTCGGTCTGGATCGGCGAGTCCGGTGCCGGTGTATCCAGGAACGGGTCGGCGCCGTCGGCAACCGGCGCCCCGTCGGAGACCGCGTCCTCGACCACGTAGTGGTCACCGGTCGGCCCCTCGCCGATGTTGCTCACCGTGACCACCAGGTCGATCTTCTCGCCCACCTGGACCAGGCCATCGCCGTTGCCCTGCGACCCGCCGCTGCCGTCGTCGACCACCTGGTAGTTGTAGGCGAACCGCGGCCGCGGCTTCTCCTCCACCATCAGCGTGCCCACGAAGTCGTCGGGCGCATCCGCGCCGTCGGCGTGGAACTGGAAGGTCACCTCGCCGGTGCGGGAGCTCATGCCCAGGTTGGGCCGCAGGTTGGTGGACCACGAGCGGGTCTCGCCCGGTTCCACGCGGCCGAACAGGAACTCGGTCCCGTCGAGCAGATCCCCCTCGGACATGGCCCGCAGGCGCTGGAACGGCCCGTCGCCCACGTTCGTCACCGACAGGGTCAGCACGGTACGCTCCCCCACGGGCAGCAGGTCGTTCGCGCTGCTGAGCTGCATGCTCACCTGGGCCTGCGGTGTGCCTTCGGCCTCGCCCGTGCTCCAGTCGATGTCGTACCCGGCCAGGTGGTCGGTCAGGAGACGGTCCTGCTCGCCCATCGTACGCTCGATCACCGGCCACGCCTCGTGCAGCATGCGCCGCCGATCGGGGGTCTTCGTGGAGGCGACGATCTCCTTGGCGAACTGCACCTGGAACTCGTCGGCCCACTGGGCGATCTCCTGGTCCGGATCATCGCGCGAGTAGTCCTCGTCCCACAGGATGTAGTCCTCGTCGAGGTGCAGGCAGACGTAGCCCGTGCCCGCGGTCTCCTCGCCGCCGGTGAAGTGCTCGTCCAGGTCCTTCTCGCGTACCCAGGCGTCCCACCAGTACAGGTAGGCGTCGTCGTCGGTGACCCACACCGGCCGCAACTCGATGTCCGGGTTGATGCCCACCGACTGGATCGAGTGGTTGCCCGGGGTCATGTAGTGGTCGATGGTCAGCTTCAGCGCCGACCCGTCGTGGTGGAAGGGGTACAGGTTCTGCACCGAACCCTTGCCGAAGGTGGTCACGCCCATGACCACGCCCCGGTCGAGGTTGCGCACCGCGCCGGCGAAGATCTCCGATGCGGATGCGCTGTTGGCGTCGACCAGCATCACCAGCCGCAGATCCGTCTCGGTCCCGTAGCGGGTCGCCTCGTGGGACTCACTGCGGTGCCGTCCACCGCCGCGGGTGGCCACCAGCACACCCTCCTCGATGAACTTGTCCGACACGTAGATGGACTGGCTCAGGTAGCCTCCGGGGTTGTCGCGCAGGTCGATCACCAGCCCCTCGAGGCCATCCCGCCCCTCGGCGATGGCCTGGTTCTCCATCTCGGTGATCAGCTGGGTCATGGTGTCGAACGTGTCCTCGGAGAAGTGCACGATCTGCAGCCCACCCACGCCGTCGCCGAGGTAGCGGCCCTTGACGCTGTCGATGCTGATCAGCTCGCGGGTCAGGGTGACATCGAACACGGCGACCGTGTCCTCCTCCATGTCCCGCTCGACGGTGATGGTGATGTCCGTCTCGGGCATGCCGCGCAGCAGGTTGACCGCGGTCTCCAGGGTCATGTTGACCGTGGACTCGTGGCCGATCTTGATGATCCGGTCCTGCTTCTTCAGCCCGGCGCGCATGGCCGGCGTGTCCGCCAGCGGATAGAGGATCGTCAGCCGGTACTTGCCGGCCTTCCAGCGATTGCCGATGGTGATGCCGAGGCCACCGAACTCCCCCTCGTTCTGGATCTGCATCTCCTCGAACGCGTCGGGGTGGATGAACACGCTGTGCGGATCCAGGGTGGAGAGCATGCCGTTGATCAGCGCGTACTCCACCTCGGGCAGGTCCGTGTCCTCGGGCACGTGCTCGCCGAGGAAGGCGGCCACGTCCTCGAGCACGCCGGTCAGGTCGCGCACGCCGCCCAGCGGGCCCACCGGGATGCTCTCGCTGGTGGCCAGCACCGTGGCCTCGATGGCGCCGTCCCCGGGCTCGTACTCGAACAGGGCCTCGGGCACGGCGCGCGCAGCGTTGTCCAGGGCCGCGTCGAGCATGCGCGGCGGATCCACGCGATCGGGCTCCACGTAATCGTTGGAGATCTTCTCGGCCACCCGCTTGAGGAGTTCGAGCTTCTCGAAGTCGTAGGACTCGCCGAGGAAGGGGAAGTCGTAGGACTGGCGGAGCCTCGACAGCGGATCGTTCTGTGCGGTCGAGCTCTCCCCGGCCTGGATCGCGGCGCCCACGCCCACGGCCAGGCCGATGCACAGCAGGAAACCGAAGATGCAATATTTCATCGTCACTCCCGGAGCGGCGCTGCGAGGCCGCGTCTCCGGTGAAAAAGTCCAGTGATTTCAACCACTCCTTCGAACAGACAGTATCGACATGCCCCGACTAGGTGTCAAACAGGACGGCGCTGCGTACCGAATACTCAACGCCCCCGGGGGGTTGCTCATTCCGAAGGGACCGCTCCCGGTGGGATTGGTTCCACGGCCCCGAAGGGGCCACGGGGCGATCGCAGTGGAGAGCGGAGGCCCGGAAAAGCTTGACTTTCAACAGTGATATCGTGATCTTCAACCAACTCTGCGTGGAACCAGGCGCTCAATCGGCAGGCCCATGATCCTCAAGATAGGCTGTCCAGGCTGCAGCAAGGTCTATCGTCTCAAGGATCCCCTGCCACCCGAGGGCAAGAAATACCGTTGCACCTGCGGCACGGTCCTGGTCGTCACGTATCCCCAGAGCGTCCGGGACCTGCTGGCGAAGAAGGGCCGTGGCCCGACCCGACCGGATCCAGGCCCGCCGACCACGCCCCCGTACGAGGAGCAGCCAACCGTCCCCGACGTGCACCTGCCTCCCCGGCCGGACGTGCCGGGCCTGGGTGCTGACCAGGCCGAGCTCGAGCGCCAGGCCCGGGAGCGCGAGGCGCGGCTGGAGGCCGAGCGAAAGGCCCGCGAGGACGCCGAACGTCGCGCCCGCGAAGAGGCCCAGCTGCAGGCCCGGCTGGAAGCCGAGCGCCGCGAGCAGGAAGAGGCCCAGCGGCGGGCACGCGAGGAGGCCCTGGCGCAGCAGCGGGTGGACCAGGCCCGCCAGGAATTCCAGCAGGCCGAGGAGCGGGCCCGCGAGCGGGTGGAGAAACACACCCAGCTACAGCGCGACCGGGCCGAGTACCAGGAGAGTCGGGGTCGCATCCGGCGCGAGGAGCAGCACAAGGCGCGCGCCACTGTCGAGCGTCGCATCCAGGCCGAGACCGAGCAGCGGGACCTCCTGCTCGCCGAGGAGCGGGCACGCGAGGAGGCCGAACGCGCCGCACGCCAGGAGACCGACCTGGCCGCGGCCGAGGAGCTGGCGCGCCAGGAGCGGCGGGACGCCGAGCACCGCGCCCACGAGGAAGCCGAGCGTCGGGCTGAGGCCAAGACCGAGGAGCGCACGGCCCTCGAGCGGGAGGAACGGTCCAGAGCGAACGCAGCCCTGGCTGCGCGCGAAATCCTCCAGCAACGCACCGAACGCGAGACCGAGCAGGTCGTCCGAGAGGTGGCCGAACTCCGCGCCCACGAGGAGGCCGAACGCCTCGCCAGGGAACAGGCCGAACGCCTCGCCAGGGAACAGGCCGAGCGCCTCGCCAGGGAACAGGCCGAGCGAAAGGCACGAGAGGAGGCCGAACGCCTCGCGAAGGAAGAGGCCGAGCGAGAGGCGCGCGAGGAGGCCGAACGCCTCGCGAAGGAAGAGGCCGAGCGAGAGGCGCGCGAGGAGGCCGAACGCCTCGCGAAGGAAGAGGCCGAGCG
>CAZXHG010000136.1:5773-6010 GCA_964639985.1 uncultured Rickettsiales bacterium
CCGAGCGAGAGGCGCGCGAGGAGGCCGAGCGCCTCGCCAGGGAACAGGCCGAGCGAGAGGCGCGCGAGGAGGCCGAGCGCCTCGCCAGGGAACAGGCCGAGCGGCAGGCGCGCGAGGAGGCCGAGCGCCTCGCCAGGGAGGTGGCTGAACGGCAGGCACGCGAAGAGGCCGAGCGCCTCGCACGCGAGGAGACCGAGCGCCTCGCCAAGGAACAGGCCGAGCAGCAGGCACGCGAGA
>CAZXHG010000136.1:6110-27224 GCA_964639985.1 uncultured Rickettsiales bacterium
AGGCCGAGCGGCTCGCACGTGAGGAAGCCGAGCGGCAGGCACGCGAGGAGGCCGAGCGGCTCGCCACGGAAGAGGCCGAGCGGCAGGCACGCGAGGAGGCCGAGCGGCAGGCGCGCGAGGAGGCCGAACGCCTCGCCAGGGAACAAGCCGAGCGGCAAGCGCGCGAGGAGGCCGAACGCCTCGCACGCGAAGTAGCCGAGCGAAAGGCACGCGAAGAGGCAGAGCGCCTCGCCAGGGAACAGGCCGAGCAGCAGGCACGCGAGAAGGCCGAGCGGCTCGCACGTGAGGAAGCCGAGCGGCAGGCACGCGAGGAGGCCGAACGCCTCGCCAGGGAACAGGCCGAGCGCAGGGCACGCGAGGAGGCCGAGCGGCTCGCACGCGAACAAGCCGAGCGAGAGGCACGCCAGGAGGCCGAGCGAAAGGCACGCGAGGAGGCCGAGCGGCTCGCACGCGAAGAGGCCGAGCGAAAGGCACGTGAACAAGCCGAGCGAGAGGCACGCCAGGAGGCCGAACGCAGGGCGCGCGAGGAGGCCGAACGCAAGGCACGGGAAGAGGCCGAGCGAAAGGCGCGCGAAGAGGCCGAACCGATCGTGCTGCAGAACGTGGCCCCGCCCGAGGCATCCGAGCCCACGGCCCCGCCGGAGCGCAAGGGCCGCAAGCGATCCGGCCTCGAGCCACCGATGCTGCCGCCCCAGCAGTCGATCTTCAGCGCGCCTGGAGCGATGAAGCCTGGCTCGACCGTGTCCGCCCGCAAGGACGTGACCGCGCCGCCCGAGCCGATCGCCGAGCCCGAATCGACGGGGCAGGAGCCGCCACCCCCGCCCACCCGGGCCGAGGCCACGCCGTCCGCGCCCGTACAGCAGCCACCCACCCCGCCGCGCAGGCAGATGCCCGGTCGGGAGTCCGTGGTCATCGCGCCAGCGGACGACCGCCCACCTGCCCCGCCCCGCGGCCGCCGCACCGCGTCGGTCTCACCGGCCGAGGCCGCGGCCGCCGGCCAGGTCGCGCGCAAGCGCGCCCGCGTGGAGCGCAAGAAGACGAAGCCCGGCCTGATCCGCCGCGTGGTCACCAGCAAGTGGACCCGCCGCCTCGCTGCGCTGTGCGTGCTGGGCGTGCTGGCCGGCGTGGGCACCTTCGTCGGGGTGATCTGGTACTACTCGCGCGATCTGCCGTCGGTGGAGGCGCTGCGCGACTACCGGCCGCCCATCGTCTCGCAGATCTACTCAGCGGACGGCCGCCTCGTGGGCGAGGTCTACGAGAAGCAGCGCTACGTGGTGCCCTACGACCGCATGCCCGACCACCTGGTCCAGGCGTTCGTGGCCGCGGAGGACGCCCAGTTCTTCGAGCACCACGGCATCGACTACATGGGCATCATGCGCGCGGTGCTGCGCAACATCGAGGCCGGCGAGTTCAGCCAGGGCGCGTCCACCATCACCCAGCAGGTGGCGCGTTCGTTCCTGCTGACCCGCGAGAAGAAGATCAGCCGCAAGATCAAGGAGGCGATCCTCGCCTACCGCATCGAGGCCAACTTCTCCAAGGAGTACATCCTCTACCTGTACCTCAACCAGATCTTCCTGGGGCACGGCGCGTACGGCGTGGAGGCGGCGAGCCAGCTGTACTTCGGCAAGCACGTGCAGGACCTGACCGTGGCCGAGGCGGCCATGATCGCCGGGCTGCCCCAGGCGCCGTCGCGGTACTCACCCAACAACAACTACTCGTCGGCCAGGGCGCGGCAGCGCTACACCCTCGACCAGATGGTCGCCGTGGGCTTCATCACCCAGGAGGAGTCCGACACCGCCTACGACCAGACCCTGCACTTCGTGCGCAAGCGCGACAAGAACCTGGATCTGGGCGCCTACTTCGTGGAGCACATCCGGCGCTACCTGGTGGACCAGTACGGTCACGACGCGGCCTACCGCGAGGGGCTGACCGTGTACACGACCATGGACGCCCAGCTGCAGCTGGCCGCCAACCAGGCCGTGCAGAGGGGCGTGCGCGTGGTCGACCACCGCGTCGGCCGCTACGAGGACTTCCGCCACATCGAGTCGAACCAGGTCGCAGCGGAGCTGGCGGCCATCGACCTGGAGCGATACCTCGAGGACCGTGGCTACGATCCGAGCGTCGAGGATCCGACGTCCGTGGACGCTACCATGGTGCCCCCGCTGTACGCCGATGAGGTGACCCGCGGGGTGGTCACCGAGGTCAACAGCAAGTACGTGTGGGTCGACATCGGTTCGATCCGCGGCATCCTGCACCACGCGGACGGCAAGTGGGCCTACGAGCCCAACGAGCACCTGCACACCCGCTGGCGCCAGATCGAGTCCATGCGCGACGCCTACAACGTGGGCGACGTGGTGATGGTGCGGGTGATCAACCCGGACGAGTCGTGGAAGAAGACCCTGAAGAAGGACGTGCGCCACCCGCGCCTGGCCCTGGAGCAGGAGCCCCAGGTGGAGGCCGCGCTGTTGAGCATGCGCCTGTCCGACGGTGCCGTGCTGGCCATGGTCGGGGGATACGACTACGAGAAGTCCGAGTTCAACCGGGCGATCCAGGCCAACCGCCAGGTCGGCTCCACGTTCAAGCCGCTGGTCTACGCGGCGGCCCTGGACTGCAACCGTCACGAGGCCGAGGCCCACTGCGGTCCCAAGGAACAGGACATCACGTTCACGCCGTCCACGATCATCGTGGACAGCCCGATCGTGGGCTTCAAGCCCAGGGCGGGCGGCGGCGTGGAGGCGTGGAAGCCGGGCAACGCCGGCGGTGACTTCCAGGGCGACACCACCCTGCGCCGGGCGCTGGTGCTGAGCCGCAACATCGTCACCCTCAAGATCGCCCAGGAAATGGGCATCAACTACCTGTGGAACTACGTGCAGCGGTTCGGCTTCCGCACCGAGCTGGAGCCCAATCTGGCCATGGCGCTGGGTTCGGCCGCCCTGACCGTGGAGGAGATGGTGCAGGCGTACAGCGCGATCGCCAAGCTGGGTGATCGCCAGGCGCCGTACTACATCCGCCAGGTGATGGACCGGGACGGCGTGGTGCTCGAGGAGACCACCACGGGCGAGCAGGTGCCGGACGTACTCGACGACGTCACCGCGTACCAGATGATCCGCCTGCAACGCGACGTGGTGTCGTCCGGCACCGCGACCAAGGCCCTGGAGCTCGGCGTGCCGCTGCAGGGCAAGACCGGCACGACCAACGAGTACCGCGACGCCTGGTTCATGGGCTACAACGCCCAGATCGTGACCGGGGTCTGGGTGGGCTTCGACGACTTCGCCCGCAGCCTCGGCCGCGGCCAGTACGGCGGTGACTGCGCCCTGCCGATCTGGATCGACTACATGCGCGAGGCCCTCAAGAAGTACCCGGAGACCGAGTTCCGCCGGCCGCCCGGGGTCGAGATCGTGCAGGTCGACGCCGAGACCGGCCTGCTGACCGAGGACGGCACGGGCGTCACCGTGGCGTTCCGCAGCGGCACCGCCCCCACCTCGTACGCCCGCGCCGAGGGCGAGGTCGACTCCACGGACTTCCTGAACCTGGACGGTGGACTGTAATTCCGCCAAGAGAACTTGCATCCACCCGGCCTGGAGGCCATACATGCGGGTCTTGACGCGACACTGCCCCTGGCTGCTCGTGCTGCTCGTCGGACTGCTGGTCCCGGCCTGCCTGACCGACGACGAGGTGTACGTGCGCATGCTGTGCGACCCGCTCCCGGACTCGGTCGAGCCTGCCGAAGGCAGCCCCAACGGGGGATACGAGGTCGTGATCAGCGGCCGGTTCGTGTCCAGCGCCTACGAGGGCTTCGCCACCAACGACCTCGTCGTACGCTTCGGCGGTTACGACGCCGAGGTGGTGGCGGTCGACGCCGATGGCTGCGACCCCTGCTTCGCCTGCCTGGAGACGGCGGGCTTCTGCGTGGAGTGCACCGACGTCTGCGACGGCAACGATCCTCACGAGGACGAGACCGACACCTGCGTCGAGACCGTGACCGTGGTGGTGCCGCCCCACGAGCCCGGCGATGTGAGCGTGAGCCTGTTCAACGGCCACGGCTCCACTGCGGAGTTCGGATTCACCTACCTGGACTGGTGCTCGGACGGCGAGGACAACGACGGCGACGACCTCGCCGACGCCGACGACCCGGGCTGCACCGGCAGCGGCGGCGCGTCCGAGGCCGGCCCCTGCGAGGACCACGCCGACAACGACGGCGATTCCTGGATCGACGAGCAGGACCCCGGCTGCGCCGGCGACCCCGCGGGCCCCACCGAGGTCCTCGCCCACGACTCCGAGTGCAACAACGGCCTCGACGACGACGGCGACGACCTCACCGACGCCGCAGACCCGGACTGCGAGGACGGGTACGACACCAGCGAGACTCCCTGATCCCCGTTCACCCCGCGACAAACACCTGCCCGGCCCCCAACCGGCCCCACACGCCCGCACAGCGCTCAGCAGGTGTTTGTTCGGGGGGGAACGGAGGAATCGTGGGGGGCCTTGCTTCGCGCAGATCGAGGACGGGGACTTGATCTGAGCCCGCCCGCCCCCGACCTGCCCCCACCTGAGCTCGCTTCGCTCGCAGGTGGGGGAGATGGCGAGGGGTCGTCAGAACTTGAAGAGGTCCTTGAGCTTGTCCTTGGCCTTCTCGGCCTCGGTGTCGACCCCGCGTTCGCCCTGCTGGAACTGGAATTCGTTGCAGTGGTTGGCGCGGTCGCGGTCGCGCACATCGAAGGTGCCGACCTCGGTGCACTCGTTGTGCGCGCTCGGGTCGTGGAACTTGCAGTTGTAGCAGACGTGCAGGTCGACGCCGCAGAAGGGGCACTGTTCGCTGCGCAGGATGCGCGTGTCGAACGGCAGCTCGCGGCGGCACTTCCAGCAGTACTTGTTGGTCGGCAGATCGCTCATGGCGACGAGTATAGGAATGCGGCTCGAGGCTGCCAAGACCGTCGCAGCGAATCTCGTTCAGGGCGCGGCCGCGGGCACCACCCGCAGCGCATAGCGGTGGACCAGGTCCTGCAGCACGCAGCGGCCGCTCGCGTCGCAGGTGTAGTCCGCCAGCAACCGCTGGCGCTTCAGCAGCTCGCCGCGTACCCGCACCGGGCCGGCCTCGCCGTCTTCCACCCAGACGCGCCAGGTCAGCCCCTCGTCCGGGCCGCTGGCCGGACAGTCCACGGCCAGGCCGTTGGTGCCGATCCACACCGGCCCTTCGTCGCAGTCGCCCAGCAGCCACAGGCCCAGCAGCTGGTGGAACTCGCCCATCTCCAGCGCCCGCCGCAGCGGTCCGACCCCGGACCGGACCTCGGCCCCGTCCGCGTCGCGGGCGACGTCGATGAGGGTGACGCCAAAAGGCGTGGCCAGCTCGGCGTGGAACGCGTCCGGCGGCGTGACCCCGAAGTAGCCCATGGCCACGAACACCTGCTTGTTCCACTCCACGGCCACCTGGGCGGCGCGCTCCGTGGGCAGGGGCGCGGCCTGCATTCGCTCCAGCGCGGCCAGCCGGGTGACCTCGTCCGCGGCCACCGGCTCGCGCAGCTGCGAGCGCGTGGTCACGCACCCCGCCGCCACCCACCCCAGCAGCAGCAGGGTGAGGTAGGGGAACGCTGGACGTCTTGCGCTGGTGACCACGGTGGGCCAATGTATGGGCCGCGATGAGGGAGTTCAAGCACCACCTGCTCGCCGGCGCCACGTTCGCGGTGCTGTTGTTCGCTGCGGAGCGCTGCCTGGTGGCCCGGGTGCACCTGGGCTCCCAGCCCAGCCCGGACGGCGTCACCGGCTGGCTGCTGGGCACGGCCGGGCTGTACCTGGTCATGGGCCTCGGGTTCGGAGCGCTGGCGCGATCCGTGCCCGTGGTGCGCACGCGGCCGTGGATCGTGATCCACGCGGCCGGGCTGCTCACGATCATCGCGGCCATGGTGACCGTGCCCAACTTCTACGGCACGCTGGCCACCGCCGGTCTCGCCGCCTTCCTCGGCCACCCCGTGTACTGGCTGATCACCCGCTCGGCGCGGATGGAGGTGGCCGCCAGCGCCCTGGCCCTGGTCGCGACCGGGCTCCTGTGCGTGCTGCACCCGCGCGGGCTGGCCGGCCCCCAGCTGGCCGGTCCAGGCCCCGCAGCCGCGGACGCCCCCGACATCGTGGTGGTGGTGCTCGACACGGTGCGGCGGGATCACGTGTCGGCCTACGGCTACGCCCTGCCGACCACGCCCGCGTTCGACGCGGTCGCCGGCCACGGCGCGCTGCTCGACCAGGCCTGGTCCGCGTCACCATGGAGCCTGCCGTCCCACGTGACCCTGTTCACCGGCCTCAGCCCGACCGTGCACGGCGCCCACTACGAGCATCCCGTGTACGAGGAGGAGGCCCCGACCCTGGCCGAGCTGCTGGCCGACCACGGCTACCTCACGGTGGGCGCCAGCGGCAACCCCTGGCTCAGCCGGGACAACGGCAGCGCACGCGGCTTCGTGCACTGGCACGACAACGAGCCGGTGCGCGACCTGGCCCGCTGCTTCGTGTACCGCTGGATCCGGGCCGACAACCTCACGCGCACCAAGGGCGGTGAGCAGAGCGTGCTGCAGGCCCGCGAGGCGCTGCTGGCCGAGCGGGACCGGCCGCTGCTGCTGTTCGTCAACCTGTTCGAGGCCCACTCCCCGTACGACGCGGTACCCGCGACATGCGGGCGCGCGTTCCTCCCCGAGGGCACCTCGAGGTGGGCGGTGCGGCGCATGTCCGACCGGCTGGAGCTGGCCCAGACCGCGGGCACCAGCTTCCTCCCCCAGGGGGAGGACAAGATCCTGGCCGACGCCATCTACGACGGCGCGGTACGCTGCGCCGACGACCTGCTCGGCGAGGTTCTCGCCGCGGTCGAACAGACCGGCCGGCCCACGGTGGTCGTGGTCCTGTCCGACCACGGCGAGAACCACGGTGAGCACGCCATGGTAGGCCACCACTTCGGTCTGTACGACCTGCTCACCCACATCCCGGTGGCCATCCGCTACCCCGCGGAGATCCCGGCTGGCCAGACCCTGGACGCGCCGGTGCGCATGGCCGACCTGATGCCCACGCTGCTGGACTACGCCGGCGTGCCAGCGGAGCGCTGGCCAGCCACGGAGGGCCTGTCCCTGCGCGGCGCGCTCGCCGGAGCGGAACACCTGCCCCAACGCGACGTGTTCGCCGAGCACTACCTGCCCGTGTTCGTGCTCGAGGCGTTCCGCTTCGCGCGGCCGGCCGGCGCGTTCAGCGAGGTGGACCGGCGGCGGCGCACGGTCGTGCACGGGCGGTATCGCTACGAGGCGGACTCCAGGGGGGACGAGACCCTGCACGACCTGCGGTCCGATCCCATGGAGCAGCACGACCTGCTGGGAACGGAGCGTGACGAGCCGGTCGAGGACCTGCGCCAGCGCCTGGCCGCGTGGGTGACCGACACCGCTCAGCCGTGGGGCGACCGACCCGAGGGCCTGCCGGACACGGGGCTCGATCCCGAGACCGAGGAGCGCCTGCGCGCGCTGGGCTATATCCACTGATCGTTGACTCGGCCTCCCTGCCGAAATAGGTTGGACCAGTTGACCAATCCTGGAGGTGGTGATGGGCGACACCGGGGAACTGCTGGCCGCACGGCTGGACGACGACGGCGGGATCACGATCGAGGAGCTGCACGAGGCCCTGGACGCCCTCGACGACGGGGCACGGCTGGCGTTCGTGCGCAGCCTGGCCAACCGCCGCCAGCAACGGCTGTGGGACATGGCCGACCGGCACATGGAGGGCAACCTGGACATGTTCGTGGGGGACGACGTCGCCCCGGGCCGGACCGTGGTGTTCGAGGGCCGCAACTCCATGGCCCTGTTCAACCAGTTCCAGAAACGGTTCACGCGGCCGGCTGACGAGGACGCGCTGTACGGCTACAACCACCAGACCTGGGGCTGGTTCACCGGCCCCGGCTACTTCCGCTGCCACAAGGACGAGGACCAGGGGTTCTTCGTGTTCGACTACACGAAGCTGCCGCCGGCCGAGCCCGACGGCTGGCCGGCGCTGCGGGAGAACAAGGGCTTCCCCGCGGGCATCGTCTACGGCGAGATGATCGACGAGGTCCGGCCGGTCACCCGCGACGTGCACATCGGCAAGGCCTTCCGCCACGGCAAGCCCCGCGGCCAGTACTTCACGTTGGTACGGTCCATGGTGATCTGATCCCCCACCCGCGAGCGAAGCGAGCTCAGGTGGGGGCTGGCCGGGGGCGGGCGGGCGGGCTCAAATCAAGTCCCCATCCTCGATCCTCGAGAAGTCCAGGATCCACCCCGGAGCCCCCCAATCATCACCAACCACCGTCGATGCAGGAGCGTCGACGCAGAGGGCCCAGGTGCCTGACTACCTGCGCAGGAGCCGCGCCAGCGAGGGCACGCCCACCAGCGCGGTGAACAGGCCCCCGACCACGCCGAAGATCACGACCATGCCCATGGTGGCCATGGCCGGGTTGCGGGCCACGGCCATGGTGCCCAGCCCGATCACGGTGGTCACGGCCGACACCAGGATCGCCGTGCCGGTGGTGCCCAGCGCGGACGCCACGTCCCCCCGCTGCCGCAGGCGGTCCACGATGAACACGCCGTAGTCGATGGAGATGCCGAGGGTGATCGCGACCCCGCACACGTTCATCATGTTCAGCGGCTCGTCGATCAGCGCCATCAGCCCGGCGGTGTAGCCGAACCCCACCACGCAGGGCATCAGCGCCATCAGCGCGGGCCCTGGCCGGCGGTAGTACACCATCAGCACCGCGGCCAGCGCGACCAGACACACCCCGCCGAGGCGCACCAGGTCCCGCTTGACCTTGGCCATCAGGCGGGCGGCCATGTCCGTGAAGCTGACCACCAACGTCCCGGGCGCGACCGCGCGCAGTTCCTCGGCCAGGCCATGGGGGAACACGCCCTCGTCCAGCGCCCGCTCGTCCACCTGCCCGCCGCTGGCCGTCTCCACCAGGGTCAGCACCTGGGCGACCTCCGGGGTCACGGCGATGCGCCGCTGCAGGGCGATGCCCATGGAGGTTCCCTCCAGCTCGTCCATCTGCAGCGGCCCCACCTCGCCGCGCGCCAGCGCGCCGATCTCGTCCGCGAACGGCTGGAACCACCCCTGCACGAACCCGGCCTCCACGGCAGCACTCTCGACTCGCGCCGTGAGATCGTCGGGCCCCTCCCCCATCAACACGGCCAGCCGTCGCTCCTGCGTCTCCAGCGACGGCATCAGGTTGGCCACCGTGGCCATGCTGCCGATGCGCCCCTCGGCCTCGGCCCGCTGCAGGATCGGGTACAGCCGGTCGTTGGCCTTCAGCGCGGTCTCCAGGTCCTCGCCCTCGACCACCACCATGGCTCCGGCCAGCCCGGCACCGAACGCCTCCTGGAAGCGCTGGTCCTGCTCGACGATCTCGGGCGGCTGGTAGTCCATGTTGCGGATGTCGCCGTCGAACTGCACCCCGCGGGCCAGCACCAGGACACCCGCCGTGACCACCAGCCACACCGCGAAGAACGGCAGCGGGCGCCGCTCGATGGCGCCGCCGAAGGCCGACAGCCAGCGTCCCACGCCCGCCGCCCGGTTGCCCCGCGCCCGACGCCGTCCGCCCCACGCGCGCCACGCCAGCGGCATGGTCACCGCACACAGCCCGAACGCCGACCCGATCCCGCCCAGGGCCATCAGCGACATGTCCCGCAGCACCACAGTGTCCGAGATCAGCAGGGTGCCGAACCCGATCATCGTGGTCAGGCAGCCCATGGTCAGGCTCGGCGTGACCTCGGCCAGGGTGCGCCGCACCGCCTCCACCCGGGGTAGGTCGGCCTCCATCTGCAGCGCGCGGGTGAACATGTGGATCGTGTAGTCCACGGTGATGCCGAGCATGGCCGCGCCGAATGCCAGCGACAGCCCATGGGTGCCGTCCCTGGCGAATCCCAGCACGGCCACGCCGCCGGCCACGCCCAGCAGGGGCGGCGCGTACGCCATCAGCATCACGCGGAACGAGCGAAAGAACAGCAAGAAGATCAGCAGGATGCCGATCCCCGTGGCACCCATGGACCGGCGGATGTCCTGCTGGATGATGCCTGCGCTGGACACCGAGTACACCGGGCCGCCGGTCAGGCCCACCCGCAGGTGGTCGCCGAGGTCGGCCACGGTCCGGTCGATCACGGCCTGCACCTCGTCCAGGGTCTCGGCCATGGCCGCCATCTCCATGCCCTGGCCGTGGGGCTCGGCCAGTACCATGGCGCTGGCGCGGTCCTCGGACATGAAGCGGCCGTGATACAGCCGCACCGTGAACTGCTGCTGACCGGTCAGCACCCGCTCGAGCACGGCCTCGCCGAACCCCAGCGGATCGCGCTGCAGCATGGGCTCGGTGAAGGTCGACTGGGGGCTGAGCAGCTTGGCCCGCGTGCGCAGCAGGCCCCGGGCGATGCCCTCGTCCGAGACGCGCTGTCTGAGTTCCTCCTCGGGCAGCAGCGTGTAGCGCCGCGGGAACACCGCGTCCATCATGCGCGCCTGCTCGTCCGGCGCCACCCGGTACAGCACGTGCTTGAACCGCCCACCTGCCTCCAGCTCGCCGCAGATGCGGTCCACGGCCTCGACCACCCGTGCCGGATCCGGCTCGTCGGACGTGTCCTGCACGTGGAGCAGCAACGCGCCGGTGAGCTTGAAGTTCTCCAGCACCGACACCATCCGATCGCCCTCGTCGCCCTCGGGCATCAGGTCGGTCATCTGGCTGACGAAGCGGAACTGCAGGATCCCCCCGGCCACCAGCGCGATCAGCACCAGCACCGCGATCCACGCCAGCGCGGGCGCGGCCGCCAGCCGCTCGTGCAGCGCCAGGAAGAAGGCGCCGATGCGGGAGGAACGGGGATCGGCCACGGAGGTCCTCAGGGTGCGGGGGAACGGTCGATCTGCTCGTACACGAACGAGATGACCGTGCTGTCCCCGTCCGGTTCGTCCATCCGGATCTCGGTCACCTGGTGTGCATCGTCGAAGCTCAGCACGATCCGCCGAAGCAGGTTGCGGATCATCTCGTTGCGCGGCCGCAGCTCGACACCGCCGGCCACGTCCTCGGCGAACACGATCTCGTAGGCCTCCGCCACCACGGCCGGGTCGCCACCCAGCCACACGAACATGCTCTCCACCATCGGCCGGATGCGAGCGTCCGTGTCCAGGTCGAACTCCTGCTCCTCCCCCAGGTCCGGATAGATCGTGCGCGCGCGACTGCCCTCGAGCACGAAGTCCATGCGCACCGGCGCGGTGTAGCTCCACACCACGGCGCCGTCCCGCTCATAGGTCAGCCGGCCGGTGGAGGTGGCCGGCTCACGGAACGCCTTGAGCTGCTTGACCTGGGTGAATGCGGCCTCCAGCCGCCGGATACCGCGGGACGCCTCGACCACGGCCCGCAGCGTGTCCTCGGCCGACCCCTCGGCCCGCGCGGCCACGGGTACCCCGACCGTGACGGCGAGGAGCAGGGCGAGCAGGGTACGCATGGGGCCTCCGGACGGCGCACTATAGCCGCGTTTAACCTCCGACGTCGACCCGGGTCCGTCCATTCGAGTCCAGGGAACGAACACCGGAAAGGAAGACCCCCGATGACCATCATCCGCACCCCCTTGCTGCTGGCCGCCCTGCTGCTGCTGCCCACCGCAGCCGGTGCCCGACCCCAGCTCGACGAGCAGGTCCAGACGCTGCATCGCGAGATCGCCTCGCTGCGCATCGTGCACGGCCTGGAGCTGGACGACGAGCAGATCCAGCAGCTGATCCCCCTGGTCGAGGAGGCCATCGGGCTGCGCCAGGACCTCGAGGACCTGCACGACGCGCAGCGCAAAACCCACGTGTCCGTGCTGCAGCAGGTCCGCGACGACCTGGCCGACGACGGCGAGCTGGCAGAGGCGACCGAGCAGCTCGCCCAGGAGACGCGCAAGGACGCGGAGAAGGCCATGCGGCCGGTGATGTTCGAGCTGCGCGACCTCGGCGAGGAGGTGATGGAGCTGCTGGACGAGGACCAGCGCCAGCGCGTGGCCGAGGCCATGGCCCGCATGCCCGACCCGCCCGGACACCGCCGCGGTGGACCGCCGCAGCGCGACGGCGAGGGCATGGGTCCGCAGCAGCGCCCGCAGCTCCCGCCGGACATGGAGCAGGGCATCCGCCGCCACAACGCCCGCGAGCTGTTCGGAGTGGTCTTCTCCGGCGAATTCCTCGACGTGCTGCAGGACATCGCCCCCTGAGCGCCTTCGTGCACCGGTGATACGATGCACCGGTGCCCTCCCCTCCTCCCCCTCCCCTCGTGCGTGCCTATCGTTCCAGCGACCGCGAGGACCTGATCCGGGTCGGCACCGAGGTGTTCGAGCCCTTCGGCGAGTACGAGACCGTGCTGGGCAACTGGCTCGATACCGCCGGCGTGCGCGCCTTCGTGGCCGAACGGGATGGGGATTTCTGCGGCGCCACGATCTACGCGCTGATGCGCCTGCCCGACGGCGGGGGTCTGTTCTGCGAACTGCTGGCCGTGCAGGTGGCCGCTGCCCACCAGCACACCGGCGTCGGTCGGGAGCTGATGCGGGTCACCCTGGACCACCAGGCCGACCTGGCCCACCGCTACGGCGCCCGCTGCACCCGCCTGAGCACGGCCGAGGACAACGCGCCGGCCCAGGCCCTGTTTCGCGAGTTCGGCTTCGCACCCACCACCGAGGAGGCTGGGGTGTACGTCGGCGGCCAGCGTATCGAGCGCTGGGAACGCCCGCTCCCCTGAATCATACGGGCTTGTGTTGCCGATTCCGCGAGGGAATCGGGGAACAAATCGGTGTCCTCATACACTTTTGTATGGTAGAGGTTACAGTTGTTGACGCTTTCCTGACACGATTTCCGGGGAGGAACCATGCCCGGCACGCTCAGCGAGATCCTGCGCACCCGGCGCAAGGAGAAGAAGCTGACCCTCAACCAGATGGGCAAGCTGCTGGACCTGGCCAACGGCAACTTCATCGGCATGGTGGAGCGCGGCGAACGCCTGCCCAGCGATGCCAAGCTGCTGGACATGGCCTCTGTGCTCGATCTGGACGGCCGCAAGTTGCTGGCCCTGAAGTACAAGGAGATCCCGGACAGCGCCGTGCACCAGCTGTTCAGCGCGCCAGACCCCCTGCACCCGGTCACCCGGCGCCTGTTGCTGACCACCTGCGGCAACCGCGAGGAGATGGCCAGGGAGTTCGAGCTGGCCGACAAGACCGCGCTGGAGAAGATCGTCTTCGGCTACCTCGTGGACTTCGTGCTGCTCGACTCGGTGGTGGACAACCGCCGCTTCCCCACCCTGCGCAAGCGGCTGGTGGACTTCGAGAAGCGCCGGAGCCGGGATCCGGATGTCACCTTCGACCCGTGGTGGTTCGAGGAGGAGGGCGACGATTTCGTCGCCTTCGCCCGTGACCAGTTCGTGCACTGGACCCTGGATCTGCTGGAGCTCACCCTGACCATCCAGCACTCGGACAGTCCCACCGACCGCTCCACCATCCCGCTGATCGACGTGGAGCTTCGCGACCGGCTGATCCACTCGGTGGGGCGCGACGTGGCGGCCCGCGACGGGATCCACTCCCTGCCCACCCTGGAGGACCTTCTGCGCGCCGAGGGGCTGACCGACGCGGACGTGGAGGAGATCCTCGCGCTGGTGGAATTCAAGAAGGCGCGACGCCAGCGCGCGGACAAGAGGGCTTGACCCCGCGCCCCACCTCGCTACAGTAGCGGACCCATGACCGACGAACCCTCCCGATCCGGGCCCCCCGTACCGCGCCTGCGCGCGCTGGCCCGTGTGGGCATGCTCGGCGTGCGCGGCGTACGCCGCCTCACCCCGGCCATCTTCGACAGGCTGGCTGCGCGTCGACCCCAGCTCAAGATGGCCTGGGGTGACTCCGAGATCCACCTGCGCCGCGACGGGGTGGTCCGCATCCCCCGGGAGCAGCCCGCGGTGGAGATCGAGGCCGAGCCCCTCGACGAGCGGCCCGCGGGCGAGCCGTTCGTCCCGCGCAAGGAGGGTGAGGGCGGGGATGGCGAGTACATGTTCCGCACGCCCCCCGAGGGCATCGACGTGGACGACCGCCCCCTGGAGATGACCGACGAGGCGCTGCACGCCGAGGTCAAGCGCCGCATGGGCGAACGTCCCGAGGTGGAGGACGGCCAGCTCCCCGACGAGCTGAAGGACGCCGACACCCTCAACGCCGAGTTCACGCGCATTCGCGACCTGCTGCAGGCGCTGGACGACGTGGAGGACCACGAGCTGATCACCGAGCTCGACGAGGAGCTTTACCAGCTGTACAAGGCCGTGGACTACAAGATCCGGCGCCACCACGCCAGCGAGGCCAAGGCCGAGCTGGGCAAGCTGTTCAAGATGTGACCTGTCGCGCCGCCGTTCGTTGATCAAGCAGCGAATGACTCGGGTGGCGGCCCCGTCAAAAGCCTTGACACGCTGGCGGCTGGACCGCTACGTTCCGACACGTAACTCTTTGATGTGCAAAGGTTTTTGCCATGAAGACTCTCCCCCGCATCCTGCTGATCGTGGCCGCAGCGTGCCTGGCCCTGCCCGGCGCGGCCGATGCCAAGCGCAAGAACTACGAGGGCAAGCTGTACGACGGCCTCACCATCGAGGAGTACTGCTCGGACCTCCTGGGCGTGGAGTCGTTCGACCTGACCGACGACGACCTCGACCAGTGTGACCAGCGGTACGAGGAGGAGATGGAGGACCTGGGCGACGTGGACCTGGGCGACATCTCCCTGGACGGCGCACCCTCCACGGGCAGCGACGACGGCGAGGAGACGGTCGAGGCCAAGGAGGAGCGCCTGTCCCGCAAGGAGCAGGAGGAGGCCCGCCTCGCGGCCGAGCAGGCCGAGCAGGAGCGGCTGGAGAGCCTGGGCCTGGTGGACTTCGGCGAGGCCATGGACGAGGAGTCGGCCGAGGGCGACGAGGAGGAGGACGACCTCGACGAGGGCCTGGACGAGGACCTCGGTGACGGGGGCTTCGACGAGGACGTGGAGCCCATCGACGACACGGACGAGGTCTTCATCGACGACTTCGAGGGCGGCGGCTCGGGCAGCTCCCTGGAGAACCTCGACGACGAGTTCGGCGAGGAATCGAGCAACACCGGCCGCAAGAAGAAGAAAAAGAAGAAGAAGAAGGGCTCCTCCAGCACCTCCGCCGACCTCGACGACATGGGTGACATCCCCGAATAGCCACACCCTCGCGCCCATGCTCCAGCATGGGCGCAGAAGCCCCCCAATGGCCCAAATCGACCTGACCCGGATCGGCCTGTTCCTGTTCGACATCGACGGCGTGTTCATCGCCGGCAAGAAGGACCCCGTGCTGCTGTCGGGGACGCGCGTGCTGCCGTACCTGCGTGAACGCGGGCTGCCCTTCCGGCTGGTGACCAACA
Source organism: uncultured Rickettsiales bacterium (assembly GCA_964639985.1). GTDB lineage: Bacteria > Myxococcota_A > UBA796 > UBA9615 > CAYRNR01 > CAZXHG01. Next base: position 21,500 of record CAZXHG010000136.1, read on the forward strand.
CCTCCACCCACCCCCGCGAGCACCTGGCCGGGACGTTGAGCGAGCTGGGCGTGGAGGTGCGGCCACGAGACATCCACTCCGCGCTGGAGACCACGGTCGCCGTGGCCGCTCGCCGGTTCCCTGGTGGCCGCTGCTTCGTGGTCGGCGAACAGGGCATGCGCGACGTGACCGAGGCGGCCGGGTTGACGCTGGTCGACGACGCCCCGGCCGACGTGGTGCTGGTGGGCCTGACCCGGGAGGCGGACTACGACCTGCTCAGCGCGGCTGCCCGGTGCCTGAAGGGTGGCGCCACGCTGCTGGCCTGCCACCGCAACCGGATGTGGCTGGACGCGGCCGGCCCATGCCTGTCGTGCGGCCCGTGGCTGGCCGCGCTGGAGTACGCCACCGGCGCGCAGGCCGAGTGGTTCGGCAAACCGGCCGAGGCGTTCTACGCCGAGGCCAGGCGACCGCTCGGCGTGGGGGCGGCCGCCACCCTCATGATCGGCGACGACCCCGAGTCCGACGTGGCCGGCGCCCAGCGCGTGGGCATGGTCGGCGGGCTGGTGCTCAGCGGCAAGACGACCCCGGAGGACCTGGAGGGGTCAGGGGTGACTCCGGACCTGGTGCTGGGGGAAGTGGACGAGTTGGTGGGGTTGCTGCGCTGAGCCCCGCTCAGGGCGTCCGCTCCCTGCCGAAGAACACGAACACCTGTCCGTCGTTCGTCCCGACCGGGTGGTACAGCGACGACAGCACGATCTCGTCCATGCCGTCACCGTTCAGGTCCTCGATCGCGATCTGATCTCGGTAGCCCACCTTCTGGTACTCGACGTCGCCGTAGAACAACGCGTCCGTATCCGATACCTCCAGCTCCCCAGGCCAGCAGGTCCTGCCGGCGAACACGGCCAGCATGCCCGCGCCGAGCACGCCGTTGGGGTAGGTCGTGGTGCTGGACGACGACACGAGGAACAGCTCGTCGATGCCGTCGCCGTCCACGTCGCCCCGGTACCGGTGGTCCATGCCGCCGGCGGGTCGGGCCTCGTACGACCGAATCGAGATGCTGGTCAGCGGGGGCGACGGCGCGATGTACACATCGGCGTCGGCCATCGTGATCGTCGCGGGCCACGCCCCGCCATGGCCGAACACGATGCAGATGCCCGCCTCCAGGTAGTCATCGGTCGGCGAGGTGGAGAAAGCGAGGTCGTCGATGCCGTCGCCGTTCACGTCACCGATGATGCCCGAGGTACCGGGGTGTCTCCCCTGCTCGACCAGCACGTCGTGGTTGGCCTCGTCGAACACGGCTGGCAGACCGGGTCCTCCGAAGTAGATGTAGATACCGGAGCACGCATGCCCGTGGTTGCTGGCCAACGTGAGGAAGAACTCGTCCACGCCGTCGTCGTTGATGTCCCCGACCAGCCCGTGGTCGAGGGGATAGCAATCACCATCGTCGAGATAGGTGTGATTCGCCACGCTGGCGTACAGCACATCGTGGGGCAGGTCTGGGCGACCAGTCACGATCTCGAGGACATCGTCATTGGGGTAGCTCCCGCGGATCGCGAGGATGTCGCCGAGTCCGTCTCCGTTCACGTCCCCCAGGGCCTCGGCCTCGAGTCGGTCGTCGGGTGAGCCGAACAGCCAGCCTGCAGCGGCATCGGGCAGCGCCAGGTCGCCGGACGCGTCCGCGCCCGACACGACCAGCGCGTGCCCGGTCCACGCTCCCGTGGGGTAGCCCGTGAGCAACCAGTCGGCGAGCCCGTCGCCGTCCACGTCTCCCGGTCCGGCCACCGACCCCACGTCGATGCCGATGTCCTCGTCGAGGAGGAAGGTGGTCACCGCGTCGGCGTCGGCGATGGATCCGGAGGTCCAGCCGGACGTCCGGCCGAGGATCAGGTACTGATGCCCCTCGCCGTCGGCCGCCGCGTGCTCCGGATCGACCACCAGGTCCGCGAGCCCGTCGCCATTGGTGTCACCGACCCACCGAGGGCTCGTGACCTCGTGTGAGTACCCGTCTCCGGTATACGACGGGTGCCCGGCCAGGGACTCGCCGTGGGTCCACCCGCTGGCTCGGCCGAACAGAAGGTACACGCGTCCGTCGTCCTCGTGATTCCCATCGGCCCACTTCGCGCCGATGGCGAGGTCGTCGATGCCGTCGCCGTTCATGTCGCCCGGCGTCTCCAGGTGATCGCCAGCCAGGTCCGAGAAGCCCTCTCCGACCAGGGAGGCGTCGGCTGCATCCATGGTCACGCCGAACCACTCCGGCCAGGTCGGGTGCACGGGCAGGCCCTCGTCGTCGCAGTCGCCGTCGCACTCGGTCAGGCCGTCACCGTCGTTGTCCTGCTCGTTGCCGTCCGCCAGCCCGTCGCAGTCGTTGTCCTCCACGCCGTCGCAGATGTGCTCGGCGCCCGGGTATACGTCCGGGTTGCCGTCGTCGCAGTCGTCCGGCGGCGAGTGCCCGTCCCCGTCCGCGTCCACGACCGCGGAGTCGTCGTCGTCGTCGACCGGCGTGGTGTCGTCGTCCCCGGTGTCGTCGTCCCCGGTCGCGTCGTCGTCGGCCACGTCGTCGTCGGCCGGGTCGAGCACCACGTCGCGGTCGGGGCAGCCCAGGACACACGCGACCAGCCCAGCCAGCACCCAACAGTGAATTCGGTCCATCACCCCTCCTCCCCGCGCACTCCGCGCATCGCCGTTTCCATTCTATGACGGGGATGAGGCGAAACCGGGGACTGGACAGAAAAGGGACGTTCATGAATTGTTGAGTTGTTCGGAGAAGTCCCGCATGCGGAAGCACGGGGGCGGAGGGGGCGTCTAGCGGCTGTTGGAGCGGCTGCGCGAGGAGCTGCCGCGGTTGTCCTTGCGGCCGCGGGCCGCGTCACGGCCGGTCGCCCGGTCCCGGGACTCGCTGCGCTCGCGGGAGTCCACGCGGTCGCGCTTGTCGTCGCGGTCGCGGTTGTCGTCCCGGCCGCGCTTGTCGTCGCGGTCGCGGTCGTCGTGGTCCCGCGAGCCGCCGTGGTCACCCGCGGCGTGCGTGCCGTGGTGGCCGTCGCGGCGGTGGCTGTCGCCCTGGTGGGCGTCGTGGTGACCGCCATGGCCATGGTGGTTGCCGTGGTCGTGCGCCGCGGGCGGCCGGTAGTGCGTGTGGTGACTCGCGGCCTTCCAGTGGCCCGGCACCCACACCCAGCGACTGCCGCGGTGGTCCCAGTGGCCCGAGACCCACGTGCTGTTGGCTTGCGGCGCGCGCCAGTGGCCCGGGACCCACACGAAGTGGCCGTGCTTCCAGTCCCAGTGACCGGGGATCCACACGTAGCTGGCGTATGGCTGATGGGGTCGGGACTCCGCCCTGAGCGGCGGCGGTGCGGTGCTGACCCAGATCACGTCCACGCTCGCACCCGCCGGCCGGGGACCGGGATCCGGGGTCGGGGTGGCCTCGATCTCGGCGGCCTCGGCCTTGCCCTCGTCCTCGGCGGGCGCGCTGGCCGGCACGGGAGCCGGGCTCGGGGTGCTCACCACCTCGACGGGCTGGTCCGACACATCGGCGGGCAGCGCCTCGTCGGCCACGCCGTCGTCGGCCACCACCGTCACCATCTGGACCGGCGCGATCGGGGGCAGCGCCGCCTGGGGCTCGTCCGGGGCCTGCCCGGGGAAGGCGGAGCACGACGCCAGCAGCGCCGTGGTCGCGAGGGAACCGAGCATCATCGTCAGGGTACGCATCACATCATCTCCTATCGTCCATCTGCAGGGTCAGACGAAGTCGGCCCACCGATCTTCAACGGAAAATCACCGGTTCCCGATCGGCCCTGGAGCGGCGCGCACCGAGCAGGTAAGGTGGCGCGCTGGAGGTGCCCCATGCCCCGCCCCCTGCTGACCCTGCTGCTCGCCTGCCTGTTCGCCCTGCCCCTGCCGGCCTGCGACCCGCCCGCGGACGACGACGACACCGGGGGCCCGGACGACGACGACGCGGCCGACGACGACAGCGCCGCGACCGACGACGACGACACGGCCGGGGACGACGACACCGGTCCGGAGATGCCGCCCGACCCCACGCCGATCACGCTGGCGTTCACGGGCGACTTCGGCGACACCCTGGAATTCGACCTCTGCGAGTGCGAGCGCTACCCCAACCCCACGTACATCAACTTCCGCTCCACCTGGCGGTCGAGCACGCACAACGCCGTGCTGATCACCGAGATCCTGCAGGGCGCGTTCGAGGGGCCGGGCACGTACACCGAGGCCGTGACCAGCGCGCGCATCAAGCTGCAGAACGAGGCGGGGGAGCCGTACTACAACATGTACTACGCCACCGAGTCGGCGTCGGGGGACACGCTGAGCATCACCATCGACCACATCGACGAGGAGGTGGGCTGGGGCGAGTTCACGTTCTCGGGGCTGCGGGGCTCGGAGGGCAGCACCAGCGCGTCGCCCATGCCCGTACCGATCTGGTGCGACGACGTGATGGATTGAAGGTCAGACCTGGAGTTCTTCCCAGCGCGCGTACAGGGTCTCGATCTCGGTGTTGTGGGCCTCCACCTGGATCTGGAGTTCGAGCACCTGCTGGTGGTCGGTGGCCACCTCGGGTAGCGCCATCTCCTCGTAGATCGCCTCCACGGCCGTCTCGAGCTCCTCGATGCGGGCCATGGTGCGGTCGATGTCCCGCTTGCGGCGCTCCTCGGCGCGGTCGCGCCTGATCCGCTCCCGGTAGGAATCGCCGCCGCTGGACTTCTTGGGCGCGGGCTTCTCCTCGCCCGGGTCGTCCGCCAGCATGGGCTGGCCGCCCAGCAGCCACAGGTCGGGCGCGGGCACGCCGGCCACGCGCGCGTCGGTGAAGCCCATCTGGCGGGCCTTGCGCCACAGGAAGTCCTCGAACGAGCCGGGGTACAGCTCGGCGCGGCCGTGGCCCACCTCGATCACCCGGTCGGCGAGGGCGCTGACGAAGTGCCGGTCGTGGGACACGAACATCACCGTGCCGGTGAATTGCTTCAGCGCGTCGAGGAGCACGTCCTTGGAGGTCATGTCCAGGTGGTTGGTAGGTTCGTCCAGCAGCAGCAGGTTGGCCCCGGACATGAGGATGCGGGCCAGGGCCAGACGGTTGGCCTCGCCGCCGCTGAGCACCTCCACGGGCTTGTGGATGTCGTCCCCCTGGAAGAGGAACGCGCCGAGCACGCCGCGCAGACGCTCCTCGGTGGCGCCGGGGACGTGGCGCGCCAGCTCCTGCAGCACGGTCAGCTCCGGATCCATCTCCTCGAGCTGATCCTGGGCGAAGTAGGCGGTCAGCACGTTGTGGCCCGGCTCGACCGCGCCCGCGTCGGGCCGCTCCCGGCCGGCGAGCAGGCGCAGCAGGGTCGACTTGCCCGCGCCGTTGGGCCCGGCCACGGCCACCCGCTCACCGCGGCCCACGCTGAACTCCGCACCCGACAGCACGGTGTTGTCGCCATAGGCCTTGGCCAGGTCGTACACCGACAGCACCGGCGTGCCACAGCGGGGCGCGGCCGGGAAGCGGAAGGCCACACGGCGCGGCCCCTCGGCCACCTCGATGAGGTCCATCTTCTCCAGCATGCGCACCCGGCTCTGCACCTGGCTGGCGCGGCGCTTGTCGTAGCGGAAGCGGGCGATGAACTGCTGGATGCGGGTGACCTCGCGGGTCTGGCGGGCCGCGGCTGCGCTCAGGCGGCTGACGCGGGCGTTCTTCTCGGCGGAGTACGAGGTGTAGTTGCCCGAGAACGTGGTGAGCGCGCCACGCTCGATCTCCACGATT
>CAZXHG010000137.1:0-26193 GCA_964639985.1 uncultured Rickettsiales bacterium
CGCTCCACCTCGCCGCCGAAGTCGGCGTGGCCCGGGGTGTCGGCGATGTTGATCTTGACGCCGCGGTAGCGGACCGAGGTGGCCTTGCCCAGGATGGTGATGCCGCGCTCTCGCTCCAGGTCGTTGGAGTCGAGCACGCGGTCGACCTTCTCGCGACGGGAGTCGAGCAGGCCGCACTGGGCCAGCATGGCGTCGACCAGCGTGGTCTTGCCGTGGTCCACGTGGGCGATGATGGCGATGTTGCGGACCGCGTCGTTGACCGGCATCGTCGTCTCCTGCAGGCCGCGCAGGGTAAGTTCGCGCATGCGTACTGTCAACGAACGGAAGGACGATGGAAGAGGACCTGACGATCACCGACGCGCTGGTCATCCCCGGCGCCGAGCTGGGCTTCACGGCCAGCCGGGCCAGCGGTCCGGGTGGCCAGCACGTGAACAAGACCAGCTCGCGAGTCACCCTGCAGTGGGACGTGGCCGGCTCGTCCGTGCTCTCGGCGCGGCAGCGCGCCATGCTCGATGAGCGGCTGGCCAGCCGGCTGACCCGCGACGGCGTGCTGCAGGTGCACGCCGAGGGATCGCGCAGCCAGCACCGCAACCGGGAGGTGGCGCGGGAGCGCCTCGCCGAGCTGGTGGCCCGCGCGCTGCACACCGATCCACCGCGCCGGCCCACGCGCACCCCGAAGGGGGTACACCGTCGCCGCATCGCGAACAAGCGCCGGCGGGGCGAGACCAAGCGGCTGCGCAAGGCGCCGCGGCACGACGAGTAAGGCCCGGGTAGTGGACGCTGCACCGGTGCAGTGACTACGCTCGATGCATCATCACGATCCCCGGGAGGACCCATGACCACGCTGCGAACGATGCTCGCGACGATCCTGCTGCTCGCCCTGCTGCTGCCCGCAGCAGCCCACGCCCAGGACAAGCCGGACCGCTGGGTGTTCGACCAGGACGAGAAATGGGGCCTGGACCTGAGCGTGGTCGGCATCTTCGGCCGCATGCTCGGCGGCGGGGTGATCCTCGGCATCCCGGTGGCGCCGCGGGGGTTCTCCCCGGAGATCAACGACTCGTTCCACATCGAGATCGAAGGGGGGCTCGGTGCGTGGCGCTACACCTGGGCCGGGCGCGCCTACTTCCTCGGCGGCGTGCGCTACCAGCTGCACCTGTTCGAGTGGATGTCGCCCTACCTCACGGGCCGCTTCGGCGTGTACGTGCCGCTGGTGCCCGGCACCAGCGCGGTGTTCACCGGCTACGGCGCGATCGGCGTGATGTTCAAGCCTGCCGAGCACTTCGCAGTGCGGCTGGAGGGCGGGTATGGGGGTCGGGTGGGGGTGACGTTCTTGTTCTGATCAGAGCTCGTGCAGGATCCGGTGGTGGCACCAGCAGGGGCCGTCGCGCTGCTCGCTCCACAGGTGCAAGGAGTTGCCACGGCACACGCCCCACTCGCTGCACCCGTCACACTCGCCGACCTTCGTCCAGCTGCGGTCGCGGAACAGCTCGTAGCGGTTCTCCCACACGTCGACGAAGTCGTCGTCGGCCACGTTGCCCTGGGCCATCCACGGCGCCAGGTTGGGACAGGCCGCGATCGAGCCATCGGCCATCAGCCCCGCGATGTTGATGCCTGCGCGGCAGAAGTAGGCCGCGTCGCGCACCCGGTCCTCCCAGTCGAAGCCGAGGTAGCCCTCCTCGCTGAGGTTGACCACCACGCCCTCGGCCGCTCCGCGCTCCCGCAGCCGGGCCATGGTGGCCACGAACGTGCGCATGTGTTCGGGGGTCAGCAACAGCCGCGGGTCATCCGCAGCGCGGCCGATGGGGAAGATGTTGAACACCCGCCAGTGGGTGGCGCCCACGGCCACCGCGATCTCGTAGGTCTGCTCCAGCCTGTCGAGGGTGCGCGGCGTGACGCAGGTGATCGCCTCCACCACGGGCAGGCCGTGCTCGCGGCAGGCGGTCAGGCCGCGGCAGGCGCGGTCGAACGAGCCGGCTCGGTTGCGCAGCCAGTCGTGGTCCTCGCGCGGCCCGTCCAGTGACACCACCACGCTCTTCATGCCCAGCTCCACCAGGGTCCTGGCGCGAGCCTCGTCCAGCAGCCAGCCGTTGGTCACCATGCCGAAGCGGAAGCCCAGGCCGCCGGCCGTGGCCATCACGTCGGGCACGTCCCGCCGTACCAGGGGCTCGCCGCCGGTGACCACCAGGATGATCTCCCCGGGGTCGTACTGCTCGGCGATGCGGGCCAGCACCTTCTCCACGACCTCCCGCGGCAGCCCGGGGAGGTCGTCGTCGCGGCCGCAGTCGGAGCCGCAGTGCAGGCAATCGAGGTTGCAGCGGCGGGTGCTCTCCCAGAACAGGTAGCACAGCTTGTGCAGGTCGGCCTCGAGGTCGTGGATCCACTGGTGACGCTTGAACTGGGCGAACTGGCGCAGGCGGGTCAGCATCACGGGTGACCGTCGGTCGGACTACTCGTCGGCGGCCGTCAGCTCGATGTCGTACTCCTCGGCCGGCAGGTCCTCGGGCGCGAGCTCGACGGTGTCGCTCAGCCACAGGCCGTTGGCCGCGCCGTCGATGTCCTCCACCGACAGTTCGAGCCCCTCCTCCAACGCCTCGTTGAAGAAGTCCTCGGCCACCCAGACCTCGTAGTAGCCGCCCATCACGGAGGTCGTGCAGCTGTCGTAGCCGAACGGCGACGGCAGCGCGGCGCAGACCTGGATCCCCTCCACGCCCTCGCCTTCGCCCTTGACCTCGCCCGCCAGCAGCACGCTCTCCATGCCGGTGAGATCGTACACCCCGTAGCACGCGGCGATCACCGCCGTGGTGCCCAGGGACAGGATGGCCAGCGCGATTCTCTTGAGCCAGATGACTGGATTCATCGTTTCACCCTCCCGATCGTCGGATCGACCGTTCAGCCCCAGATACTGCAAGGCGCGGGCCAACCCCCTGTGTACCCGAGTGTACCCCGATCTCACCCCCGCCGACCACGCAGGCCCCATGCGGATCGCGACATCCGGATCACGGTGGGGCGAAATCGCATAGGATGGCCCGCCTGCGAGGCAAGCCCATGGAGTTCTACGCCGACCTCCACATCCACTCGAAGTACTCGCGCGCGACGTCGAAGCAGTGCGATCTGCCACACCTGGCGCTGTGGGCGGCGAAGAAGGGCCTGTCGCTGGTGGCCACCGGCGACTTCACCCACCCGGCGTGGCGCGAGGAGCTGAGGGAGCAGCTGGTCGAGGCCGAACCCGGCCTGTTCCGGCTGAACGATGCGCTGCAGGACGAGGTCACGGCCGAGCTGCCGCCCTCCTGCCGGTCGATCACGCGCTTCATGCTGTCCGTGGAGATCTCGACCATCTACAAGGCCGGGGACCGCACCCGCAAGGTGCACCACGTGATCTACGCGCCCGACTTCGAGCAGGCCGAGGCGCTGGTGACCCAGCTGGACCGGATCGGCAACCTGCATTCGGACGGCCGCCCGATCCTGGGACTGGACTCCCGCGACCTGCTGGAGATGGTGCTGCAGTCCGGGGACGGCTGCCACCTCGTGCCCGCGCACGTGTGGACCCCCTGGTTCGCGGCCCTGGGCAGCAAGTCGGGGTTCGACGCCATCGACGAGTGCTACCGCGACCTGGCCCACCACATCGACGCGGTCGAGACCGGGCTGTCCTCCGACCCGCCGATGAACTGGCGGGTGGCCTCCCTGGACCGCTTCCGGCTGCTGTCCAACTCCGACGCGCACTCGCCCCAGGTGCTGGGCCGCAACTGCAACCGCCTCGACACCGACCTGGACTACTTCGCCGTGCACCGCGCCCTGGCCTCGGGCGACGGCTACGTGGGCACCGTCGACCTGTACCCCGAGGAGGGCAAGTACCACGCCGACGGCCACCGCAAGTGCGACATCCGCCTCGAGCCACGCCAGACCATCGCCCTGGACGGCCGCTGCCCGGAGTGCGGCAAGCCGGTCACCGTGGGCGTGGTGCACCGCGTCGAGCTGCTCGCCGACCGCGAGCAGCACGAGCCGCCCCCGGCCACGGCGGGTGAGCTGTGCTACCTGATCCCGCTGCCCGAGATCCTGTCGGAGCTGCTCGGCGTGGGCCCCAAGAGCAAGAAGGTCACCACCGTGTACGAGCGGCTGCTGCGGGAGCTCGGCCCGGAGCTGCCGCTGCTGATCCGCACCCCGCTGGAGGAGCTGCGCCGCACCGACACACTCCTGCTGGCCGACGCCATCGAGCGGCTGCGGGACGGCCGGGTGGTGCGCGAGGCGGGCTACGACGGCGAGTACGGCGCGATCCGGCTGTTCGACGAGGACGAGCTCGAGGCGGCCACCGGCAGCGGGCTGCTGTTCGACCTGCCCGCGAAGCGGCGCAAGAAGGCCGCGAAGCGCACGGCCACCAAGGCGCCGCCCCGGGAGGTGGTGATCCCCGATCCGAAGCCGGACCCCGTCGAGGCCCCCGCCACGGCGCCGGCCGAGCGCGGCCCGGCCAGCATCCTCGAGCGGCTGGACCCGGACCAGCGCGCGGCCGCCGAGATCATCGCGGGGCCGCTGCTGGTGGTGGCCGGGCCCGGCTCGGGCAAGACCCGCACCCTGACCCACCGCGTCGCCCACCTGGTCGACGACCTGGGCGTGCCGCCCGACCACTGCCTGGCCATCACCTTCACCCGCCGCGCGGCCACGGAGATGCGCGACCGGCTCGACGCCCTGGTCCCGGCCGCGGCCGGGCGCATCGGCGTGCGAACGTTCCACGGGCTGGGCCTGGCGATCCTGCGCGAGCACCCCGAACAGGTCGGGCTGCAGCCCGGGTTCACGATCCTGGACGAGGCCGGCCAGCAGTCCCTGCTGGCCGAGGTCGCGGGTGTGAGCGATGCGAGGGCCTCCCGTCTGGTGCACGCCGTTTCCCGCGCGCGCCGCAGCGGGGAGGCCGACGAGGACCTGCCCCTGGAGGCCTACGCGGCCGCGCGCCTGGCGCGCAACGCCGTGGACTTCGACGACCTGGTCGCCCTGGCCGTGCAGCGGCTGACCGACCACCCGGACGTGGCCGAGGCGTGGCGCCGGCGCCACCCGCACCTGAGCGTCGACGAGTACCAGGACGTGGACGAGGCACAGGTGCAGCTGGTGAGGCTGCTTGCCCCGACCGACGGCTCCCTGTGTGCCATCGGCGACCCGGACCAGGCGATCTACGGGTTCCGCGGCGCGGACGTGCGCTTCTTCGACTCGTTCGAACGCGACTTCCCCGGCACCCGGGTGGTGCACCTGGCCCGCAACTACCGCAGCGGCTCGACCATCGTGACCGCGGCCTCGCAGATGATCGCGGCCGACGACCACGTGGACCGGCGGGTGCAGGCCATGATCGACGACCCGGAGCGCGTCGCGATCCACGAGGCCCCCACCGAGGCGGCCCAGGCCGAGTTCGTGGTCGCCACGGTCGAGAAGCTGCTGGGCGGCCACTCGTTCTTCTCCCTGGACAGCGGCCGCGGTGACGAGGCCGAACTGGCCGACCTGTCCTTCAGCGACATCGCGGTGCTGACGCGCACCGAGGCCCAGGCCGCGCCCGTGGTGGAGGCGCTGGCGCGCTCGGGCATGCCCTTCCAGCAGCGCTCCCATCAGCGACTGTGCGACCAGCCGGGCGTGGCCGCGCTGGCCGCGGCCCTGGCGGACGGGAGCGGGCCGCTCGACGCCCGGCTGAAGCAGGCGGCCGCGACCCTGGCCGCGGATCCCGACAGCGCCCCGGCACTGGAGCTGCTGCTGCCCCTGGCCCGCGAATGCGGCGAGGATGACGCGCGGTTCGCCACCGAGCTGGCCCTGGGCGCGGCCGTGGACACCTGGGACCCGCGCGCGGACCGCATCGCCTTGCTGACCCTGCACGCGGCCAAGGGCCTGGAGTTCCCGGTGGTGTTCCTGCTGGGCTGCTCCGACGGCCTGCTGCCCCTGCGCTTCGGCGACCGCGACGTGGACGTGGACGAGGAGCGGCGGTTGTTCTACGTGGGCATGACCCGCGCGGAGCGGCGGTTGCTGCTGTGCCGCGCCCGCAGGCAGCGCCACCTCGGCCGCGTGGGTGAGCTGGACGCGTCACCGTTCCTGCGCGACATCGAGCGGCGGCTGCTGCAGCGGCGGGAGGCGGCGGGGCGGAGGAAGCCGAAGGCGAAGGACGATCAGCTGAAACTGTTCTGAGCTGGGGTGTCGGCTCCGCTTCGCTTGAGCCGACCTACGGGCCGGCAGGTAGGTCGGGTCAAGGAACGCAGCGAGCGCAGCGAGCGAAGTGACGGACCCGACGACTACTCGAACACCTGGTTGATCAGCAGGCGGGTCTGGCCGTTCACCGCGATCACCACGTCGAGGTCGGTGTCGGAGTCCACGTCGGCCACGGTCACGTCCATGGAGTCGTCCTGGAAGGACGGAAGCAGCGCGCTGCCGTCGCTGAACACGCCGGGCGAGTCCTGCAGCAGCAGCACGTCAGAGGCCCCCTCGCGGGCGATCACGATGTCGTCGTCACCGTCCAGGTCGAGATCGGCGATGGCGACGCCGCGGGAGACCTCGGCGTCGTCCAGCCGCGGGATCCCCTCGAGCACGGTCAGGCCCAGCGCGCCGTCCGTGGAGAACGCCATGTCCGCGTCCTCGCAGGCGAACACCAGGTCCGGGATCCCGTCGCCGTCGAGGTTGCCGGTGGCCACGCTGTGGCAGCCGGAGAAGGACTCCAGGGGCGCGTTGTAGATCAGCGAGAACTCCGTGCCGTTGTACGAGTACAGCCGGCACTGGTCCGTGGACGCCATGGCCACGTCGAGCCAGCCATCGGCGTTGAGGTCCACCAGCTGGATGTCCTGGGTCTGCATGTAGGAGCTGGGCAGGGTGCCGCCATCGGAGAACGTACCGCCCACGTCCTGCAGCCACAGCACGTCCGACCCGCCGGCCGTGCCCACGATCACGTCCAGGCGGCCGTCGCCGTTGACGTCGCCGGAGGCCACGGACAGGGGCGCGCCGTTCAGGCTCGGCAGGTCCAGCACGTCGTAGCCCTTGGCGATGCGCTCGCGGTGGATCACGCCGCTGTAGTTGATGTACAGCTCGTCCTCCTGTCCGTCGCCGTCGAAGTCACCGATCAGGCAGTCCGTGGACAGCAGGCCCGAGTCGGTCATCTCCAGCGCGGTGTAGGCCTTGTCCTCGAAGAACCAGGCCACGTTCTCGGCGCTGTAGTTGGCCAGCACGATCTCGGTCATGCCGTCGGCCTCGGCGTAGTCGTACACGCAGGTGGCCCAGGTCTCGGCCGACTCGATGGGCACGCCCTCGCCCTGCACGAACGACAGGCTCTGGGGCTCCACGGTGTCGTCGTCACCCGCGGTGTCGTCGTCCGCGGCCGAGTCGTCGTCGGCCACGTCGTCGTCGGCCACGTCGTCGTCGTCCTCGGTCGGGCAACCCGCCCACAGCAGGAACGACCCCAGCACCACCAGCACCAGCCACGTGTCCCTCGTTCGCATGGCACACCTTCCTTTCATGGGGTCCCCTCGGGACCACGCACAAGATTAGAAGGGCGCGTGCACGCACAGCAAGGGTCGACGGAGGGAAGAGGTGAGATTCGGGGGCTCTCAGCCGTCGCAGGGGCCGATGCAGGACTGGCCGAGCACGTTCTGCTCCATGTCCACGATCGGCGTGCACTCGAAGGCCGCGGGGCAGTCGTCGGACGTCTCGCAGGCGGTCCAGCACAGCTCGGGCTCCCCCTGGGCGTAGGCCAGGCAGAAGGAGCTGACGCCGCCGCAGGAGTGGTAGCCGATCAGCTGGTCGTCGAACGGGTCCCAGGCCGTGCCGTTGTCGTCGATGATCGCGTCCTGCATGTTCTGGCTGTTGCAGGGCGAGCACAGGGGCGGGCCCGCGTCCACGCAGGTGCCGTTCTCGCAGAACTGGCCCGCGTAGCAGTCCAGCACCGTGGAGCGGCAGTCCGACGCCACGCAGCTGCCGGCCTCGTCGCAGTGGTAGCCCGACAGGCAGTCGTCGTCCGCGCCGCAGCCGTCCACGCAGGCGCCCTGCGCGCAGTGGCTGGCCAGCGGGCAGTCGCTGGACACGAAGCAGTCCACGTCCTGGCAGGTGCCGTCGACGCAGGCCTGCATCGAGCCGTCCGTGCCGCAGTCCCCGTCGTCGATGCACTCGCCCTCGGGGATGCCGCTGTTGTCGTTGCTGCAGCTGGCGGCCAGCAGGCCGAGGGCCAGCAGTGCCGCCCACGTCGTGATGGTGCGTGTGGTCATGGCCTCGCCCTCCTCAGTTCCCGGCTGTGTCGTCGTCGCCCTCGGGCGCGCTGCCGAAGCCATCGCCCGCGTCATAGCGCACCACGATCTTGCAGTTGACCGGCGGCAAGTTGCCGGGGAACACCAGCCAGTAGTGGTACCCGTCCGCGGCCTCGTCCCACTCGTAGACCCACGGCCAGTCCACGTGGTCCGGGGGCACCGCGATGGCCTCGTCCTCGCCCTCGGGGGTGATCTCCAACTCCAGGGACAGCGGATCCGGCGCGCGCGAGAACTCGAACCGGTCGGTCAGCCGGCTGCTGTTGAGCCCCATCTCGGTGATGATCGGGGTGAAGTCCTCCTCGCAGATGCTGCGCACCACACCCTCGGTCTGGTGGGCCACGTCCACGTAGCGGTACGCGGCCCGGGCGCCGGTGTACAGGGAGCTTAGGTCACCGCAGTCCGCGGCGTCGCCCGCCTCGTCCGCGCCCACCAGGGCCGAGGCGTTGAACGCCTCGCGCTCGCGGTTGCCCTTCACCGACCAGAAGAAGTTGATGTAGTTGGCCACCGGCTCCCACGAGGAGTCCTCCTCGTCGGACACGAAGATCAGCGACAGGTACGCCTCCTCGCGGATGAAGCCCGCGTTGTACCCGTTGAGCATCTCCTGGCCCAGGGCCACCCGCGCCGCGTCCAGGCCCCGCTCGTTGCCCGAGCCCTGGATCCCGACCTGCACGTTGTTGGCGAACGCCGTGGCGCGGTCCGGCGTGGACGGCTCGATCCACCGTGGATCGCCCTGCAGCTTGCCGCTGTCCTGGCCAGCGTCCATGTCCGTGGTGATCACGCCGATGTGGTAGTCCACGTCCGCGAACTCGAAGTACTCGACGAACTCCTCGAACCCGGCCGACAGCTTGGTCTGCTCGTCCTGCATCGACCCCGAGTCGTCGACCACCAGCAGGATGTCCACCGCGGACGGCGGGTCCTGGAAGAACACGTCGGTGAAGTCCGGCCGGATCAGCTCGTACTCGGAGCAGGCCGTCACCAGCAAGGCGAGGGCCAGCACCCAGGGGAGCCGCGGCCGCGTGCTTTCGCGCGTGTGCATCTTGTACACCTCCAGCGGGCGCGGACCTTAGCAGCCGGTCTGCAGGCGGGCAAGGATTGGCTGCGCCGGGGGGCGGGCCTATGGTAGGTCTCCGGGTCCGACGCCGGACCGTCCGAGGAGAACGTCATGGTCGACTGGGCCCTCCCCCCTGGCCACCGCTTGAAGCGCAACAAGCCCTCCAACAACTGCGGGTTCTGCCTGCGCAAGCTCAAGAAGCCCAGGCCGAGGGAGGACACCTTCAGCGCGGACACACCCCTGGGCGGCCAGTGCTCCTGCGGCGCGGGCTGGGTGATCGACCCCACGGGCAAGAGCGGCGGCCAGTCCATGCTCGACGCGCTGAGCATCGTGTGCCAAGGGGACGTCAGCCGCGCCATGGCCCTGACGGTGGACGAGGACTACGAGGTCAAGGAGACCCTGTTCAAGGGCCTGCGCGTGATGAAGAACGCCAACCCGCCCCGGATCTGGGCCGCCCGCCTCATGGAGAAGGAGTCGGCGGCGTCCGCCGCCGACGACGAGTAGCGGTCCTCAGTCCCCGCTGTCCACCTTGCGGTAGCTGCTGCGGTGCATGTCGCTGATCCGCACGGTCAGGCTACAGCGCGTGCGGGCGAAGGTGGCCTGGAAGAACGGCCGCAGCACCTCGATCACGTCCACCGAGACCTGCTCCTTGATCGCGTCGCCGCGCCCCTCCAGGATGTAGATCTCCATTGATACGAACGACCTGTCCCGGGCGCCGTCCGCGACCCGGTAGTGCTCGCACCGGATCGCCCGGCTCTTGATGTTCTCCATGGCGAACAGGCCGGTGGCCACCAGCGCGTCGTGCACCGCGCCGAACAGGGCGTCGAGGTCCACCTCGTCGACCACGTTGGCCGAGTACTGCAGGATGCAATGGGGCATGGATTCACCTCTCTCCGCTCTACACACTAATCAATACAGAACACACTCTACTCGACGGCCAGCACGTCCCCGGCTTGCACGCACAACCGCATCAGCCCCCAGGGGTCCGGGTGCCCGTCGCCGGGGCGGGCCCACCAGTGGCCGAAGCGCAGGTCCAGTCACAGCAGCTCGCCGTGCGTCTCGAAGGTGCCCATCGAGTACCGCCGCTCCTCGACCAGCTGGCCCGCCTCGGTCTGCCCGACCACCCGCATGTACCGCTCGGTGTCGGTCCAGGCAGGATTGGCGTGAGGGGCCTGGGTGACCGGCTCGCTGTCAAAGGCCACCGGTACGCTCACGGGCAGGTAGATCGGTCGCCCCTGGGGTTCGGCTGCTCGCCCGCCTCGAGGGGCTGATACAGCGTGCCCACCGCGTCCGCCGGCGACTCGAACGGGATCACCACCTCCTCCACCCACACCCCGCCGTCCACCACCGGCACGCCCGGGTTCAGGAGCAGAGGGGTGCTCAGAAGATCATGAGAGACCCCAGCACCAGCGCGGACACGGGCAGGATGCCGCGGTGCCTCGAGACCCGGAAGAACTCATGAACTCATGAGCGTCCCTTTTTTCGCCCGCCCCTTTTTCGCCACGGTCCCACCGTGCCGCTGCCGGCGCGGCATGGATCTTGAAGCCTGGTTCCGCAGCCACCCCGCCGGCCGGTGCCCCTTGCCTCCTTCCCCCCTTTGCGGGTGCCGGTCAGCGGGAGTGGTGAGGGAACCGAACCCCTGGGGTCGTGACGGGATTCCGGGATTCACGACCCGGGATCGGCGGATTCCCGGCGAACAGGAGCGCACCATGCATTCGCCCAAGAGCAAGAACATCCACGCGGTCACCCTGTCCATCTCACGCATGGATCGCGAGGCGCTGATGCGCCACAAGGGCGTCACCATCTGGTTCACCGGCCTCAGCGCGGCGGGCAAGTCCACGGTCGCCACCTGCGTCGACGAGATGCTGACCGAGCGGGGTGTGCACTGCGCCGTGCTCGACGGCGACAACGTGCGGTTCGGCCTGAACCGGGACCTCGGGTTCAGCCCGGCGGACCGCACCGAGAACATCCGCCGCATCGGCGAGGTGGGCAAGCTGTTCACCCAGGTGGGGCTGGTCAACCTGACCGCGTTCATCTCGCCGTACCGTTCCGACCGGGACATGTGCCGGGCCATGCAGGACGAGCGGGACTTCATCGAGGTGTACGTGGACTGCCCGCTGGAGACCTGCGAGCGGCGCGATCCCAAGGGCCTGTACGTGAAGGCCCGTTCCGGGGCCATCCCCGAGTTCACCGGCATCTCCGCGCCGTACGAACCGCCCCGATCTCCGGAGCTGGTCCTGCACACCCACCGCGAGAGCGTGGTGGACAGCGCGGGCCGCGTGGTCAAGTACCTGATGGACGAGGGGTACCTGTAGGCTCGGCGCCCCACGCCACGTGATACCGCAGCTCGGCCCGATCGAGGACGACACCGTCGACCTGCAGGGTGGCGGCCGGCCCCACGTGCAGGTCACACCCCTGCTCGCAGCCAGGCAGCCCGGCCAGAGGCACGCGCACACGGATCACGCGACCATCGACGTTCGCCCGGATCGGCGCGGACCACCGCTGGTCGCGGGGGCTCTCCACGCGGACCTCACCGTCGGCGTCGACCACGATACGGCCGCCCTGGCCCCGGCCCTGGAACGGCGCCAGATCCACGTGCAGGGTCGCGCCATCCGCCAGCTCGTCGACGAGCTCCACCCCCACGCACAGCCGGTCCCCGCAGGTGGCGGCCACGAACGCCAGCAGGTCCGCGCCCTCGTCCTCCGCGTCGCCCCGGCGATCGGCGAACGCCTCGTCGGCCGCGTCCAGCGGGTCCGCGTCCCCGGCCAGGGCCGCCCCCTCCAGCCACGCGCTCAGCTCGGTGTCCCTCACGTCGGCCACGTCGACCGGGTCGGGCGCCATGATGGTTCGCTCCAGCTCGATACCGCCCTGGTCGAGCCGTCCCTCATCCAGGATCCGTCCAGCAACGGCCTCGGCGGCCAGTGAGCAGCCCAGCACGGACGGGTGCATGGGGTCCTGGGGCCTCGCCCGCAGGGTCATGGGGTCGTGGCCGGCCATGGCCGGGCCGAGGTCGATGTAGGGCAACCCGTTGGCCTCCAGGAACGCGGTGGCATCGTCGATCTGTCGCCTCCCCCCATCCTCCCCCAGCAGCGGGAACAGCACGAACAGCACACCCGCGTCCGCGGACGCAGCGGTCTTCGCGATGTCGACCAGGGCCAGGGAGTTGACCGCCTTGCCCAGCTCCAGCGCCTCGACTTGTGCCTCGCCCCCGGTCGTGGCCAGGGCCAGGGAACGCGACGCCAGCCGCGCAAAGGCCGAGCTCCTCAGCAGCCCCACCTGCACCCGCGGCGGCAGCGGCAGGATCGTGGGGATCTCCGGCCGGGCGTGGTGCACGTAGTGCACGGCCTCGTCCGTGACCACCACCGTGGGCGTGGCCTCGAAGTCGTTGATCGTCCACACCACCACGACCAGGTCCGGGTCCAGGTCCAGGCCCTTCACCCGCAGCCGGGCCGCCTCCTGCTCGCTGTTGTAGCCGGGCACGGCCAGGTTGAGCACCTCCACGTGCCCGTCCCGCGCCCGGTTCAGCCGGTCCTCGAGCTGGTTGTCGAACGTGCCCTCCAGGGGCAAGGTGGGGCCGTACGTCACCGAGTCGCCGAGCACCACCACCCGGGTCACGCCCGGCGGTTTCTCCTGGTCGTAGGTGCGGTCCCGCAGCCCCAGCGTGTTGAACAGGCCGTTGGACGGGATGGGCTCGTAGATCTGCTCGTCCCCGGTGAGCCGCACCATGGACCCGTCGTCGGCCCGCTCGTACACGAAGCCCGACGGCCGCTCCAGCACGCGCGCCACCACCTCGGCCAGCGCCAGGGCCACCCCCAGGGCGACCAGCGCCAGGCCGAAACGGGCGAACCAGCGGCGGGCACGAGCCTTCATGGCCTCCACGATACCGAAGACCTCGCGAAACTGTGGTACGACGATCCGCGGAGGTCCCCATGCGCCTCGGCGACCAGATCCACCAGATCACGGGCGGCATGCCCTACGCGTTCGTGATCATGGGCTACCACTCGGACCGCAACTTCTACGTGGCCATGAAGCGCATCATCGAGAACAAGGCGGGCATCCGGTGCATCCTCGCGTCCGAGGTGCAGAGCTCGGGGCACGACCTGCTGGCCAAGATCCACCTGATGATCGAGCGCGCCGAGGTGGTGATCGCGGACATCAACGACCCGCGGCCCAACGTGTTCTACGAGATCGGGTACGCGGTCGGACAGGGCCGCACCCCGATCCTGCTGGCGGAGAAGGACCAGGAGATCCCCACGGACCTCAAGGGGCTGGAGGTGATCCCGTACTCCGACGACCGCAACGGCATGCTCATCTTCGAGCACGACCTGCTCGACCACCTGGCCCAGCGGCTGAACCGCGAGCTGTCCCTGCTGCGGGACATGCTCGAGGCGCCCACCCCGCGGCCGGCCGTGATCGTGACCAGCCCCAAGTACCCGGGCTCCCGCAGCCGCATCGCCGGCCAGATCTGCGACCGCCGCACCTTCGGCGACAACCTGGGGATCCTGGGGCTGATCTCCGCGTTCGGGCCGATGCTCGGCGGCGAGGGCCAGAACGTGGCCCTGCTGTCGGCCCAGCACTGCGATCCCGAGCTGTGGCGCAAGCCGCGCAACCTGTACCTGATCGGCTCGGGCAAGGTGAACCCCCTCGCCGGGAAGCTCCTGGACCAGCTGCAGGACAGGCGGGAGCCACGGTTCGAGCTTGCACCCGCACCGGACTACACCACGGACGACGAGGACTGGATCGTGTCGCTGTACCGCACCCTGGACGGCACGCGCGAGGAGTTGCCCGTCGAACTCGAGGCAGTGGGTGATCCTCCGGAGACGATCTTCACCAGCGACCACGGCATCGTGGTCCGCGGCCCGCACCCGATGCATACCGACCGCATCGTGCTGATCATGGCCGGCGCCCACAGCCTGGGCACCGGAGCGGCCTGCCTGGCCGCGACCCGCTCGGAGTACATCGCGCGGATCCGAAAGAAGCTGGTCGAGAGCTGCGGCGAGGACGTGCTCGCGGACAAGCACCGCTCGATCTGGGCGCTGGTCCGAGGCGACGTCAACCGCACGGACTTCCTGCTCGACGCCGGCGGCGTGACCGTGGTGGACGCGGGCGTGTACGCCTGACGCTCGCACGGGCGCGTTCGACCTGAGAGAATCCCCGAACCGGAGGTCAGTCGGCCGCATGGCCGAGGAGGAGGGACTTCCACCATGATCCGATCCATCACTCCCACATGGCTGCTGCTGGCTGCGCTCGCCACGGCGGCGTGCACCCCCACAGCCCGCGCCATGACCGATCCCCGCGAGTACCATCCGGTGGTGCGCACCTGGATGCAGGGCTGCATGGGCGACTCGATGCAGGCCTGCGAGCTGGCCCGCGACCACGTGGACGACGACGTCTGGGACGCATTCCTGTGGTACGAGCAGTACCGCATCCGCCACCAGCAGCTGCTCGACGACATGACCCTGGACGTGGACCAGATCGACGAGCAGCTGGGCATCGCCATCGCCTGGTACATGGAGGCGCGCGGCGTGTGGAACGGGCTGGGCGAGCAGTGCAATCCCGCCGTGCCCGCCACCTGCGAGGACTGGCGCAAGCTCAACCGGCTGCTGTGCGCGGCCGGCGAGGGCGACATGTGCAAGGCCGAGGCCGACTGGATGATGGAGCACGTGCAGCCCGCGCCGGTGCTCGACGTGATCGGAATGTACGTGCGCGCCTGCGTGCGCGGCGAAGACGAGGCGTGCGAGGCGCTGGAGATCCAGCGGCCCGACCACGAGGGCGGGGTCGTGGCGATCCTGGGCGCGCCTTCGGACGCGGACCTGGGCATGGTGCTGGTCAAGCGCACGGCCAGCGAGATCCCGGGGCTGCAGCCCGGGGACTCCGCAGAGCTCGCCGGGATCCGGCTGCTCGCGTCGGACGCGGGCTGGGACGCGGTCGACACCCTGAGCCTGCTGCGGTTCACCAACGCCTCGCTGCGCACCGCGGACGGCCAGCAGGCCGCGAGCCGCGTGCTCGCCGAGGCCTGCTCGGCCGAGCCGGGCGTGGCCTGCGACCTGCAGCGGGCCGTGGACGAGGAGTGGCCGTCGGACGTGGTCAACCCGGTGTTCGGGTTCCTCGACCGGGCCTGCCTCGAGGGCCACAACGAGCGAGCCTGCTTCCTGGCCGGCGCCTGGATCGACGCGGTCTCGCCCCTGGCCCACGGCAGCTACGAGTCGCGCGCGTACCACGCCCGCACTCAGCGCTACGGCGACGAACGCGCGGCCACGCTCCTGGGCGCCATCTACGCGACCGGCTACCTGGACCGGGTGGCCGAGACCTGCGAGGGCACACACCGCCACGAGGCCCGCCGCCGCGGCCAGGCCTGCACCGAGCTGGGCTTCGAGTACCAGAACGGCAACGTGCTGGCTCCGGACCGGGCCGAGGCGCGGGCCGCCTACACCCTGGCCTGCCAGGCGGACTGGCCCGCGGGGTGCGAGCGGCTGCGGGTGGTCACGGACAGCCTCGCCGAATGGGCCGGGACCGAGCCGGTGCTGGTCGCGGCCTGTGAGGAGGGCCTCGACCAGGCGTGCGCCGCGCATGGCGCGTTCGTGGTGGACTCGTGGTTCACCGGAGATCCCGACGCGGGTGGCCCGGCCGCGGCAGCCGAGCGCGGAGACCAGCTGTCCGCGCTGGCGTCGGCCTGCGACGGTGGCGTGGGGCTGGGGTGCACCAAGCTCGGCGTCTCGTTCTTCTACGGCCTGGGTGGGGAGCAGGACCTGATGGCCGCGCTGAAGGCGCTGGAGCAGGGCTGCGACCGGGGCAACGCGCTGGCCTGCTCCGAGCTGGGCACGATCTGGATCAACAACGTCACCAACCTCGAGTACAAGCACCGGGGCCTCGACCTGTCCGTGGCCGCCTGCCTCGACGGCTACACCTCGTCGTGCTCCTGCGTGGGCTACGCGCTGATGCCGGATCTGCTGTGGGAGGACGACTCGCCCCTGGCGCCGGATCACGAGGTGGCGCGCTGGGCCATGCAGCGGGCGCGGGCCCTGGGCGAGGACGGCGCAGACACCGCACTGGACCTGCTCGGCGACGGCCCGGCGCGCATGCCAGGCCTGTACGCGCCTGGCGAGCTGCAGTCGACCGCGCCTCCCCCACCCCCGCCCCCGCCGCCCCCAGCGAAGCCACCTCAGCCGATGTCCCCCGGGGTCACGCCATCCGATCCCACCCCGTACACACCACCTCCCAAGGTGCGCGCTCGTGGTGGGTTCGCCGTGGGCACGCTGCGGTCGTGGACCGCGGACAGCCAGGTCTCGTCCATCCGCACCGGATTCGCGATCACGAGCCGCTTCGTGGGCTTCGGCATGGACTTCGACTGGAACTCGGACAACCGCTGGCGGCCCAAGGTGGCGCGCTCCTACCAGCGCCTCCAGTTCTTCGCCAACGCCCTGCTGGTGCTGCCCATCGACACCCTGGTCGGGATCGACATCGGCGCGGGCGCGGGCATGGGCACGTACAGGTACGGACCGGACAAGCTGAACGAGCCGGTGTTCTCCGGCGGGTTCCACGAGTTCGTGCAGTTCAACGTGTTCCCCGAAGAGGTGATGCTGGGCATCCGCATCGAGCAGCAGCAGCTGCTGTCGAGCTGGCGAGGCATGGAGACCGACCACGTGACCGCGGTGTACGCGGTGATCGGAGGCCGCAGTGAGTGAGCGCATCCCCCGCGCGATCCTGGGGCTGGCCCTCCTGGTCGGCCTGGCGCTGCCGCAGGTCGCCTTGGCCGACGTGTGGGCCAACGGCCGGCTGTTCCTCGGTACGGGCATCCGCCAGAGCGTGACCCACGACCACGGCGGCCTGGACCTGCGCATCGGCGCGGGCATCGGCATCGGACCCCTGTCCATGGAGCTGGTCAGCGCCAACTGCGTGGACCACACGTTCCAGTCGGAGGAGCGCATGGCCGCGCGCACCACCAACTGGCTGTCCCTGGCCATCCGCATCCCCCTGACCGGGCCGCTGGCCCTGGGCATCGGCGCCGGGCCGGGCCTGGGCTGGATCAAGGAGGCGGGCGCGGCCACCGCGCCCAACCGCATCCCGGTCATCGGGATCCACGAGTTCGTCCGGCTCGACCTCGGCGGGATCCGCTCGGCGCCATTCTTCGTCTCGCTGCGCATCGAGCCCCATCACCTGTGGCAGGATCACCTGTTCCCCGGCGTGGACCACGGCATCGCGGTGTGGTTCGCCCTGGGCGCGGGGTTCAGCGGGAGCTGAGGAGGACCATGCACCGTCGACTCGCAGCATTGTTCCCGCTCGTGATCGGGCTGCAGCTGTGTCTGCCCACCTCTGCGCGGGCCACCGGCTACCACGTCAACCTCGATTTCTGCGTGGACAATGCGGACCACGTGCTGGTGGTGGAGGAGCTGGAGCCCACGACCACGGAGCTGGTCGGGATCCACGCGGAGGACGGGCCCACGACGTGGCGGCCCCGTCGCGAGGGGGAGACGACGAATGACCTCCACGGCATGGACCACCTGCGCACCGTGCACCACTACCGCGTGCAGGAGGTGCTGTACGGGGACGAGGGGCTCGCCGGTCAGGCGATCGAGGTCTCCCAGCAGCGGGTGGCGATGATGGTGGTGATGGGCAACACCGGTGGGGTCTTCAACGGCCGGCCCGCCGTGGGCCAGGGACCGCGGATCGTGTTCGCCCGGGACACCGACGAGGGCCTGTTCATGGTGGTGCTGTGGTCGTGGGCCCCGTTGAGCATGCGGGAGGCCGTCGAGGCCCGGCTGGCCGTGCCGCGCACGGCCACGACGGTCGAGGTGAGCCTGGGCGGTTTCGACCTCGACGGTGCCCCGGCGGTCGTGGAGGACGCAAGACAGGCCCTGGAGCGACAGCTGGGCAGCCAGGAGCGGTTCCTCGCCCCGTGCCTGGCCGCCGGCGCGCAACACGGCGCGGCCATGCACGGCCGGATCCAGCTGGTGCTGGAGGTGGGCGAGGACGGGTGCATGGCGAGGGTCGAGCTCGTGGAGGACGGCCTGGGCTGGCCCCCGGGGGCCTCCTGTATCCTGGATCTCCTGAAGAGCTGGTGCGGCTTCGCAGCCGCGGCCGGTGCCCGCGCAGCCGTGGTGCTGACCGTCACGACCACCCCGAGCCGCTACGGCTCCGCGCCCGCGATCGGGCTCCCTGCTCCGAGGTGACACCCATGACAGATACCCACCGGTTGCTGCTGGCGACCGCCTTGATGCTGCTGGTCGCCGTGTGCCTCGCGACCGCACCGGCCCATGCCGCGAAGAAGAAGTCCGACCCCCTCCCCGAGGGCTTCGGGGTGATGACCGTGGCCGGGGTGTCGCCCATGGACGGCGGCGGCACGGTGATGCTGCTCACCGAGGACCGCACCAGGGTGGTGCCCATCGGCGTGGGTGGGACCGAGGCGCTGACCATCGCCCTGCGCGCCGAGGGCGAGGTGTACACCCGGCCGCTGACCCACGACCTGTTCGACGAGGTGCTGGCCCAGCTCGGCGCCGAGGTGGTGCAGGTGCGGATCGACGCGCTGCGGGACCGCATCTTCGTGGCCACGGTCACGGTGCAGCAGGGGCGCAAACGGTTCGAGGTGGACGCGCGCTCGTCCGACGCGATCGCGCTTGCGCTCGGAGCCGGGATCCCGATCCTGGTGGCCGACTCCGTGCTCGCCCTGGCCGGGCTGCCAGCCGGGGACATGGGCGTGGAGCCGCCGGCCGGCGATCCCGGACCGGGCGGCCTGAAGAAGGGAGGCTGAGGTGGCCCGACAGCCCGACGAGGCGCGCATGGCCGAGCTGCAGGACCTGTTCGGCAGGGCGCCGATCAAGCAGGTCTACGGCATGAGCGCGTCGTTCCCCGAGCCGGGGTGCGCCCGCTTCGACCTGCCCTACAATCCCGACTTCGACCATGCCCTGCACCAGGTGCACGGGGGAGTGATGGCCACGCTGCTGGATAATGCGGGCTGGTTCTCCGTGGCGTCGTACTACGACACCTGGGTGAACACCGCCGAGTTCCACGTGCGGCTGCTGCGGCCCGCGGTCGAGGAGCACCTGTACTCCATCGGCCGGGTGGTGCGCGCGGGCAACCGGCTGGCCGTGGCCGAGATGGAGGTGCGCGGCGAGAACGGGACGTTGGTGGCCACCGGCTCGGGTACGTTCGTGGTGTCGGATATTCCCTACGGGTCGGATCACGGCTGATCCCCCTCACCCCCGCACGATGCTGATCCGGTCCCGGCCCGCGCTCTTGGCGTGGTACATGGCCTGGTCCGCGCGCGCCACCAGCTCCACCTCGCCGAGCTCGAAGTCCCCCTCCTCGCCGGCCCAGGTGCAGGCCTTGGGGCCGTCGTTCGGCCGCGTGAACGCGCCGCCCACGCTGATCGTGATCTGGACCGCGCCGCCCTCGACCGGCACGGACAGGCCGCGCACGAGCATGCACAGCCGCTCGGCCACGATGCTCAGGCCGAGCTCGGTGGCGTTACGCACCAGCACGCAGAACTCCTCACCCCCGTAGCGGAAGACCACGTCCTCCCCGCGCACGGCCTCCCTCAACAGCCGGCCGATCTCCACCAGCACGCGGTCACCGACCGCGTGGCCGAACCGATCGTTGACCCGCTTGAAGTGATCGATGTCCACGAACAGCAGCCCGATGGCCACGTCGTGACGCGCGCCGAAGCTCAGCTCCTCGCGCAGCCGCCGCTCGAGCTGCCGGCGGTTGCCCAGGGAGGTCAACGGATCCTGGAACATCTCCCGCTGCATCGACCGGATGGAGCGGGCGCCCTGCTCGTCCACGGCCATGAACTGCACCGTGGTGTGCGGGCCGAACCGCAGGAGGCAGTGGTCGGGCAGCTTGGCCCGGCCCACCACCTCGCGCCGGTTGACGAAGGTGCCGTTGGCGCTGCCCTGGTCGAGGATCTCGTAGCGACCGGAGACGAAGGCGATGTGGGCGTGGTACCGCGAGATGGTGGGATCGGTCAGCAGCACGTCCACGTCCTCGCCGCGCCCGATCATGCCGCCATCGAGGTCGAGGTAGTGCAGCTGCCGGACGCTGTGGCCTCTCAGCACGGTGAGCAGCGCGCCCACCGTTGGACCCATCACCGCGTGGTCCGGATCCGCGGTGTCCACGTAGGTGGCGCGCCCGCCGCCGAGTCCCGAATCACGATCGTCGAACACCAATCCGACCCCCAGTGCTCCGGCCCGTACGGGACCGGTTCGCCGTCCTGCGCCCGTCGCCTCAGCCGCTTCACGGGGCGCTCCCGTCGCCCGGGATCGTCTGCAAGGCCGGTGCCAGGAGCGTCCGAGGCGCAGTACAGCGATCGTACGGGCAGGTGGTCCGTTTCGTGGGCCGGTCGCAGGGGATCCTGGAGCACCCCCGATCCAGATCGGACCAGGCCGAGGCCTACGGCGACGGCGCGAGGAACGCCCTCAGCCGCGCGTTGACCTCCCTGGCCCCGGTGATCATCAGCATGTGGCCCAGCCCCGGCAGCGTCTGGAACTCCGCACCCGGGATGTGGCTCGCCAGGGACTGGCCCACGGCCATGGGCACCACGTTGTCGCGGGTGCCGTGCAGGATCAGCGTGGGGGCGGCGATGCGGTGCAGGTCCGGCCGCAGATCCACGTTGTCGAATGCCTCGAAGGTCTGGCGCGCCTGGCCGGGCTCGGCGTACTCGGGGATGGTGCGGGCCATCTCCATGCGCAGCCAGACCGCGTCCGGCTCGGGGATCAGCAGGTCCACGGCGTGGCGGATGCCCTCGGTGCTCCACTCCGGGGGCCGGCCCTCCCGGGTGATGAACACCCCCACACCGAACCCCGAGTCCGTGGTGCGGTACGGGGCCGTGGCCAGCAGACCGAGCCGGCGCACGCGGCCCTGGTGGCGGGCGGCGTAGGCCATGGCGATGAACCCGCCCATGGAGTGGCCGACGAGGTGGAAGCGGTCCCAGCCGGCCGCGTCCACCACGGCCTCGAGGTCCGCCACCTGCGCGTCGAGCCCGTAGCCGTCCTCGGCCAGGTCCGAGTCACCGCCGCCGCGGCGGTCGTACAGCAGCAGCTGGTGGCTGCGGGAGAACGTGGCCACCTGCAGGGCCCAGACCTGCCTGCGCGCCATGTAGCCGTTGACGAACACCACGGGCGGTCCGGCCCTGCCCCGCAGGGTGTAGGCGAGGCGCAGCGGACCGTTGCGGGCGTACAGCAGGCGGCGGGACGGGGACGGCGGCACGGCGAGGGAGCATACCCGGTCCGCTGCGCGCCGTCGCGGCCGGTCGGACGGAAACGTCCGGCCGACAGGGGGATGCGCTGCTACAATCGCAGCCTTCGCCAAGCTGGGGAACGTGCGTGCGCGTGCCCTGGGAGGGAGAGAGACGATGATGGCCCTTCGACTGCAGGCCCTGGCCCTGGCCCTGACCCTGGCCTTCGTGTGCGCGGCGCCGGCCGCGGCCCAGGTGGTGACCCCCGAGGAGCTGTACGACCTGTACCAGAAGCTGGTCACGCCCGACGTGGACAAGGAGCGCTACTTCGACGTGGCGGGCCAGACCCTGCAGCGGGAGGACCTGACGCTGGCGTTCAGCGAGGGTGTGGTGCACCCGGTGGTGCGCACCGACGGCAAGATCGTGGGCCTGGTGTTCACCGGCAGCGGCCAGGTGACGTTCACGCCACAGCTGTCACGCGAGCAGCAACAGCTGACCCACTGGCTGGGCGAGACCGCCTACAGCAAGCCCTTCTCCACCGCCTTCATCCTGGCCACGGACGACTCGGTGGACACCCTGCTGGGTGACGAGGGGGAGTGGACCACCGGGGACGGGGCCGCGCCGATCAAGGTCAAGAACGCCTTCGACGCCCGCTGGGCGCTGTACGCGGACCCGCGCTGGGACGACTACGGCCCCAGCCTCGAGATGGACGTGCTGCACGACCTGTACGGCGACGGCTACAAGGGCGGCTACTTCTACGCCGAGTTCGACACCGAACCCACCCACTGGGTGACGTACTACCGCAACCCCCGCGGCGCGCTGTTCCGCGGCGAGGAGATCACGCTGTTCTCCCACGCGGGCCGCGGCGACGCGCCCCAGACCATGCAGGTCTACTCGTCGTACCCCAGCGCCGAGCCCAGCCCCTACGCGGGCACCGGCCGGCCCTACGACGTGGCCCACGTGGACCTGGAGGTGGACGTGCCCAAGGCCGCGGCCGGCCGGGACATGTCGACCATGGAGTTCACCGCGGCGGTGAAGGTGGTGGCGCTGGAGGGCGAGGTCAAGGCCGTGGCCCTGCGGCTGCAGAACCGCAAGCCCCGCTGCAAGGGGGACGATCCCTACGGCGAGTTCGACATCGGCACGATCCGGGACTACGCGGACCAGCCCCTGGCCGCGATCCACGACCACAACCAGCTGTTCGTGGTGCTCAACGGCCCCATGCAGCGCAACGCCATCGAGACCCTGACCATCAACTACGAGGGCGAGTTGCTGGAGTCGGTGACCGTGGTCGACCAGGCCGACACGTACTTCGGCGCGCTGCAGGACATCCCCTGGTACCCCCGCGCGCTGTGGCCAGACCGCCACTCGCTGAACACCACCGTACGCGTACCCAAGTTCTTCAAGGGCATCGCTACGGGCGCGCTGATCAGCGAGGAGGAGGCCGACGGCGTACGGACCCTGGTGTTCGAGGAGCCCGGCGGAGTGCTCGGCGGCATGCTGGCCGTGGGCGACTACGTGATCACCGAGGGCGAGCTGGGTTCGATCAAGATCATGGTGGTCACCTCCATGACGAACAAGCAGCTGGCCAAGGACACCCTCAAGCGTACGCAGTCCATGCTGCGCTACTTCGAGGTGCTGTGGGGCCCCTACCCCTACTCCACCCTGACCATGCTCGATGCGCCCGCCCTCCCCTCGGGCAACTGGAGCTACGAGGCCACCGAGTCGGTGACCATGACCCAGGAGGCGGGCTGGACCTGCTCACCGCCGGGCCACCTCTACCCATGGCAGGGGTTCACCACCTCGGACACGGCCTGCCTGTCCTACCACATGCCCGCCACCGCTCCGGCGACCGACGGCATGGAGGCTCGCAACATCGACTTCTACTTCGTGGACAACCCCGAGGCGCAGGCCTCGTTCACCGCCGCGCAGGTGGCGCGGCAGTGGTGGAACCAGTTCGTGGGGCCGGCGTCGTACCGCGACCGCTGGATCTCCGAGGCCGCGGTGATGCTATCCGCGGCCCTGTACCTCGGCCAGTCCAGCGGGCTGCAGGCCCAGGAGAACCGGGAGAAGACCTGGCACGACATGGCCCTGCGCCGTGACGAGTCGGGGTGCCTGCTGATCGGCGACCGGCTGGCCCAGGAGTTCGCGGGTGTGATCTGGGGCAAGGGTCCGGCGGTGTTGCGCATGATGCTCGACGAGCTCGGCGGCGAGCCGTTCATCAACATGATGCGCAGCGTGATGAATCGCGCGCCGTCCGGCCTGGTGACCAACGACCTGTTCGCGTCCGTGGCGCGGGAGTACATGGGTGACGGCGTGGAGGACTTCTGGACCTACTGGGTCGAGGGGACCGACATCCCGGGCCTGCGCTACACCCACGAGGTGACCGATGCAGACGAGGGCTTCACCGTCAGCGGGGAGCTGGTGATCGAAGGCCCCGTGCCGCCCGTGGCCGTCCCGATCCGGGTCAAGTTCAGCAACCGCGAGTTCACCACCGAGATGGTCGAGCTCACCGGGGAGCGCACCGCGTTCTCGTTCACGGTGGAGAAGAAACCCAAGAAGGTACAGGTCGACCCGGACCACCGCGTACTGCTGCGCTACCGCAAGCCGCTCAAGGAATAGTCTCCCGTCCTCCCCACCGGGTGAGCCGCTCACGCGCGTGGTGCGTTCTGACTCTTCACGGAAGGGATTGCACGGCCCGTGGTTTGTCCACAGGGGTGTAGGGCGGTTTGATCGGAGGCTGCCCCGGACCGCCGGGGCTACAATGGACGCGTGAGGTACGAACAGCGACGACGGACCGGGATCCTGTGGCTGACAGCGCTGCTGTCCGTGGTCCTGCACGTGCCGATCACGCTGTTCTACCTGCACATGCTGCGCACCAGCGAGCCGTTCGCGGACGACGATCCGATCTTCGTGGAGTACAGGCCGTTCGAGGTCCCCGAGGAGGAGGAGGTCGAGGAGGAGGAGGAAGAGCCGGACGACCCCGAGGGCCAGGTGGTCGAGCTGGCCAAGCCGCTGGAGGAGATCAAGCCGGAGGAGGCCGACTACCTCACCGAGTACGACATCACCGTGCCCGAGGAGACCCGCTCGGAGCTGTTCGCCATCGCCCCGGATGTGGTGGCCCCGGTGTACTCCGAGGAGAGCGCGTTCGAGCTGCAGGACGTGCTGGAGATGAACGTGGAGGACCCTTCCACCGGTGCAGACGCCGGCGACGTGGTGTTCGAGCAACGGCCCTACGGCCAGTACGTGGACTTCCAGTCCAAGTACGACTTCCTGGAACGGACCGGCACGTCGAGGCCACGGCTGTCATCCCACCGCCGTCAGAACCTGTCGGGCCAGCCGAGCAACGACTGGCTGCCCGAGATCGACGCGGCGCTGGCCACCCAGCTCAACGCCAACGAGTTCCTCTGGGCCGGATTCCTCAACCGGGTCAAACGCATGGTCAGCTTCTACGCCAACCAGACGCTGCAGAACGCGCGGCCCGAGGTGGCGGTGACCAAGATGGCGTACGACCTGACCGTCAACGCGATGCTCGACCCGGAGGGCAACCTGGTGGCCATCGAGGTGACCGACGAGTCCGGGATCATGGCCTTCGACGAGGCGATCCTCGAGGCCTGGCGCCTGGCCGCCCCGTTCCCCAACCCGCCCCCGGGTATGGTGCAGGACGACGGCTTCATCCACATCGACGACTTCGGCTTCCACATCGAGATCGGCCGCGCCCGCGCCGAGTTGACCGGCATCGATCCACGGCAGGACGTGATGTTCCCGGGGTTGCAGACCACGCCGAACAGGTAGATTCCGATCGTCCCCGAAGCTTCGGGGGCGATTCCAACCCCAGCCTGAACCGCCTCCGCTGGGGACTGGTATACGAAACTCGCCTCGGGGCTTCGGCCTACCCCGGAGCCTGGAGTTTCTCATACCTGTCCCCGTTCCGCCCTCAATCACCTGACCGGGTCCATCGCGTCCGAAGCCGAATCGCTCCCAATCACCTGACCGGGTCCGTCGGACCTCCTCCGATCTCGAGGGGACGCGGCCCGTCGCCGGCTCCGCCGGCTCCGGGGATCCTACCGGTGGTTGGAGGCGGTACAGGGGACACGTACAAGTAACTCCGGTAGGAAGGGGGCTGGGCGGAGCTGCGGGGTGAGTTACGTGTGCATGTCCCCGTCCGGGGTGGATCGTGGCGGGGGTTGGTTGCGAGATCGGGGTTCTGGGAGGGGGAGGCGGTGGGGCGGGTGAGGGCTACCGCCTACGGCGGATCAGCGCGGTCAACGCCAGCAGGGCCAGGGCGGCGGAGCCAGCGGGGTTGCCGTCGTCCATGGCGCACTCGCAGGTGCCCGGGCCGTCGCCGGCGGAGTCGTCGTCGTCGCCCGCGCACTCGGGGTCGTCCGCGTCCATCAACTCGTCGCAGTTGTTGTCCACCCAGTCGTCGCAGATCTCCTCGGCGCCCGGGTAGACGGTCTCGTCGGTGTCGTCGCAGTCGTCGCCGTCGCAGGCGGTGGCGTAGTAGCCGTCGCCGTCGTCGTCCTTGTCGTCGACCTCGCCATTGCAGTCGTTGTCGAGGCCGTCGCAGGTCTCGGGCTTGTCCGGGTACATCAGGGCGTTGTCGTCGTCGCAGTCGCCGTCGCAGCTGCAGAAGACGTCACCGTCCTCGTCCTCGGGGTTCATCGAGACGTCGTAGTCCTCGCAGTCGCCGTCGCAGGAGCACGAGCCGTCCCAGTCCAAGAACG
>CAZXHG010000137.1:26203-26958 GCA_964639985.1 uncultured Rickettsiales bacterium
GGGTCGTCCGCGGCCTTCTAGTCGTCGCAGTTGTTGTCGACCCAGGCGTCGCCGATCACGTCGTCGCCCGGGGTGACGTCGTCGTCGTCGGCGTCGTCGCAGTCGCCGTCGCAGGAGCTGTAGCCGTCCATGTCCTCGTCCGCCGGGGTAAGCGAGGCGTCGGCGTCGTTGCAGTCGTCGTCGCAGGTGGAGTAGCCGTCGCCGTCCGCGTCGTCGGCGTCGACCGTGGCGTCGGTGTCGTCGCAGTCCGCGTCGCAGGTGGAGAAGCCGTCGCCGTCTGCGTCGTCGAGGTTCAGGGTCTCGTCCTCGTCGTCGCAGTCGCCCGCGCAGGTGTCCCAGCCGTCGTTGTCCTCGTCCGACAGGTTGAGCACCTCGTTGGTGTCGTCGCAGTCGCCCTGGCAGACCAGCCACTCGTCACCGTCGGCGTCGGCCTCGTCCGTGGGCATGATGCCGTCGCAGTTGCTGTCCTTGCCGTCGCAGATCTCGGGGGCGTCGGGGTAGACCGCGGCGTCGTAGTTGTCGCAGTCCCCCTGGCAGGCGTTCACGCCGTCGCCGTCCGGGTCGGTGTCCACGTCCTCGTCCACCTGCGAGTCGCAGTCGTTGTCCTCGTTGTCGCACTGCTCGGGCGCGCCCGGGTAGGTCAGCGCGTTGGTGTCGTCGCAGTCCGCCTCGCACACCATGTAGCCGTCGCCGTCGTCGTACGCCTCGGTCTACCCTGGCGCCACCGAGATCTGCGACGGCGCGGACAACAACTG
>CAZXHG010000138.1:0-22730 GCA_964639985.1 uncultured Rickettsiales bacterium
CGTGACTACGTTGCCTGCCACCGGAGCGACGATGGTGGCTGCGACGGACGACACCCCGGCCGTGCAGGTCGAGGGGCTGATCAAGACGTACAAGGAGGTCCGCGCGGTCGATGGCATCTCCGTGCGCATCGAGCCCGGGGAGATGTTCGGCATGCTCGGGCCCAACGGCGCGGGCAAGACCACCATGCTGGGGATCCTCAGCACGCTGCGAAAGGCCACGGCGGGCAGCGCGCGGGTCTGGGGCTACGATGTCGGCCGGCAGCGGGCCGAGGTGCGGCGGCGGATCGGGATCGTGTTCCAGGAGTTCTCCCTGGACGACAAGCTGACCGGGCGCGAGAACCTGGACTTCCACGGGCGCCTGTACGGCATGGCGCGGAGACTCCGGCACGAGCGCATCGCCGAGGTGCTGGAGCTGGTCGACCTCGCGGATCGTGCAGATGCCCAGGTGGAGAAGTACTCTGGCGGCATGAAGCGCCGGCTGGAGATCGCGCGCGGGCTGCTGCACGCGCCGCCGCTGCTGTTCCTCGACGAGCCCACCTTGGGCCTGGACGCGCAGACGCGACGGCAGATCTGGCGGTACCTGGCCGACCTCAACCGGCGCGTGGGCGTGACCGTGATCCTGACCACCCACTACATGGAGGAGGCGGACGTGTTGTGCGAGCGCGTGGCCATCGTGGATCACGGGAAGATCGTGGCCTGCGACAGCCCCGAAGCGCTCAAGGCCTCCCTGGGCGGCGACGCGGTCAACCTCGGCATCGAGGGAGACCCCGCCGCGATCCGCGGTGCGCTGGAGGCGCTGCCGTTCGTGACCCAGGTGACCGGCACGGACGGTACGATGGCGTTGACCCTGGACCGGGCCGAGGAGCGGGTCGCGGACCTGGTGGACGCGGTGCGCGGCGCGGGCGGGCAGCTCACATCGCTGAACCTGCGCCGGCCCACGCTGGAGGACGTGTTCCTGCACTACACCGGCCGCGAGATGCGAGACGGCGGCGAGGGGGACGCGTTCGCCGTATCCCGGGCGCAGCGGAGGCGATGATGGGCGGCCCGCGGCAGGTCACGGTGGTGCGCACGCCCCTGATCGGGCTGGGTGCGATCCACGTGATGTGGCTGCGGGAGATGATCCGCTTCGTGCGCGCGCCCAGCCGGGTGATCGGCTCGCTGGTGATGCCGCTGCTGTTCCTCGGATTCCTCGGCGTGGGTCTGCGCGGGGCGGCCATGGGCATCGACACCGGGGGCGACTACCTGACGTTCCTGGCGCCGGGCATGATCGGCATGACCCTGTTGATGGGCTCGGTGTTCTCCGGCCTGCACGTGCTGTGGGACCGGCAGTTCGGCTTCCTGCGCGAGATCATGGTCACGCCGGTCAGCCGGCTGTCGATCGTGCTGGGGCGGGTGGCTGGCGGCATGACCATCGCCCTGATCCAGGGCAGCCTGGTGGGCGTGGGCGCGGTGGTGCTGGGCGCGCAGCTCGACCTGGGCCTGCTGACCGTGCTGCAGACCGCGGGCACGATGGTGCTGATCAGCATGGCGTTCGTGTCCGTGGGCCTGATCTTCGCCAGCGTGCTCGACGACATGCACGGCTTCTCCCTGATCGTGAACTTCTTCGTGTTCCCGATCTTCTTCCTGTCCGGTGCGCTGTTCCCGGTGGAGAACCTGCCGGGGTGGGTGCGGCCCCTGTGCTACGCCGACCCGCTGACCTACGGCGTGGACCTGATGCGCGGCACCCTGACCGGGGTGTGGGCCTTCCACCCCCTGCTCGACCTGGGCGTGCTCGCCGGCTTCGGGCTGGTGGCGATCAGCGTGGGCTCGTGGCTGTTCTCCCGGCTCGAGGTCAATTGACGCGACGTCGCGGCAGACGGTTGTCCAGCGCCAGGGCGGCGTGATAGGCATGTCCTGATGGTTGCGGAAGGCATGGCTCGTGTGGGGCGAGCCTTGCCAGGGGATGGTCGCATGGACATGTTCGAGATCGGTCGTTGCGCCGTGGTGCTGCTCGTCGAGGACAACCCCGCGGACGTGGAGCTGACCCGCGCCGCCCTCGACGAGGAGGGCGTGTACCTGCAGCTCGCGGTCACCCGGGACGGCCCGGAGACCCTGGACTACCTCGCCGGCCGCCCGCCGTTCGAGGGGGCGTCGCGACCGTCGTTGATCCTGCTGGACCTCAACCTGCCGGGCATGAGCGGCCGCGAGCTGTTCAGCGTCATCCGCGAGGACGCCAGCCTCGATGGCGTGCCCATCGCCGTGTTCACCACGTCCGGGTCCGAGCGCGACATCCTGTGGTCCGAGGACGTGGAGGCCACGGCCTACGTGCGCAAGCCCATCGACCTCGACCAGCTGCTCCGGGTGGTCGATCGCTGCCCCACCCTGCGATGGTCCCTGGTCGACGTGTCCGACCCCACCTGATCCTGCATTCCCGACCCCGACTGTAGTACCCTCAGCCTCCCCGAACGGAGGACGACGTGGGCTTCATCAAGCGCTACTTCCTTGCCCTCAAGTGCTTCTTCAAGATCTGGTTCGACGCGGACCTTGCCGAGCGCGTGCGGCAACAGCTCGACGGCGGCGCACTGCCCGAGCCGGCCCAGCCCCGTACCGTGTCCGAGGAGGGCGAGCGCGGCGCGGCCCGGCTGCTGGCCGTGCTGCAGCGGGAGGGGCGGCTGGTGGACTTCCTGCAGGAGGACATCGCGGCGGCCGCCGACGCGCAGATCGGAGCGGCCGCGCGCATGGTGCACGGCGAGTGCCGCAGGGCGCTGGCCGAGTTCGTGGACCTCGAGCCGGTGATGGCCGGCGACGAGGGCTCCACCGTGACCGTGGACGCGGGCTTCGACGCCTCGGCCATCCGGCTGGTGGGGGACGTGCAGGGAGACCCGCCGTTCCGCGGCACCCTGGCGCACCACGGCTGGCGGGCGACCAGGGTCACGCTGCCCGATCTACCCGAGACCATGGACCCGATGGTGGTGGCCAGCGCCGAGGTGGAGGTCTAGGCCATGGGTGGCGACGAGCGCAGGGGTATCGGCATCGATCTGGGCACGACCAACTGTGCCCTGGCCCATCTGCCGCTGGGAGGGGACGACGCCGAGGAGCCCGACATCCTCGACGTCCCCCAGGTGATCCAGGCGGGCGAGGTGGCGGCGCGGCCGCTGCTGCCCTCCTTCCTGTACCTGGCCGGCGAGCACGAGCTACCCCCGGGCAGCATGGACCTGCCCTGGGCGGGCGGTCGCCAGTACGCGGTCGGCTCGTTCGCCCGCGCCCACGGCGCCAAGGTGCCGGGCCGGTTGGTGTCCTCGGCCAAGTCGTGGCTGTGTCACGCGGGCGTGGACCGGCGCGACGAGATCCTGCCGTGGAAGGGGCCGGAGGGAGTTCAGAAGCTGTCCCCGGTGCTGGCATCGTCGCGCTACCTCGAGCACCTGGGCGCGGCCTGGCAGGGCACGAGCCAGCGACCCCTGGCCGGCGAGCGCGCGGTGCTGGCCGTGCCCGCCTCGTTCGACGCGGCGGCCCGGGACCTGACCGTGGAGGCAGCCGTGGCCGCCGGCCTGCCCGACCCGGTGTTGCTGGAGGAGCCGCAGGCCGCGCTGTACGCGTGGATCGGCGCCACCCACGGTGCGTGGCGCAAGCAGGTCAAGGTCGGTGACGTGATCCTGGTGTGCGACGTGGGCGGCGGCACCACGGACCTCAGCCTGATCGCAGTGTCCCACGAGGACGGCGACCTGGCGCTGACGCGCCTGGCCGTGGGCGAGCACATCCTGCTGGGTGGGGACAACATGGACCTGGCCCTGGCCCACCAGGTGCGCACCCGGCTGGTGCGGGAGGGCACGAAGCTCGACGGCTGGCAGTTCCTGGAGCTGGGCCACGCCTGCCGCGGGGCCAAGGAGCGGATCCTGGCCGATGCGGACGTGGCCGAGGTGCCCGTGGCCATCGCCGGTCGCGGCAGCTCGCTGGTGGGCGGCACCATCCGCTCGGCCGTGGCCCGTGCCGAGGCCGAGCAGGTGCTGCTGCAGGGGTTCTTCCCCGAGTGCGACGTGAGCACCCGGCCGCGGGAGTCCCGCGGCCTGGGCCTGTCCGAGTGGGGCCTCGACTACGCGGCCGACGCGGCCATCACCGCACACCTGGCCGCCTTCCTGGCCCGCCACGCCGGCGCGCTGACCGAGGTGCCGGGTGAGGCCGCGGCCGCGGCTGCCGGGGCGGGCTTCGCCATGCCCACCGCGGTGCTGTTCAACGGTGGCGTGTTCCACTCGGCCGTGCTGCGGCAGCGGCTCATGGGGATCCTCAACCGCTGGATCTCCGCGGCTGGCGGCGCGCCCGCCCGTGAGCTGCAGGCCCGCGACCTCGAGCAGGCGGTCGCCCTGGGCGGCGCGACCTACGCCTGGGTCCGCGAGGGCCAGGGCCTGCGCATTCGTGGCGGCCTGGGCCACTCGTACTATGTGGGCGTGGAGAGCGCCATGCCGGCCGTGCCCGGCATGCCGACGCCGGTGGAGGGTGTGTGCGTGGCGCCCCACGGCATGGAGGAGGGCTCGGACACGGGCCTGCCGGGCCGCGACTTCGGCCTGGTCATCGGCCAGCCCACCGAGTTCCGCTTCTTCTCCTCGCCCTCGCGCCGAGGGGACCGGGTCGGCGACGTGGTCGAGTCGTGGGACCTGGACGAGGAGCTGGCCGAGATGCCGCCGCTGATGACCGTGCTGCAGGCCGAGGGCCGGGAGGGCTCGCTGGTGCCGGTCAACCTGCGGTCCGTGGTCACCGAGGTGGGCACGCTGCAGCTGTGGTGCGTGGAACGCGACGGCCCGGGTCGCTGGAAGCTGGAGTTCGACGTGAGGATGCGCGATTCGTGAGCGAGACCGTCGGCATCGACCTGGGTACGACCCACTGCGTGCTGGCCCGGGGCAACCCGGACGCGGGCCTGGGCGAGCAGCCGGTGGAGATCTTCGAGCTGGCCCAGCTGCAGGCCGCGGGCGAGGTGGTGCGCAGCCCGCTGCTGCCCAGCTTCCTGTACCTGCCCGGTGAGCACGAGTTGCCCGACGGCGCAGCCGATCTGCCGTGGGGCGCGTCCGAGTACGGCGTGGTCGGTGAGTTGGCCCGTCGCCGCGGCACCGAGGTGCCGGACCGCATCGTGCATTCGGCCAAGTCGTGGCTGTGCCACGACGGCGTGGACCGTCGCAGCCCCTTCCTGCCCCGCACACCCGCAGAGATGGAGCGCCGCGTCTCGCCGGTGGAGGCCTCGGCCGCCTACCTGCGCCACCTGCGCGAGGCCTGGGACCACGAGGTCGGCCGCGGGGATCCCGCCCGCAGCCTGGCTGCCCAGGACCTGGTGGTCACCGTGCCCGCCTCGTTCGGCGAGGTGGCGCGCCAGCTCACGGCCGAGGCCGCGCGTGCGGCCGGGCTGGAGAGGGTGCGGCTGGTGGAGGAGCCCCAGGCCGCGGTCTACGCCTGGCTGGCCAGCCAGGGCACGGCCATCGACGAGCAGCTGGAGGGGCTCAACCTGATCCTGGTGGTGGACGTGGGCGGCGGCACCACCGACCTGACCCTGATCCGCGTGCACCACCGCGACCAGGCGCCCGAGCTCGAGCGCGTGGCCGTGGGCGAGCACCTGATGCTGGGCGGGGACAACATGGACCTGGCCCTGGCCGCGCTGGTCGAGTCCCGCCTGGGCGACGCCCGCCTGGACGGCCGGCGCTGGCAAGCCCTGCGTCAGTCGTGCCGGCTGGCCCGCGAGACCCTGCTGCAGGACGCGGGGCCGGACACCGCTTCCGTGGTGATCCCGGGCCGGGGCAGCAAGCTGGTCGGCGGTCAGCTGCGCGTGGAGCTGCAGCGCCAGGAGGTGATCGACTCGGTCCTGGACGGGTTCTTCCCCCAGGTCGGCCCGGACGCCGAGGTGATCCGCCGCCAGGGCCTGGGGCTGCGGGAGTGGGGCCTGCCCTACACCCACGACACGGCCGTCACGCGCCACGTGGCCGCCTTCCTGCGCCGCTATCGTGCCGAGAGCGGTGACACCGCGCCCCTGGACGGCGTGCTGCTCAACGGGGGCGTGCTCAACCCGCCGCGGGTGGCGCAGCGGTTGCTGGACGTGATCGGTGCGTGGACGCCGGCAGGTCAGCCGCAGCCCCGGCTGCTGACCACCGCGTCGCTGGACCTGGCCGTGGCCCTGGGGGCGGCCTATTACGGCCTGGTCCGTCGCGGCCGCGGCATCCGCATCGTCTCCGGTCTGGCCCACGCCGTGTACGTGGGCCTGGAGCTGCGCAAGAAGAAGAAGCGCAGGCGGCTGCAGTCCGCGGCCCTGTGCCTCGCGCCCCAGGGCATGGCCGAGGGCCAGCAGATCGAGCTGTCCGACCACCAGCTGAGCCTGGCGGTGGGCCGCGAGGTGCAGTTCCCCCTGTACACGGCCGCGGGGCACCGGGGCGCGGCCGGCGAGGTGCTGGAGGCGGACGACGAGCGGCTGCAGGCCCTACCCCCGCTGACCACGCGGTTGCCCGGGTCGGGCTCGCGCCGCGTGCCCGTGATCCTGCGGGCCACCCTGTCCGAGGTGGGCACCCTCGACCTGGTGGCCGCGCGCACGGACGGCAAGGAGGACTACCGCCTGGAGTTCGATCTGCGCGGCCGCGCGGGTGAGGGCGGGGAGGGGGCCGAGCCCGCGTTCAGGGAGCTGGATCCCGATCGGGTCGATTCCGCAGCATCGCTGCTGCGCCAGTTCTTCGGCCCGGACGGGCTGCCCGGCCGCAAGAAGCTGCCCCAGCGGCTGGCCAAGGTGCTCAAGTGCAAGCGGGAGCAGTGGCCGTTGCCCACCATCCGGGGGTTCTTCGAGGAGCTGCGACCCGACAGGGCCCACCGCACCGGGCCGCCCGATCTGGAGGCGGGTTGGTACAACCTCACCGGCTTCTGCCTGCGGCCCGGCTACGGCTACCCCGGGGACGCGGAGCGCATCGAGCTGCTGATGCCCGTGCTGCGGGCGGGCTGCCGCTCGTGGGACAACCGGGTTCGCGCCGAGTGGTGGATCATGTGGCGCCGGGTGGCGGGCGGCCTCGACGCCAAGGTCCAGACGGCCCTGCTCAAGGGGCTGCTGCCGCCCCTGGGGCTGGCGAAGCGGCGCAAGGACGCGGTGCCGCCGTCGGCCAAGGAGCTGATCCAGATGTGGATGCTGGCCGCCTCCCTGGAGCGGGTCGCGATCCGCACCAAGCGGGACCTGGGCGAGGCCATCCTGGCGGGCATGGACGCGGGCAGCCCCCCGCCGCAGGCCCTGTGGAGTCTGGGTCGGTTGGGCGCCCGGGTGCCCGTGTACGCGGGCATCGAGTCCGTGGTGCCCACGGACCGCGCCGAGGCCTGGATCGAGCGCCTGCTGGCCCTGAAGGGCAAGAAGATCGAGCACCTGGCCCTGGCCCTGGCCCTGCTCGCCCGCCGCACCGACGACCGCTCCCGCGATATCGACGCGGACCTGCGCGAGCGGGTGGCGAAGCGTCTCGCCCGCGAGAAGGGCGCGGCCAGCTGGTCGCGCATGGTGCAGGAGGTCGTGGAGGACGAGCCCATCGACCGCCGGCTGCTCGGCGAGTCCCTCCCCCCCGGGCTGCGATTGCTGGCCTGAGCCCGTTTTCCTGCTAGAACAAGCCCACACCCGGAGGTTCCGATGAGGCAATGGATGGTGCTGGTGCTCGGCCTGGCCCTGGTGGCCGGGACCGGCTGTGACCGCGGCGACGACGACGACGACGATACCGCGGTCGAGCTGCCCGACGAGATCTGCAACGAGCCCCCCGACCGGGGCGACGGTCCCTGGTTCACGAACGTCACGGATGACCTCGGCCTGGGGCCCGACGGCCTGGACATCCAGGGGGGCCTGGTCAACACCGCGGACTTCGACGGCGACCGCTGGCCCGACCTGTTCCTCTCCCAGGCCTCCAGCGGCGAGCGGGACGATCCCGCCGATCCCGACCATCACGTGCGCCTGCTGCGCAACGTGGGCGGCACCTCGTTCGAGGACATCACGTTCTCGTCCGGCTTCACCGACACCCGCGACGGCGGCCAGGGTCGCGACACCCAGTTCGCCATCTTCGGCGACGTGGACAACGACGGCGACACCGACGCATTCGCGGCCACCTTCATCGGCTACGACACGGTGGACGTGGGGGACGTCACCGAGATCCTGCTCAACGATGGTGCGGGCAACTTCAGCCTCGGCCCCGAGAACGTGTTCACCGACTCGGCCGACTACGACGCCGTGGTGGCCGCGGCCATGCTCGACCACGACCACGACGGCAACCTCGACGTGTTCGTGGGTCATCACTACGCCCGCTACGGCTACATCACCAGCTGCGGGCAGGACTCGCTGTTCGCCGGCGACGGCGCGGGCAACTTCACGGACATCACCGAGGCCGTGGGCATGGGGACCGTGTCGAGCCAGACCACGGCCGACTACCTCGACGGCATCAACCACCGCCCCACCTGGGGCGTGAGCGTGTGTGACATCGACGGCGACGGCTGGGCCGACGTGTTATCCGACGCCTACGGCCGCCAGTTCAACATGCTGTTCCACGCCAACGGCGACGGCACCTACACCGACATCGCCCGCGACGTGGGCTTCGCCTCGGACGACAACGAGGACTACTCCGACAACTGGATGTACGGCCAGCCCGAGTACTGGAACGACGGCTGGGACGACCAGCCGTTCCGCAACGGCGGCAACACCGCGGCCACCGTGTGCGGCGACCTGGACAACGACGGCGATCTCGACCTGCTGCAGGTGGAGCTGCGCCACGAGTGGGCCGGCCAGTCCTCGGACATGACCGAGCTGCTGTACAACGACGGCGTGGGCGATGGCGGCGCCTTCGAACGGCCGGGCCGGGAGACCACCGGGTTCGAGCGGGACCACGACGTGCCGTGGAACGAGAGCTGGAACGAGGGCGACCTCGGCGGCGCGCTGCTCGACTTCGACAACGATGGCCAGCTCGACGTGATCGTCACCTCGTCGGACTACCCGTACACCTGGAGCCTGTTCTGGCGTCAGCTCGACGAGGGCACGTTCCGCGAGGACACGGAGGCGTCGGGCCTCAAGGTCGACCGAGCCCACGGCATCACCCTGATCGACTACGACCGCGACGGCGATCACGACGTGGTGCTGGGCACCTCGCGCATGCGCTGGGAGGACGACGACGACCCGCCCGATCCGGGCGCGGCCTACGTGCACGTGTTCCGCAACGACCTCGGCCACGGCGGCAACAAGCTGATGATCGACCTCGAGGGCGCGGCCGGCTCCAACCGCGACGCGGTGGGCGCACGCATCATCGTCAAGGCCGGCGGCGACACCTTCGTCCGCGAGGTGATCAGCGGCCACGGCATCCAGGGTCAGCAGAACGACTACCTGGAGATCATCGGCGTGGGTGACCACTGCACCGTGGACTCGGTGGAGATCCGCTGGCCGGACGCGGCCCAGACCGTGACCACCTTGCAGTCGGTGCGCGCCAACTACGTGCTGCTGATCCACCCGGAGGACGGCCTGCAGTACTTGACCATGGACGAGTACCTGGGCGGGTAGCCCACCCCGAAGAAAAACCACGGGAACCCTCCGCCCGGAGGTCCCATGCCACCGATCCGCCTCGGCATCATCGGCTGCGGCGCCATCGTGCGCGCCCAGCACCTGCCCGCGCTGCTCCGTACTCGGGCCTTCGACCTGGTGGCCCTCGCCGACCCCTCGAGGGCCGCAGCCTCCGCCACCGCCGCCGCCTGGCCTGGCGTGCCCCCAGCGCACCACACCGACCACCTGGCCTTGCTGGCCGCTGGTTCGTGCGACGCCGTCCTGGTCGCGACCCCCAACAACAGCCACGCCGCCATCGTGGCCGACTGCCTGGAGGCGGGCGTGCACGTGCTGTGCGAGAAGCCGGTCGCGTTCACCGTCGAGGAGCACGACCGGCTGGCCGCCATGGCGCGGGCGCGTGACCGGATCGTGCAGGTGGGGCTCGTGTTCCGCTACTCGTCGGTGTTCCAGCACGTGGACGAGCTGCTGCGGCGCGAGCTCGGTTCGCCGCTGATGATGTTCATCAACGAGTTCCGGCCGTTCGCATTCTCGCCGTGGCGGTACGACCGCGGTGTCAGCGGCGGCATGTTCATCGAGAAGAACTGCCACCACTTCGATCTGTTCAACCGCTTCCTCGGCGATGTCGTGCGGCCGCGCCGCGTGGCGGCCATGGGCGGCCAGGCCGTGCTGAAGGGCGAGCCCAGGGAGGTGTGGTGCCTGCGGGACCGCACCGTGCTGCCGGCCTCGGACGTGATCGATCACGCGTGGGTGCTGATCGAGTACGAGGACGACGTGTGCGCCCAGCTCGGCATCAGCTTCTTCGCGCCGTGGGGCCGCGAGTTCCGCGTGGGCCTGATGGGCGCGGAGTGGAAGGTGGACGTGTACGAGATGGAGCGGCTGGTGTACGTGCACCGGGACGCGGCCATGAAGGAGCAGCGCTTCCCCCCCGACCCGGCGGGCCGGGCCTGGCAGGAGCAGGCGGGGTACGACGACGAGGGGGCCGTGCACACCGGAGCGGTGCAGCAGTGGCGGGACTTCGCCCGCTGCGTGCGCACCGGTGAGCCGCCCGCCTGCGATCTCGTCAAGGCGCGAGAGAGCATCCGCCTGGCCGTGGCCGCGGACCGCGCGCTGCGGGAGGGGAGGGTGGTGGAGGTCTGAACCGGCTCAGCCGTCGATGATGCCGTTGCAGTCGTTGTCGATGCCGTCCGGGACTTCGGGCGCGCCCGGGTGCACGGTGGGATCGTTGTCATCGCAGTCGCCGCCCGCGGCCGTGTACCCGTCGCCGTCCGCGTCCACGCCACCGCCGCACTCGTCCGCCTCGTCCACCAGGCCATCGCCGTCGTTGTCCACGCCGTCGTTGCAGGGGTTGCCGCCGCCGTCCACGATCCCGTCGCAGTCGTTGTCGATCCCGTCGCCAGGGAGTTCGGTCGCGCCCGGGTGGACCGTGGGATCGTTGTCGTCGCAGTCCCCCTGGGCGACCGTGTACCCGTCACCATCGGCGTCTCCGCCACCGCCGCACTCGTCCGCCTCGTCGATCTCGCCGTCGCCGTCGTTGTCGATCCCGTCGTTGCACGGATCGGTGGTGTCGTCGTCGCCGGTGTCGTCGTCGCCGGTGTCGTCGTCGCCGGTGTCGTCGTCGGCCACGTCGTCGTCGGCCACGTCGTCGTCGGCCACGTCGTCGTCGCCGGTGTCGTCGTCGGCCACGTCGTCGTCGTCACCCTCGATGGGGTTGTCGACCGGGTCCAGGTATCCGCCCTCGCAGGCCGCCAGGGCCAGGGGCAGGGTGCATGCCAGCGTCACGGCCAGCCAGGAGAGGTGCGGTCTCGTCGTCATCGGCTCGATCCTCGTTGGAAGGTTGGTCCTCGTTCAGTCTCCGAGCGCTCTGAACGGCCAGTACACCGGGCCCCGGGATCGGCTCAAAAAAAAATGACCGCCGAGACGCCTTCCTCAAGGTGGATGATAGAACGCGAGGGCCACGTGCAGAAAAAAATGAGCCGTTCCGTGCCCCCGAGGTACTGGCCGGTCGATGGAACCCGCGATGACCCGGGAACGAAGCGCCGAGATCGTCGACCTGGCCAGCCACACCCTGGGTGCGGCCGAGCTGATCGATGGCCTGATCCGGCGGGACGCCGCCGCTGCCAAGGCCTTCCACCGCCGGTACGGCGCACGCATCTCCCGGTGGGTGTGGCGGCTCCTCGGCGCGGACGCCGAGCACGACGACGTGGTGCATCAGGTGTTCGTCAACGCGCTGTCCTCGGTGCACACCGTGCGCAAACCCCGGTCCCTGGACGCGTGGGTCGACAGCGTGACCATCCGAACCGTGCGGAAGGAGATCCGCCGACGGCGGTACACCCGGATGCTGGTGCCCGCCACCGAGATCGTGGAGCAGGCCGTAGACCCGCGCACGCCAGCTCGCGAGGCTCACGTGCAGCGCTTCTACCGGGTGTTGGCGCAGCTGAAACCCGACGACCGCATCGTGATCGTGCTGCGGTTCGTGGAGGGGTGCTCCCTCGGGGAGGTGGCGGCTGCCTGCGGCTGTTCCCTGGCCACGATCAAGCGACGTATCAACCGCGCCACCGAGGCCTTCCGCAAGCGGGCGATCAAGGATCCCATCCTGGTGTCCCTGCTGGAGGACTGGAGACCATGACCGGCGATCACGGGCCCATGGAGCGCCTCGGCCGCCGCATCGGCGACGACCTGGGCAGCGGTACGTCGCGGGAACGGCTGGACCGGCACGAACAGGCGTTCAGCGCACTCGTGGCCGCGGGTGTACCCG
The DNA here is from genome assembly GCA_964639985.1 of uncultured Rickettsiales bacterium. GTDB lineage: Bacteria > Myxococcota_A > UBA796 > UBA9615 > CAYRNR01 > CAZXHG01. The sequence goes on from CAZXHG010000138.1 coordinate 12,261, forward strand.
ACCGGCGACGGCGGCGGATGGGCTGGGCCGCGGCCGCGGCAGCCGTCGTGCTGCTGGGGGGTCTCGGGACCTGGCTCGCGTGGCCCACGCCCCAGCCGATCGTCTACACCTTCGACGAGGTGCGGTTCCAGGGCGGCGGGCACGCATGGCTGGACGTGCCCGCGGACCGGGCGGGCTCCCTGCGGTTCGACGGGGGCAGCGAGTTCGTGCTGACCCCGGGTTCGCACGCGCGGGTGACCGCGGCCGACCGCGAGCGGGTGCAGATCGAGCTGGCGACCGGCCGGATGAACGCGGACGTGCACGGCAACGGGGCCACGCAGTGGGCCATCGACGTGGGCTCGTGGCGGGTGACCGTGCTGGGCACGATGTTCACCGTGGCATGGGACCCCCGGCACGCCGCGCTGGACGTGTGGGTCGAGGAGGGCACCGTGCGTGTGGAGGGGGAGGGGCTCAGCGGCCCGGGTGTGGAGGTGACCGCTGGACAGCACCTGCGCGCCGACGCCCGACTGGGTCGGGTCGCGCTGCAGTCCACCACGCCCCCGGCCCCGGAGCGGCCGAGCCCAGCCGACGGTGCGTCGGTGGAGCTGGCTCCCAGCATCCCCCTCGAGCTCGACGCGAGCGCTGCGGCGGACGCGGCGCTGCCCGGCCCCTCGCGAGGGGAGACTCGCGTGGAGCCAGTGGAGACGTCCCCGCTCGAGCCCGTCCTCCCGTCCGCCGGGGCCGAGCTGGCGCTTCGTGCGGATGGCACGTACGACGATGCCCGGTCGTTCCCGCCGCTGCCCCAGGCTCCCCAGGACGACGGGCCGCCCGCTGCGGAGGGGGCCAGCGCTCCGAGCGTGGACGAGGTGCTCGCCAGCGGAGACACGGATCAGCTGTGGCAGATCGCGGACGCGGCCCGGCTGAGCGGGGACACGGACCTGGCCACTCGCGCGCTGCTGCGGGTGCGTGAGCGTCACCCCGGCGTCGAACGGGCACATCGAGCCGCCTACCTGCTGGGTCGCATGGCCCAGGAGGTGCAAGCGGAACCTGCGGTCGCGAGCCGCTGGTACGAGGTGTACCTGGCCGAGAGCCCGGGCGGGCCGCTCGCCGAGGAGGCCCTGGGCAGGCAGATCCTGGCGTACGATGCCGCGGGTGAACCCGATCTCGCCAGGGAGACCGCGCAGGCGTACCTCCAGCGCTTCCCGGACGGCTCGTTCGCCGGCGTGGCGGGATCCATCGGTGAACGGTAGCCGCCTCCTGCCGACGAGTGCCCTCCTGCTGGCAGGGATCCTGGCCGGCCTCCTGGCCGTGCTCCCTCGTCCGGTCCGCGCCGAAGTGCAGACCCCCGGGATCACCGTGGTGCTGGTCGGCCAGCCCGCGACCTGCCCGGATCGCGCCTGGACCGAGGCCGAGGACCGGCTGATCCGGGAGCTCGAGGCGCTCGCCGTGCAGGTGACCGCGGTCGAGGCCCGGCACTGCGACGAGGCCCGCCAGGGCCGCGAGCTGAAGCGCATCGCCCGCCGGGGTCACGCCGACGCCGCCGTGCAGCTGAGGCGCTCCAGCAGCCTCTCCGGGATCGAGCTGTGGTTCACCGAAGCGAAGCCCCTGCGCGTGACCATGCGCTTCCTGCCGCTGCACGGGGCCGTGGACGACAGCGGCGCAGAGGTGGTCGCGCTCAAGGCCGTGGAGGCCGTGCTGGGCCCGCACTACACCCTGCACCTCGCCCAGTACGGCAGCCCACCACCCCCGCCGCCTGCCGAACCGCGCGTGGCCTTCCTGTTCGACGCGGGCCCGTCGCTGCTGGCGTCGCCCGGCGGCGCACCGCCCCGTACAGGCCTGCGCTTGACCGCAGCCTGGCCCCTGGCCAGGCGCACGTCGCTGCGGCTCTCGGGCCTGCTGTCACCCGCGGGCGCGCCCATCGAGACCGCGTACGCCTCGTCCAGCCTCGAGGTGGGCCTGGTCCGCGCGTGGCTGGGCTACGACCTGGTGGGGCGGGGTCCGCTGCAGGTGACGGTCATGGCGGGCGGCGGCGTGGCGCTGCTGTCCGCCCAGGGCATCAGCACCTCCCACGGCGTCGCCCGCGACGCCACGGTCACGGGCGATGTCGGTGTGGGCGCGGAGCTCCGGGGCCGGCTCCACCGCAACCTGTGGGTGCGGCTGGGCTGCGACCTGGACCTGCTGCTGCCCGGGGCCACCATCCGCTTCGCCGGCGAACCGGTGGCCACGTACGGCCAGCCGCTGACCACGGTCTCCGCCGGGCTGGTGCTGGCCCTCCCCTGACCCCGGCCGGCTTGCACCTCCGCGCCGATGTCCTACGTTGGGTGGGACGGCAATCGACGATGGAGGCGATTCCATGAACACCCCACCGCCCAAGACACCCGGGAGCGACGACGACCTGCACGCCGACGACGCCGTGCTCACCGGCGAGATCGTGAACGACGATCCCGCGTCCTCGATGATCGCGCGCATGACCGACACCCTGCCGGCGATGATGCCCGTGCTGGTGTCGGGCGAGGGCCCGATCTTCCCGGGCATGGCAAGCCCCATCCCGCTGGCCGATCCACGGGCCGTGTCCACGTCGGAGCTGGCCCAGCCCCACGTGGGCATCATCGCCTCGCGCCCCAACGCGTTCGAGGCGGGCAAGCCCACGGCCACGGACCGCCTCTACCACGTGGGCGTGGTCGCCCGCGTGCTCAAGCCCATCGAGCTGCCGGACAAGACCCAGGGCGTGCTGGTCGCGGGCGTACGCCGCATGCAGGTCCGGCGCTACATCCAGGAAGACTCGATCCTGATGGCCGAACTCGACCACCCCCAGGAGCGCACCGACGACCACCAGGAGCTGGCCGCCCTGTACCAGCGGCTGCGCGCGGGCCTCAAGGAGCTGGCCGAGATCAGCCCGGACATCCCCGAGCCGGTGGCCGATCTGGTCGACCAGATCCCGCTGCCCGGCCCGCTGGCCGACTTCGTGGCCGCCAACCTCGAGGCCGATCCCGACGGCCGCCAGCAGATGCTGGCCGACTTCGAGCTGTGCTCCCGCCTGCGGCGGGCGCTGACCGTGGTCGAGCACCGGCTGGAGATCGCCCGCCTGGGCGCGAAGATCCAGGACGAGATCCGCTCCAGGATCGAGGGCCACCAGAAGGAGCACTACCTGCGCGAGCAGATGGCTGCCATCCGCAAGGAGCTGGGTGAGGAGGTGGATCAGCGGGAGGCGGACCGGGAGCTCTACCTGTCCCGGATCGCGGACGCGGCCATGCCCGACGAGGCCGAGGAGCGGGCGCTCAAGGAGCTGGACCGGCTGGTGATGCTGTCTCCCGAGGCCTCCGAGTACCACGTGATCCGCAACTACCTCGACTGGCTGGTCGACCTGCCGTGGTCGAAGCTGAGCGACGAGCGGATCGACGTGAAGCGGGCGCGCAAGATCCTGGACGAGGACCACTACGGGCTCGACGAGGTCAAGGCGCGCATCATCGAGTTCCTGGCCGTGCGCAAGCTGCGGTCCGACGCGCAGGGCGCGATCCTGTGCCTGGTCGGTCCGCCGGGCGTGGGCAAGACCTCGCTGGGCAGGTCCGTGGCGCGGGCGACCGGCCGGGAGTACGTGCGCGTGTCGCTCGGCGGCATGCGCGACGAGGCCGAGATCAAGGGCCACCGCCGCACCTACGTGGGCGCCATGCCCGGCAAGCTGATGCAGTCGCTCAAGCGGGCGGGCACGCGCAACCCGGTGTTCGTGCTCGACGAGCTGGACAAGCTGAGCTCGGACTGGCGGGGGGATCCCTCGTCGGCCATGCTCGAGGTGCTGGACCCGGCGCAGAACGACTCGTTCGAGGACCTGTACATCGACCTGCCGTTCGACCTGAGCCAGGTGATGTTCATCGCCACGGCCAACGTCGAGTCGCAGATCCCGGGGCCGCTACGGGACCGCATGGAGACCATCCACATCCCGGGCTACATCCCGTCCGAGAAGAAGGAGATCGGCAAGCGCTACCTGCTGCCGCGGCAGATCGAGGCGCACGGGCTGTCCAGGAAGCACCTGAAGGTGCCGGCGAAGGCCATGACCGCGATCATCGACGGCTACACGCGGGAGGCGGGCGTGCGCGAGCTCGAGCGCATGCTGGGCCGGGCCTGCCGCAAGGTGGCGGCCGAGGTAGCCGCGCTGGACGACCCGGGTGACGCCGCCACCGTGACGCTGACCCCGGACATCCTGCGGGAGTTCCTGGGCCCGAGGCGGTTCAGCCACGACGTGATCGACAAGACCCGGCGTCCCGGGGTGATCAACGGGCTGGCCTGGACGCCGTTCGGCGGTGAGGTGCTGTTCATCGAGGCCACCACCATGCCCGGGCGCGGCCAGCTGCAGCTGACCGGCAAGCTCGGCGAGGTGATGAACGAGTCGGCACGCATCGCGTGGACGCTGATCAAGAGCCGGGCCGAGACGTTCGGGATCCCGAGGAAGCTGCTGCAGTCCACGGACATCCACCTGCACGTGCCCGCGGGCGCGGTACCCAAGGACGGGCCTTCGGCTGGCGTGGCCATGACCGTGGCGCTGCTGTCCCTGCTGTGGCGTGGCAAGGGGAGGGCACCCCGGGCGCGGGTGGCCGTGACCGGGGAGATCACCCTGCGGGGGGCGGTGCTGCCCGTGGGTGGAATCCGCGACAAGGTGATCGGCGCCAAGCGTGCCGGGATCAAGAAGGTGGTGCTTCCCGAGCGCAACCGCCCGGACGTGGAGGAGATCCCCGCGCACGTGGTCCGCGGCATCGATTTCGTGTTCGTGGAGGAGCTCGAGGAGGCCGTGGAGGCGGTGATCGGGCCGCTGCCCGGGGCGTAGCCCCTTCTCACGCCCCCCCGGCCGGGTGCGATAATGCGGGGAATGGCCTCCCTGCTCTCCCGCCTGCTCGATGTCGTGATCACCTTCCCCAAGTGGACCCTCGGCCTCACCACCGTGGCATGCCTCCTGCTCGCCGCGGTCGCGCTGACCGTCCCGGTCGACATGAGCTTCATGTCGGTGCTCAACCAGAACGATCCGATGGTGCAGCGCTACCTCGAGGTGAACGAGGCCGCACGCCTCAGCCACCGCATGGTCCTGTTGCTCGAGGGGCCGGACGGGGTGCTCGACGCGGCGGCCGCCACGGCAGCAGACACGATGGCGGATCTACCCGAGGTGGACTGGGTGGCCGCGGATCCACACGGCGTGCCGGGCGCACGGGTGGTGGTCGCGTCGCTGGTGGACGATCCGATGACGCTGGCCGGGCGGGACATCGCCCTGGGCCGGACCTCGTTCAGCCTGGTCGAGACGGCGGTCGGCGAGGCCCTGGCCGACGTGCCCGTGACCCTTGGCTGGGCGGGCGTACCGCCCCAGACCATCCAGGACATCGAGGCGACCCTCGGCCGGTTCGTGTTCCTCTCGCCCGTGGCGCTGCTGCTCGTGCTGCTGCTGGTGCGGACCGTGGAGCGGCGCACCGTGCGGCTGCTGCTGATCGGGGCGCCGCTGGTCCTGGCCGTGCTCGCGACGCTGGGTCTCGGCGCGGCCGCGTTCGGGGACATCACCTTCAACGAGGGCTTCTACGGCGTGGTCGTGTGCGGGCTGGGGGCCGACTTCGCCCTGCACCTGGTGACCCGGCTGCGCGAGGAGCGGGCTGGGGGCCACGAGTTCGAGCGGGCCCTGCGGCGGACGGTCGCGGGGGTGGGACCGGCGATCCTTGTCGGGGCGCTGACGACCGCGGGCGCGTTCGCGGTGCTCGCCCTCGCGCCCGAGACGCTGCCGCGGAGGCTGGGGGTCACGGGCGCGGCGGGGCTGGTGTTCTGCGTGGGCCTGATGCTGACGTGGCTGCCTGCGGCCTGGGTGTTGCTCGAGCGGTCGGGGGCGTCACCGTCGAATGTCTCCGCGTTCCGGATCCCCGGAATCGGGTTCCTGGCCGGGGCCGCGGCCCGGCGGCCGGCGGTCACCCTGGGCCTCGCTGCGCTCGTCGTGACCGGCGCGACCGTGGGCATCAAGGACCTTCGTTACGAGACCGACTTCAACAACATCGCCAACCGCGACGTGCCGGCCGCGGCCGTGAACGAGCGACTGAAGGAGAGGTTCGGCACCCACTCCAGCCCGTGGCTGGTGGCCACGGACACGGTGGCCGCGGCACACGCCGTTCACGCTGCATTCGAGGCGGATCCTGCATTCGTGCGTGTCGACGGCGCCGCCAGCCTGCTGCCGCCCTCGGCAACGGACCTGCCGCCGGGTACGCCGCGGGCCGTGGAGGCCCAGGTCCGGGGGACCGACGGGCGCTGGCTGACGTGGGCCTACACCGGGTACGCCGGGCTCGACACCGGGCGCCTCGCCGAGGACCGCCGTCGGGCCGAGGCCATCGATCCGTCCGCGGCCGGGTACGGGCTGTTCGTGGAGGCGATCATCGCCGTGGAGCGGCCCTGGGCGCCGTGGATCGGTCTTGGGATCCTGGGGCTGGTGCTCACGGTCCTGCTCGTGGATCTGCGCTCGCCCCGCTGGGCGCTGCTCGCCATCACGCCGTCCGTGGTCGGCATGGTGGGCACGTTGGGGCTGCTGGGCTGGCTGGACGCCGGGATCGGGATCGCCCACGTGATCAGCGTGCCGCTCCTGATCGGGCTCGGTGTGGACGACGGCCTGCACGTGGTCCACCGGCTGCGCGAGGCGCCGGACCTCGCGCCCGACGCCGCGGCCGTGTCCGTGGGGCGGGCCATGGTGATGACCACGGCCACGACGTGCGTGAGCTTCACGGCGCTGGTGCTGTCCAACAACCCCAGCCTCGAGTCGATGGCCCTGGTGATCCTGATGGGGCTGCCCGTTTGCCTGCTCGCCTCGATCACGCTGGTGCCGGCGCTGGCGGGGCTGCTGCGCCTGCGGAAGGGAACCGAGTAGGAGCAGGTGCCGTGACCGGCACCTCTCTCAACACCCGTTCCCCGGGTACACCTGGTCGTCCGCGTCGTCGCAGTCCCACCCCTGGTCCGGATAGGTAGCGGTCTCGTAGGGCCCCGGCTGCCACCACTGGGGGTGGTCGTCGCCGTCCAGGTCCCAGTCGTCCGCGTAGGGACCGCCGAACGCGCCCATGTCCGCGGGCGTTCCGTCCGGATCGAGCACGGCTGGATCGCCGGCATCGAGCAGGGGCGATGTGGTCGCGAGGTGGAGGTCCCAGTCCCGCGGCGCACCGCTCGTGTCCAGGAAGCCGGGATCCACGGAGAGGTTGCCGTCCGTTCCCGTCGGGTCGGCGATGTTGCCGAAGGGATCGGTACCGTTGTCGAAGGCGTTGCACCAGCTGAACGTGGGCTCCGAGTCCTCGAAGTACACCCCGGTCCCGGCTGCATCGTGGTTGCCCTGGATGACGGTGTTGCGGAAGACGGGCGTCGAATTCGAGGTGACGTACAGCCCGGCTCCCTGGCCGGTCGCGTCGTTCGCGGCCACGACCGAGGACGTGACCGTCGAGGTCGACGCCACGATGCGGAGCCCCCCGCCGTCCGAGTTCGAGGTGTTCGCGACTGCGATCACGTTGTCCAGCGATACCTCCGAGGAGAGTACGTACATCGCCCCGGCCGAGCCACCGCTGTTGGCAGACAGGCGGACGTCGGTCAACCAGGCCAGGGAGCCGCTCAGGTACAGTCCACCCGCCGACGAGCCGGTGTTGTCGGCGATCAGGACGTTCTCGATCTCGATCGTGGACTGGGAGGCCTGGATCGCGCCCGCGCCATAGGCCATCTCGTGGCGCATGAACCGAGAGCTGCTGACGAAAGCAGACGAGTCGTACAGCTCCAGAGCACCCCCGCCCTGGCTGGCCTCGTTGCCGTCGAACTGAACGTCGAGCAGGGTCGCGTCGCTGCCGCTGTGCAGGTAGATACCCCCGCAGCTCTCGCCGGTCGCGTTGGCCTCGATGGTCACCCCTTGCAGCCACAGCACGGACGCGGAGGGGTACATGGCGCCCCCGTCGTCCCCGGACTGGTTGCCGCGGATCGTGCCCCCGACCATCGTCAGCTCCGACGACATGATCTCGAAGCCACCGCCATCGTCGTACGTGGAGTTGTCGAGGAGCTCCACGTCCGTCATCACCGGGTGGGAGCTTGCATAGATGCCCACGCCCCCGGCGTTGAAGTCCGAGCGGTTCCCCTGGATCGTGACCGTGACCAGCACGGGCACGGACCCGTTCTCCGCACACAGGCCGCCGCCGTCGTATCCCGCGTAGTTGTCCAGGATTACGACGTCGGTCAGGGCGGGTGCCGCCTGGTCGAGGTACACACCGCCGCCGTCCATGTCGGCGTGGTTGTCCACGAGCACCAGATTCGACAGCGTGGGCGAGGCGCCGACAACCGAGATTCCACCCCCGTTCGTGGCCCAGCCGTTGCGCAGGGTGAATCCGCGCAGCACGGAGTCCGGTCCCTCGTCGTGAGCGAACCGCACCACGCTGGCTCCATGGTTCCCGTCCAGCTCGGTCAGCGCCGGACCGGCCACACCCAGCAAGGCCACAGCGGCCCCACCGAACTCGAAACCGGCGGGATGGCTCCCGGGCTGCACACACACGGTCTCGCCGTCCAGGGCAGCTGCGAGCGCGTCCGTCACGGTGCTCGCGTCGCCGGGCACGTGCAGGTCGCAGGTCACGCAGTCCACGTCGATCTGGCCGTCGCAGTCGCCGTCCAGGCCGTCGCCGCAGATCTCGACCGCGGCCGGACTCACGAACAACGAGGTGTCGTCGCAGTCCGAGCACAGCGGGTAGGTGTCCAGGTCCGCGTCGGTCGTCTCTTCCGCGGGCACGATCCCGTCGCAGTCGTTGTCCTCTCCGTCGCAGAACTCCGGGCATCCGGGACAGCTGTCGGGGTTGCCGTCGTCGCAATCGCCCTCGCACGGTGTCCAGCCGTCCCGGTCCTCGTCCTCGTCCTCGGTGACGACGCCGTCGCAGTCGTTGTCCAGGCCGTCACAGACCTCGGGGTGGCCCGGGTGCACGGTCGCATCCGTGTCGTCGCAGTCGTCGGCGCAGCCGAGGAATCCGTCCCCATCTCCATCGATCTCGACCAGCTCGAGGGCGCCGTCACAGTCGTTGTCCAGGCCGTCACAGCGCTCGGTCGCGCCAGCGTGGATCGTGTGATCCAGGTCGTCGCAGTCCAGGCCGCACGCCATGTAGCCGTCCCCGTCGAGATCCTGCTCCTCGGTCGGGAGCTGTCCGTCGCAGTCGTTGTCCATGCCGTCGCAGATCTCGTCGGCTCCGGGATGGATCGATGGGAAGAAGTCGTCACAGTCCCCCGCGCACTCCGGCCAGCCGTCGCCGTCCCGGTCCCGGTCGTCGTCCGCGCGCAGTCCGTCACAGTCGTTGTCCCGCCCGTCGCACACCTCCTCCGCGCCGGGGTAGGTCAGGGGATCGAGGTTGTCGCAGTCCCCGTCGCAGATCCTGATCCCGTCACCGTCCTGATCGCTCTCCTCCGGACCGATCGAACCGCTGCAGTCGTCGTCGACGCCGTTGCAGACCTCCTGCGCCCCGGGGTAGGCCTGCGGATCCTCGTCGTCGCAGTCTCCCTCGCGGATCGTCCAGCCGTCCCCGTCTCGATCGGCGCTGTTCCCGAGATCGGGATCCGAACCGTCCGCCGGCGTGACGCAGCACCCGAGTACGGTCCACAGACCGGCAACGGCGAGTACGGCGGGTCGTGTCCCAGCGCTGAGCATCGATGGCATCCGTCTCTCCCCTGTTCCTGCAGAGGGAGAACGCACGTGCGCCGGGGTCTTGTTCTCGGGTTCCCGGTTCTCCGTTCACTCGCGACCACGCCGTTCGCGTCTGCTCTGGTACCCTCGGTGCCACGAGGGAGGTACCGTCGTGACGAAGTCCCCGCTCGCCTGGTCGATCCTCGCCCTGATGGTGGCAACCTCGGCGCCCGCCCTCGCCCAGACCGATCCGTGCCGCGGCTCGGACCTGCGGTACGAGGCCGTGCGCGACGTGTGCGTGGCCGCGGACGGCGAGGTGTCCGATCCGCTGCGTCACCTCCTGTCCGCGAGGATCGTGTCCGACACGCTCTCGGTGCGCAGCGGCGAGGTCACGTCGGTCCGCGTGGAGCTGCGCAACGAGACCGACGCGCCTCTGGAGCTGTTCCTCTCGCGGGTGGGGGCGTTCGAGGTCTCGCTGCTGCGGGGGGACGAGCGCGTGGACCGCCGCTGGGAGGGCGATGGGGCGATGGGCGGGCTCGCCGCCGAGATCCCGCCCGCCCGCATCGTGCTCGAGCCTGGCGGCGTGCTGTGGACCGAACGCCGGGTAGCCGCCCGCGTCATGGTGCTGGGCTACGAACAGCTCGACGGATCCACCGCCTACCAGCTCGCCCGAGAGGACGATGGTCCCCTGGCGCCCGGAGACTACGTGTTGCGCATCCTGCTGCCCCTGGCCGGCGACGTGCCGATCGGCGAGGAGAATGGGTACAGCAAGGCACGCCCGCTCGAGATGCCGATCCGGGTCGTGGAAGGGGGGAAGGTGCCGGTCATTAAGCTTTAAGCTTTTCAAAAAGCTTAAA
>CAZXHG010000138.1:22740-26763 GCA_964639985.1 uncultured Rickettsiales bacterium
GCCCTCTCGGGGTCGGGGTTGGGGGTTTGGCGCGGTTAATAATGTTTTACTTTTTTAAAAAATTTTAATGCTTAATGACCGGCACCTCTACAGGCACCTCTACATCCAGCGGATACAGCTCCCCCGGTCCCGGTTCCCCGAGCCCGAATCGTTCTCGCGCGTACCACCGCACCTTCAGCGCGCCGTCCAACGACTGCACGGCCTCGTGCGCCGGAAACAGCAGCGTCACCGGCCCAGGTCCGCCGCTGCTGGGATCCAGCACGTGCAGCAGCCACGAGTGCTCGGGATCGGCGGACTGGGTGAGGAGCAGGTAGGCCCGGTCCCCGTCCCGCTCGGCAAAGCAGGCCCAGCCCACGTCGTCGAGGTCGATCCCGTCCGTGGTCACGCCTCGCTCCTGCAGTGCCTCGGCGAGCCGTGTGATCAGCCCCTCGCCAGGCCACACCCCCTGCTCGATGTCCCCATCCTCCCCCCACTGCGACGGCCCCTCGAACTGGCACAGCGTGCGCGTGCCCTGCGCATCGGGGCGGGCCTCCCCCCGCCGCGCGAAGAACGCCAGGCCGATCATGAACACGAGCAGGCCGCCGATGATCACGGCGAGCGCGGTGAGCACGATGATGACGAAGGTCATGGGGCCTCCCCGCACGCCCACCACCTGGTCGGATCCGGGTCCAGGGGCTCGGTGGTGAACGACCGGGTAATCACCCAGCGCGCGCCGCAATCCCGGATCTCCTGATACGCGCGTAGCGCGTACTCGACCTCCCCGATCATCGCCGTGCCGCTGGCCTCGATCACGCACCCAGCGTCCGTGTCGCGGACCTCGCTCTGGGTCACCTCGGACCTGCGCTTACGCAGACCCTCACCCAGCGAGTCCGTCAACATCGGCTGGCAGCGCTCCCCGCCGAAGTGCCCTCGGGCGCCGTCCGCCGGCATGGACCAGATCTGGAACGACGTGGCCGTGGCCCCGTGGAAGTACTCGCGGTAGGTGCCCTGGTCGTACTCCTGGGTCCAGCCGTCGTCGGGCAGCAGGACGCGATAGCCGCGCCGATGATCCGCGGACTCCGGTTCGCCCGTGCACACCAGCGAGTCCACGACGCGCGCGTGCAACGCGTCGAGGGCCGCGTTGTCCTCGGGGTACATCGCGCTGCTGTACACCGTGAACAGCAGGCCGGCCTCGGCACACCACCAGATCGTGTCCAGCACACGGGTATGCGGCGGTTCGCGCATGACCAGGGCGAAGCGATGGCCGGTCGTGTGGCCCGCCCCGCACCGGTCCGGCCCCTCGAGGTCGACCATGCGTGCGGTGGTGGTCGCGAGCCGGTCGCGCGCCAGGCTGGCCACGCGCCGCGCGCCCTCGTCGTCCGGCGGTTCGGAGTGGTCCGCGTTCCACGTGAGGCCGAGCGTGAGCAGCCCCTCCGGATCGAACAGCTGGATCCTCCCCACCGATCCGTCCACGTCCCATTGCTCCACGTCGAGGTCCGGTAGCTGCACGTGGAAACAGGGCAGCTCTATCGGCTCGAGGGGGATGCCGAGGTCGTCGACCTCGGGGGTCGCGGTGCTGTCGACCGCGGCCGGGCTGGTGGCCCGGCACCCCACCAGGAGGGAACAACCGAGAACGAACGCGCCCAGCGCCCGGGTGTGGGACCGCGCTCCGATCACTTCCGCCGCACCTCGAAGTCGAAGATCAGCAGCGCCAGCCGGCGGCCGTCGCTGGCCACGGTCCACAGCGCGTACTTGTCCTGCCGGTTGAGCTCGTCGCGCAGCACCAGCCGCCACAGGCCGGGCTCGACCCACTCGGTGCGATAGCGGATCTCGTCGTCCGGCACGGGCAGGTCCTTCCAGCTGAGGTAGGACATGGGGTTCTCCACGCCGCACCACCGCATCCCCTCGTCCCGGTCCACCTCGACCTCCGAGATGTACAGCAGTCCAACCGGATCCACCGGGTGGGCCACGTACAGCTTCGGGGTCGTGTCCGTGGTCGACACCCTGCTGGACGTGCCGTCGAAGACCACCCTCAGGGTCATGGCCTCCTCGTCCACGCTCCCCGACCGGGGTGAGAGCTCCACGTCCTTGTCGTCCGCGTCGAGCCAGACCCGCAGCCTGTCGACCTCGGGCACGATGCTGGCCTCTTCCTCGTCCTCCTCGGACGCTGCACCATCGGCCTGCAGCATCGCCTCGACCACCACGTCGGGCAGCCCCTGGTCCTTGAGGGCGAGCAGGGTGTCGACCTCCAGGTCGAAGTCCGTGGCCGGTGCCTGACCCACCTTGGCCGCGACCACCGAGGCGGACAGCCCGGCCGCGTGCATCGTCAACACGTCGTCGTTGGTCAGGGGGGGATCCGCGGCGTCGTCTCCGCCCACGTCGTACCCCTGACCCACCCAGGGGCGCTCCCTGGGCTGGCCGGAGTCCGAGGCGGGCGTGAGCGGTGCCTGTTCGCGCTCCCGGGCCCACGACTGGATGGCGTTGCGGAACGAGGCGTAGTCGCAGTCCTCGGGCAGCGTGCTGGCGATGTCGTGCAGCGACCGCGGGGAATGCCCGATCGCCAGCAGGTTGTCCCACTGGGCCGCCGCGATCCTGCGCGCCGACTCCGTGGGCTCGGCACAGCGCTCGAAGTACACGTCCAGGGACTCCTCCTTCAACTCGTCGGGTTCGCCGGCGCGGACCGGCGAGGCCACGAGCAGCACGGCCAGCGCTGCGAACGCGGCGGCCGTGCGGCGGGTGTGCGAGTGTGTTGCGGCCGGGGTCGATGGCATGGAATCCCCCTTTGCCAGCCCAGGATACAGGATGCGCGCGTGCGGGGGCCCCCACCTTCACGCCGGCCGGGCACGGCACTTGCAGCAAGGTCGAGGGAGCATCGCGACCGATGTCTCGCGGGGCTGGGAGCCGACGATGAGAAATTCCACGATCCTGCTGACCACCCTCACCCTGGGCCTGGCCCTGTCCGGCTGTCCCCTCGGCCCGGACTGCACCGCGATCGGGTGTACCGACGGAGCGGAATTGACCTTTGCCACCGCCCTGGTCGCACCGGGCGACTACGTGGTGCGCGTGGACGTGGACGGTGAGCCGTTCACCTGCGAGTCCAGCATCCCGCTGGTCGAGGGCGAGGAGAGCGCGTGCGACGCGCCCGACGTGTTCCTGATGACCTCGGGCAGCGCCCTGTCCGACGGCCACGCCATCACCGGGATCATGGTGCTGCGGGCCGGCGTGACCCTGATCGACATCGAGGTGGACCTGGACGACGAGCTGATCGCGGCCACCTGGGTCGAGCCCGCGTTCGAGACCCTGCAGCCCAACGGCCCGGACTGCGAGCCGACCTGCGAGTACGCCGCCGAGACCGTGCAGTTCCCGCCGTTCGAGTGATCAACGCGGCAGCCCGCCCGGCCGCACGAACACCGGGATCGTGTCCAGGGGAGCGTCCACCGTGATGGTGGCCGGTCCGGTCCAGGTGACGTCCCGGTCCCAGAGGTCCTCCCAGTCACCCTCGGGCAGCACCACCTCCCGCTCCCGCTCGCCGGTCCGCCACACCGGCGCGACCAGCACGTCCGGGCCGAGCATGAACTGGTCCCAGCGGTCGAGCATGGCCGGATCGCCGGGGAAGTCGAACACCATGGCCCGGGCGATGGGCATGCCGGTCTCGGCCACGGCGTCCGCCTGCTCGGCGAGGTACGGCTGCAGGTCGTGGTGCAGCTGCACGTAGCGGCGGTAGATCTCGATCATCTCCTCGTCGTGGACCGGGTCCGTGGGCATGTCCCACGGCGCGTGCGTGCCCTCGCCGCCGATCTCCATGATCGGGCACAGGGCGCTGAACTGCAGCCAGCGGGCGAACACCTCGCGGTCGTCGAACTCGTAGTACCCGCCCGTGTCCGACCCCCACGTGGTGAACCCCATGAACCCGGCCCGCTGCAGCATGATGATCGCCGCGCGCAGCCCCAGGTCCGACGTGCCGGCCGCGTCGCCACCCCAGTGGATGGCGTACTGCTGGCTGCCCGAGTACCCGGACCGGGGCATGAGCACGAAGTCGCCACC